>NZ_AP025514.1:633918-950877 GCF_024347655.1 Vibrio toranzoniae | reverse complement strand
TACCGTTTGATAGCTGATTCTATAACTTAATAGCTAGCTCAACACCTTGACGAATCGCACGTACGGCATCCAGCTCTCCGGCATAATCGGCACCGCCTATCACGTGCAGTTTGCCACCAAACTCTTGCCACATACCTTCAAATGGTCGAACCGACACTTGGCCTGCACACACAACAACGGAATCGGCATCCAACACTTGGTCTTTTTTACCAACGCTGATATGCAGACCTTGGTCATCAATTTTATTGTAGCTCACGCCGCCAAGTAGGTTCACACCTCGTTTTTCTAGCGTACGTTTGTGAATCCAGCCCGTCGTTTTACCCGGGCCTTTACCAACACGACCTTCTTTACGCTGCATTACCCACACCGTTTTATCGCTGAACGAATCAGGGTAAGGATAAAGCCCGCCTGGGTGTTCCATGTTCTTATCGATGCCCCACTCATGCAGCCAGTCATCCAAGCTATGTGAAGTCGGCTCTGTCAGCATAGTTGCCACATCAATACCGATACCACCAGCACCAACAATTGCGACCTTTTTTCCTACTGGTGTCTTATCACGAATCAAGGTTTGGTAATCAACCACGTTTTCTTGATCAATGCCTTCAATATCGAGCTTTCTTGGTTCGACACCTGCCGCCATAACAACTTCATCGTACTTCAACAACATCTCGAACGTCGCTTCGGTATCCAGTTTTAAATTGACGCCTGACGCATCGATTTGGTTGGCAAAGTAACGAATGGTTTCTCTGAACTCCTCTTTACCTGGGATCTGCATTGCCAATCTAAACTGGCCGCCAATGCGGTCATTTTTCTCAATCAAGTCAACCTTGTGCCCACGCTGTGCCAACGTCGTTGCACAAGCCAAGCCTGCCGGGCCTGCGCCCACAACCGCAATGGTTTTAGTCGCTTCCGCAGGCTGAACAACCATTTCCGTTTCGTAACAGGCTCTAGGGTTAACCAAACAACTCGCTCGTTTGCCTTTGAATACGTTATCAAGACAAGCTTGGTTACAACCGATACAGGTATTGATGAACTGAGCTTGGTCTTGAGCGGCTTTATTAACGAAATCAGGGTCCGCCAAGAAAGGACGCGCCATAGACACCATATCAGCCTGTCCAGAGCTGAGAATACGTTCGGCTTCTTCTGGTGTATTGATACGGTTACAAGTAATCACTGGGATAGAAACATGCGGTTTTACTTTCTCGGTTACCCAAGAGAACGCACCGCGTGGTACTTGTGTCGCGATGGTCGGAATGCGCGCTTCGTGCCAACCGATACCGGTATTGATAATGGTAACGCCAGCTTCTTCTAGCTTTTGAGCCAGTAGAACAACATCTTCAAAGGTGCTGCCTTGCTCAACCAAATCCAGCATCGACAGTCGGAAAATAATAATAAAGTCATCACCCACTGCTTCGCGAATCGATTTAACGATCTCCAGTGGGAAACGCATACGCTTCTCATAAGAACCGCCCCATTCGTCGTAACGCATGTTGGTACGCTTACAGATGAATTGGTTAATTAAGTAACCTTCAGAGCCCATGATTTCAATGCCGTCGTAACCAGCGACTTGAGCGAGCTCGGCACTGTTGGCAAAGGCACCAATGGTCTTTTTGATTTGGCGAGGGCTCATCTCACTTGGAGCGAACTTAGCGATAGGCGCTTTAATGCCAGAAGCACTTTGCGCGAATGGGTGCATCGCATAACGACCTGCATGCAACAATTGAAGCGCAATTTTACCGCCGTGCTTGTGGACAGCTTCGGTAACAACTTGGTGCGCTTTGGCGTGCTTTACTTTACTGAATTCAGCACTGAATGGGGTTAATCTGCCACGTAAATTAGGAGAGAAACCACCGGTAACAATAAGACCAACGCCTCCTTTTGCTCGCTCTTCATAAAACGCGGCGAGTTTGTGTAGGCCTTCTTTATTTTCTTCTAAACCTGTGTGCATTGATCCCATCAATACACGGTTACGTAACTGAGTAAATCCAAGATCGAGTGGTTCAAGTAAATGTGGGTACATGGCAGACATCACTTCTATTATTTTATCCTTGTGGTCTGACCACACTATAGTTCAATCATCAAAAGTTCAAACAACCGTTTACATTTTTGTAACACCGATCATAGTGCTTTGAATTTTCATGCTTCAAAAGCCAACTCTAAAGGTCAATAGACCCTATACTTAATGAGAATATATATCGATAAACTATTCTTGGTGTAGTTTGAGCTTGGGAATTATCGTAGGATACTAAGCAGCTTAATATTATGAGATTAATGGTTTACGGCTTGTTCAGGCAACGTTATCTCACCGTGGAGAAAGAATGAAAAAAATATTCAAATTTATCGGTATGATTTTTAAAGGGATTTGGAAGCTCATTACGTTTGTACGTCTTGCGCTTGTTAACATCATCTTTTTACTCAGTATCGCCATCATTTACTTTGTATACTTCCACTCGACTACGACTAAGCCGGTCGTTCCACAACAATCGGCTTTAGTACTTAACCTATCGGGTCCAATTGTAGAACAAAGCCGTTATATCAACCCGATGGACTCCGTAACAGGGTCATTGCTTGGTAAAGACTTTCCGAAAGAAAACGTACTGTTTGATATTGTTGAAACGATTCGCTACGCCAAAGACGATGAAAACGTAACGGGCATTGTATTAGCGCTTAAAGAGCTACCAGAAACCAATCTAACCAAGCTTCGTTACATTGCTAAGGCACTGAACGAGTTCAAAGCAGCTGGTAAGCCGATTTATGCGGTAGGTGACTTTTACAACCAGAGCCAATACTACCTAGCGAGCTACGCGACTAAAGTATTCTTGTCGCCAGATGGTGGTGTCCTTCTTAAAGGCTACAGCGCTTACTCACTTTATTACAAAACCTTATTAGAAAAGCTAGACGTGAACACCCATGTGTTCCGAGTAGGCACTTACAAGTCTGCAATCGAACCTTTTATTCGTGATGACATGTCAGATGCTTCCAAAGAGTCAGCATCACGTTGGTTAGGCCAACTATGGGGTGCGTACGTCGATGACGTGACCAACAATCGCCAAATAGATGCTAAAACTCTAAACCCAAGCATGGAATCATTCTTGGAAGACCTTGAGTCAGTAGACGGTGATATCGCAAAACTGGCAGAAAAGCTTGGCTTAATTGATGAGCTAGCGACTCGCCAGCAAGTACGACTCAAACTTGCAGATGTGTTTGGCAGCGACGGTCAAGACAGCTACAACGCGCTTGGCTACTACGAATACCGTGCAACGATGCTTCCAGACCTAACAAGTGAATCGCATGATGTTGCTGTAATTGTTGCCAGTGGTGCCATTATGGATGGTAAGCAACCACGTGGTACGGTTGGTGGGGACACGACTGCCGCACTACTTCGCCAAGCTCGTAACGACGACAAAGTGAAAGCCGTCGTACTTCGAGTAGACAGCCCCGGTGGCAGCGCATTTGCTTCAGAAGTAATACGTAATGAAATAGAAGCAATCAAACAAGCAGGCAAACCTGTTGTCGTCTCTATGTCTAGCCTCGCCGCTTCTGGTGGTTATTGGATCTCTATGAGCGCGGACAAAATCTTAGCTCAACCAACCACACTAACGGGCTCGATTGGCATCTTCAGCGTTATCACGACCTTCGAAAAAGGACTAAATGACATTGGTGTTTACACTGATGGCGTTGGTACATCACCCTTCTCCGATCTGGGTATTACGACAGGACTAAGTGATGGTGCTAAAGACGCTTTCCAAATGGGCATTGAAAATGGTTACCGCCGTTTTATCAGCCTGGTTGGAGAAAATCGCGGCATGGACATTGGTTCCGTCGACGAGATCGCTCAAGGTCGAGTATGGACAGGTCAAGATGCGATGCAGAGAGGCCTAGTCGATGAAATTGGTGATTTTGATGATGCGATTGCAGCGGCAGCTTCGCTTGCCGAGTTAGAAGCCTACAACATTTACTGGGTAGAAGAGCCTCTTTCAGCAACTGAACAATTTATTCAAGAATTCATGAATCAAGTTCAGATGTCGATTGGTCTTGATATTCAATCCATGATACCAAGCAGTTTACAGCCAGTTACTCAGCAGCTAGCTCAAGATAGCCAACTGTTAGGCAACTTTAACGACCCACAAGGCCGTTATGCTTTTTGCTTAAACTGCCAAGTTCAATAAGCTAAACCAATAACCAAGAGGCGCCTCTGTGTTAGGTGCCTCTTTTTATTGCATGACAATTCGCTATAATCGCCTCCCTGTTCCCTATATCACACTAAGTATTAATCGCTATGGAAAGAAAACACATCTATATCGCGTACACTGGCGGCACTATTGGCATGCAGAAATCTGTTGATCACGGTTATGTCCCAGTCGCAGGTTTCATGGACAAGCAGCTAGCTGGCATGCCTGAATTCCATCGCCCAGAGATGCCTGAGTACACCATTCATGAATACTCTCCGTTAATGGACTCTTCAGATATGACGCCGCTTGATTGGCAGACTATCGCTGATGATATCCGGGCGAACTACGATAAATACGATGGTTTCGTTATCCTGCATGGCACAGACACTATGGCTTACACCGCATCTGCGCTGTCGTTCATGTTAGAAAACCTAGGCAAGCCTGTGATTGTAACGGGATCTCAGATTCCACTCGCAGAACTACGTTCAGATGGACAAGCCAACCTACTGAACGCACTGCACATCGCGGCGAACTACCCTATCAACGAAGTGACACTGTTCTTCAACAACAAATTGATGCGTGGCAACCGCAGCACCAAATCACACGCTGATGGCTTCAATGCGTTTACCTCCCCAAACCTGACCCCATTGCTAGAAGCGGGTATCAACATCCAACTTAGCAATAACGTAAAGGTAAACGAACAACCGGAAGGTGATTTCAAGGTTCATAACATTACTCCGCAACCTATCGGCGTCATCACTATGTACCCAGGCATCTCACACGAAGTGATCCGTAACACGTTACTACAGCCTGTTAACGCAATGATTCTGCTTACTTTTGGTGTAGGCAACGCCCCACAAAACCCCGAACTTCTTCAACACTTAAAAGAGGCCTCAGAGCGAGGTGTCATTGTGGTGAACTTAACTCAATGCTTGGCGGGTAAAGTCAACATGGGGGGGTACGCAACAGGCTGTGCCTTGGCGGAAGCAGGTGTAATCAGTGGTTACGATATGACCCCAGAAGCGGCACTAGCGAAGTTACACTATCTACTAAGCCAAAACTTGAGCTACGAAGAAGTGAAGATTCAGATGCAACAAGTGTTACGTGGTGAGATGAACTTATAAGATTGTTAACTGTTCGTTGATCCAAGACCTTGATGTGAATCCTGTCTCTTCACGATAATCAAAAGATTTTAACGTGAACTAAGTCGTTTTATTGCTTACAAATAAACAACTTAACAATAAAAGGGATGGCACAGTGCCACCCCTTTGTTGTAATTTAAGATTAATGATTTGGGTTAACCCTAACAATATCTTCTTGGTCTGATTTAAACTGTTTCTTTAGTTCAGACTTAGATTTAAAACTCATCTCACCGCCAGCTGCAATTGTCATATGTTGAGCTTCAGAGTTATGTTTAGATTGGTATAACATAACCGCTTGCATACACGAATCGCGCTGTTCTTTTGAGAGCACCGTACCTTCTGGCCATTTACCCGTTTCAACAGCGTAAGTTAAACGTTCGTAGACTTCGGGAGTCATTGCGCTAAGAAGTTGTTCTGCATCCATGGTAAAAGCCTTAGTTTTAACAATTTTCACCAGAAAATAACCCGTAACAGAATTGAGTCAAGAACCTGACCGAAAATAAGTGTATTTGATCACAAGTGAAGGAATATGAAAATTATGAAATGGTTGGCGGTTGGCATATTGCCTCTCACTTTAGTTGGGTGTCTTGAAGGGAACAAAAATACCGATCAGTTGTGCCAAAGCAACCCGGCGTTACAGTGTGAGCAATTGAACATGAATGACGGTCAATGTCGCGTTGCGCGTACCGACCTTATATGGCATCGATTTGAAGTCCAAAAACAACCAACCGAAACCAATAAGATTAAAGAATTTAAA
Organism: Vibrio toranzoniae; assembly: GCF_024347655.1. NCBI lineage: Bacteria > Pseudomonadati > Pseudomonadota > Gammaproteobacteria > Vibrionales > Vibrionaceae > Vibrio > Vibrio toranzoniae. The sequence continues at coordinate 944,806 of NZ_AP025514.1, read as the reverse complement.
CTGGTCACTGCCTATAAGAAATGCCTAGAGCTTGCCGCACAGATCGAGACGATTGACCAATCCAAACTTCAAGAACGCCGCTTTACTTCTTTAATGCACAGCATTGAAGAGTCTGAACGCATTGTTGAAGAACTCGCTCAATCAGACACGCCTGAAACACTCTACTTTTTGTGGTCACAAACTGGCGACATCAGTGCAAGGCGCAGTTTCTTACAGTTAGAAGGAAAAGAAGCCTTAAATACCGCAGAAATGCAGTATGCCTTAGCGACTTTCTATACCACGAGAGATCATGCTAAAACGTTAAAATTGCTCAATAATGCCCTGACATTATCTAATGGTTCAATCGTTAATACTGAAATCTTCAAGTCTATGGCCAGCATCAACCACAGCCTAGGTCACATGGAAAAAGCGTACGTGTGGGCAATGGTAGCTAAAGAATTTAATGTACCGATAGCATCTGAAGCGGAGTTGGCTGTTCTTTATCGTTTCGCCAAGCCAAAATACAAACAGTTAAACAAAGACGCTGATAAAATTGTCGAAGCCATTGAAGATGGAGTGTACAGCTCTTCCGTAATCCCAAATTATTGAGCTTGCCGTTCCCACATATTAAAAATAAAAACAGCTACCATGATGGTAGCTGTTTTTATTTGTACTAGAGTTAACTCTGTAATATGAGTCGTTCAAGGTTCCTTAATCGACAAATGCGATCTGTAAGGATTAAACAATAGTGACAAGTTATTTCGTATTTTTGTCATTTTTGTTGAAAATTAACGACACCGAATTAACACAAAATCGCTCACCGGTTGTCTTCGGACCATCAGGGAAAACGTGACCTAAATGGCTATCACAAGCAGTACAACGGATCTCTACACGTTTCATTCCGTGACTTAGATCTTCTATATAGCGTACGGCTTCATCCGTCACAGGGGCATCAAAACTAGGCCAACCGCACCCAGAGTCGTATTTGTTATCCGACAGAAACAAAGGGCTTTCGCAGCATGTACAACTATAGATCCCCGTCTCTTGGTTGTGTAGTAACTTACCGCTATATGGGGCTTCAGTACCACGTTGACGACACACTGCAAACTCGTCGTCTGATAGGCGCTCGCGCCAGTATTCATCAGGCTTTATCATGTTTTCTTCCTTTTGAATCACGTTAATATATCTCCACATTCTCATTTATTATATTTACTTTTTTCTATAAAGGCTTGCATGTAAGTCATTTTGTAGCACATACTTTCTCACTAGAAAACATTGTACATATACACTCATAAATGAATCATCATTTAGGGGTATTTTACCCAACTGGAAGGGTACAGAGCCATTCGCAATGGTCAATTTTCAACCACTTACACCCAATTGTTAAGAAAAGCGGCGCTTTTTTTTGACTTTAAACAAGTTAAGTCGGATTATCTATTGCAGATGTATACTGGATTCTGTAATTTTACTACCAGTTATCTTTAATCAGAAATTAAGTTGTGGAGCAACTACAATGACTATCAAAGTAGGTATTAACGGTTTTGGCCGTATCGGCCGTTTCGTATTCCGCGCAGCTCAAGAGCGTGCAGACATCGAAGTAGTAGGTATTAACGATCTAATCGACGTAGAGTACATGGCATACATGCTTAAGTACGACTCAACTCACGGCCGTTTCAACGGTACTGTTGAAGTTGAAGGCGGTAACCTAATCGTTAACGGTAAAACTGTACGTGTTACAGCTGAACGTAACCCAGAAGATCTTAAGTGGGATGCTATCGACGTTGACGTAGTTGCTGAAGCAACTGGTCTTTTCCTAACTGACGAGACTGCACGTAAGCACATCACTGCTGGTGCTAAGAAAGTTGTTCTTACTGGTCCTTCTAAAGATGCAACTCCAATGTTCGTAATGGGCGTTAACCAAGCATCTTACGCTGGCCAAGACATCGTTTCTAACGCTTCTTGTACGACTAACTGTCTTGCACCTATCGCTAAAGTACTTAACGATAAGTGGGGCATTGAGTCTGGTCTTATGACTACTGTTCACGCTACTACAGCAACTCAAAAAACTGTAGATGGCCCTTCTGCTAAAGACTGGCGCGGTGGCCGTGGTGCTTCTCAAAACATCATCCCATCTTCAACTGGTGCTGCTAAAGCTGTAGGCGTTGTTCTTCCAGAACTAAACGGCCTTCTAACTGGTATGGCTTTCCGTGTACCAACTGCTAACGTATCTGTAGTTGACCTAACTGTTAACCTAAAAGAAGCTGCATCTTACGAAGAAATTTGTGCTGCAATGAAAGAAGCTTCTGAAGGCGAAATGGCTGGCGTTCTAGGCTACACAGAAGACCAAGTTGTTTCTCAAGACTTCATCGGCGAAACTCAAACTTCAGTATTCGATGCTAAAGCTGGTGTTGCTCTAACTGACAAATTCGTTAAAGTTGTATCTTGGTACGACAACGAAATCGGTTACTCAAACAAAGTTCTAGACCTAATCGCTCACATCTCTAAGTAATTTCTTTTTAGAAATCGCTTTAGATAAGCATTAGCGAAGACTGCTTTGAGCAGACTTTGAAAAAGGCGACCTTAGTGTCGCCTTTTTAATACCTGCTATCTTTTAAACCGCATCTATCTAAACTCATCAAGATAGCCCAAACGCAAAATTCAATTCTAATACTTACTCTGCTTGTTACTCATGAAAAATCAAGCATCACTCTAGTCAGCATTTGAATTCAATTTCCTTAGAAGGATCATGTAATGGATTTATCTACTCTACCTGCACTAGCGGTACTTTCTGATAACGTCACTATCGTTGAACACGAAGGTGTAAAACTGGTTCGCGTTATCCACGATAAAGCAAACGCTGCGATTTCGTTGTTTGGCGGTCATGTCGTGTCATTCCAGCCACAAGGTCAAGAAGACCTGGTTTGGATGAGCCAACAAGCTAAATTCGACGGAAAAACGGCTCTACGTGGCGGTATTCCGGTATGTTGGCCTTGGTTTGGTCGCATTGCAGCACCTGCTCATGGCTTTGCTCGTTCAAGTGAGTGGCAATTGGTTGAGCATCGTGAAAGCGAAGCTGGCGTGATTGTGAGCTTAGGTCTGAAACCTAACGAAGCGACGCTGGCAGTATGGCCTCATCAATTCGATGCTCGATTGAACGTTGAGATTGGCGACCAACTAAAAGTAACTTTGGATGTGAAAAACACTGATTCTCAGCCATGGACTTTCTCTGGTGCCTTGCACACTTACCTAAACGTTGGTGATATTCACACCACAACCACAACAGGTATGGGCGCTGAGTACATCGATAGCCTACAAGGTGGCAAGATCTGCCAAGGTGGATCTGAACTGGTACTGACCGACACGATTGACCGTGTTTACACACAACCAGAAGCGCAAATCTTTGTTGCTGACAAGAAGCTGGATCGCACGCTAACAGTTGAAAACCACGGTCATAACTCTGCCGTACTATGGAACCCTTGGGCTGAAGGCGCTGCAAGTATGGGCGACATGCAAGACGACGGTTACCTAACCATGCTGTGCGTAGAATCAACACTGCATGCACCAAGCCTAGAAGCAGGAAAAACGCTACAGCCTGGCGAAAATCACCAACTGATTACGGTGATTGCCGCTCAGTAAGCGACTCAATAAGAATATTTAAAGGCCGGCTCATCCGGCCTTTTTTACAGCTACTTTTTTAAGCGACTTATTGACAATACTATGATGGCTATCAATTAGCTCTACTGCTGTGAATAGTGAACTAAAGTTTCTCGATAGAGTGACAGTAACGTATTGTCGTCCACTTTAACTCCGACTTTTTGAGCAGGGAACGGGCTCCACTCATCATTCATATATTTACGTTGGTCACCTTTCTGAATTGTCATCCCTTCAGCTGGGCCATCAGTCACGACTCTGACCGAGCCACTACGACAGGTAAACAGAGATGGTTGTATAACATAAGCAATCGCTGAAGGATCGTGAACATGACACCCTTCCATGCCTACTTTTTCGGAATAGAACTTTAAGTAGTAACGGCTGACATCCCAGATGAACTGTCCAACCTCCCCAGCTTCGTCTCGCAAATCATCTAGGTATTGGCGAGTAAAAAAGCTCTCCTCAGTAACATCAAGACCGATAATCACAACAGGCCATGAGGCAGTAAATACCTTGTCGGCTGCATGAGGGTCATCATGGATATTCGCTTCAGCAAATGGAGTCACATTACCTCTATGGTCATTTTCACCGAACGCGCCTCCCATAACGACCACTTCTTTTACCAAATCGACAATTTCTGGGTCGGCTTCCAGAGCGAGTGCGAGGTTAGTAAGAGGGCCAACCGCCACAAGAGTAACCTCTCCCGGTTCAGCTCTAACACTGTCGACAATGAACTGATAAGCTGGCTTATCAATCGCTGTGACATCTAACGAACTTGGCGCTTTTACATCACCAAAACCTTCCTCGCCATGCACAACAACCGTGGCTCCAACGGGATCTCTGATTAAGGGTTTATCCGTCCCCTTAGCCACGAGCGCGTTCATACCAAATCTCTGCTTCAAATAGAGAGCATTCCGAGTACCGTTGTCTATCGTCGCATTACCATAAACCGTGGTGATGCCCATCAGGTCAATATCCGGGTGCGCTTCTGCAAATAGGATTGCCATTGCATCATCGATGCCCGGATCTGTGTCTAAGATGATTTTCTTTGTCATATCAGCTTCTAATTAAACAGTAGGAAGGAGGGAACGATACCCATAAAAAAATCAGATAAACGTGATCTAAACCTAATGCTATGATTTTGATTGAAATAGTACTTAAACTCATCACTCTAAGAGCGAATGTTTTCGTCTTTTTATTTAGCCTGATGCAGACCTTTTTGGTAGAATTTGCGCCCAACTCTATGCCCCTGAGAGCGTCATGACTTACCAATGCCCTTTGTGTCACCAACCTTTGTCTCAACACGATCGTACGTTTAAGTGTGAAAAGAACCATCAGTTCGACCTAGCGAAAGAAGGCTATGTCAATTTGATGCCAGCACACCACAAACGCTCAAAAGATCCAGGTGACAATAAAGAGATGATGCAGGCACGTCGTCGCTTCCTGGAAGGCAACCATTACCACCCAATGCGCCAAGCGGTAATCGGCTTATGCTCAAGCTACCTGCCAGACTCTGATCCTAGCCTGTTGGATATTGGCTGTGGCGAAGGGTATTACACCAACGAAATCGCGTTGAATCTTCAAAATAAAAACAGCGCTATTTTTGGCCTAGATATTTCAAAGATTGCTATCAAATACGCCGCTAAGCGCTACCCTGCTGTCGACTTTTCTGTTGCTTCTAGTCATCGTCTCCCCTTTGCTGAAAACAGCTTAGATGGCATTCTGCGCATTTACGCGCCATGTAAGGCTGAAGAGCTGCAACGTACCATCAAAGATAATGGCGTCGTGATCACTGTGACACCAGCCAGTCGACACTTATACCAACTGCGTGATGCGATTTATGATGGTGTTCGCTTGCATGACGAAGATCCAGAAGTGATCGAAGGTTTTACGCTTGAGCACCAAGAGCAACTAAACTATGTAATGGAACTATCGGGATCAGATGCATTCGACCTGCTACAGATGACGCCGTTTGCTTGGAAAGCGACTGAGGAATTTAAACAACAACTCACCGAAGCTGAGCAATTCAACTGTGAAGCAGACTTTATGCTAAGAGTGTATCGCAAACACATTTAATTGATATTGATTATCGTTTGCATTGAAATCTAATCTTGCCTCCTTTAGTATGCGTGTTCTTCAAGGAGGCATTTCATGCAACGTATTATTCTTATCGGATTAGCTACCCTGCTCACGGCTTGTGCTAATCAACCTTCAAACAGCACTTCTCAAAAAGTGGCTAACACGCAAACGGAAACCATTTCCACATTCTATGATTACCAGCTTGCTTCTCCACAAGGTGAAACGCTTTCTCTCAATGCTTTACCTGAGCAGTTGATTGACGCTGATGTGGTTCTTATTGGTGAATGGCACACTCACTCGGCAATCCATCGCTTTCAAACCGACTTCTTAAAAGCGCGCCGCAACGCCACATCAAACATTGCGCTTTCAATGGAACAGTTCACTCGAGAACACCAAACCACACTCGACCAATACTTAAGCGGCAAAATTGGTGAACAAACTCTCATGTCTCAAGCGGCAGCTTGGCCAAATTACGAAAGTGATTACCGCGCGTTAGTTGAGTTCGCAAAAGCCAACGACGTCGATGTTATTGCGGCAAATGCACCAAAGCCATTTGTTCAGTGTATTGGCCGTAAAGGATTGTCTTACCTAGACCAGTTATCGACCGAGCAACGCCAATGGATTGCTGCCGAAGTGGATACTGGTGATAGCCCTTACAAAGAAAAGTTCATGGCTTCGATGCATCACGGCACCCCAGAGCAAACAGAAAAGCAGTTTGCCGCTCAGGTAACGTGGGACGAAACCATGGCAGAGTCGATTGTGGATTACCTAGCGTCGAATCCGAATAAACAAGTAATTCATGTGGCTGGCAAGTTCCACACCGAGGGTGGTTTAGGGACGGCAGTATCGATTCTACGTCGTAACCCTGATTTGAAAGTGGTCGTTATCAGCCCTATTGAAGAGTTATCAGCGGATACGAGCGACTACCAACTAAAAGTACTTTCGCCTCCCGCTCGCTTTGTTCAAAAAGAGAACCGAATGAAGGCATACAAGCACCTATCTAAACGCGGTTCTGATCTCAAGTGCGACTAAATACATTCTCAATCCAGCCTTAAGCTTTATTTAAGTTGAAGTCTGGTAAGCGAGAAACCTGGTAACCTAGAAGTCTGGCACGCTAAAAGTTTGTTCAATAGCGCTCTAAGTTAAATATTAATATCGGCATAGGAATTGCTTAATTACCAAGCGGTTTTGATTAAGCAGAAGAAAATGTAATGTGCGAATAAAAAGCATCACTATCGATGATTAATTGCACAAGTTTTTCACACCTCTGCCGATACTATATTTAAGGATAGGTAAGGAGAGCGATATGACGCCAGTAGGAACGAGTAACACTCAGCTGTATTCACCTTCGCAAATGAGCGCACAAGCTAAAAGCAATGAAGCTGAAAAGCCTGCACCTCTTAAGGTTGAGCAAAATACCGTGAAGCTTTCTGATGAAGGCAAAGCCCTATTATCTGCCCTTAAAGAGATCGATAAAGAAGCCAAAAAGGTCGAAGCTGAAAACGCGACCGTTACCGATAAGGTTGAGTCATTTGCTCATGGCGCTTTAGGTATGGATCACCCAGATAAGATTGAAGAAGAGGACGATGGTTCTTATTCTGCAGGGCAATACCTGTCCGCAGCGGCAACCGTTGGTGGGATCCTTCTCGCTCTGGTTTAACGCCCTCCCCTCATGAATTAAATCTATTTGTTGTTACGACAATAGATTCGATTTGCCCTAAAAAATGAGTTCACTCCATAATTCCTCTCTCATTTTAATGGAATTATGCTCGTGAAAAACGCTTTTGAGCTTATTGATAAGCCAACCTTCTTTGGTGCAATTGCACTCCTACTCACGATAGTTTTCCCGCTCATTTTGTTCCCGACTCAGGGCGCAGACTGGATTGCGGTTGCAAAAACATTCATGACAGATCAGCTTGGATTTCTCTATCTTGCTTTAGGTCTCGCTGCCTGCGCATTTATGGTTTACGTTGTCTTCAGTGATATGGGACAAATCAAACTAGGAGAAGCTGATGAAGAGCCTGAATTCAAAACAGCATCATGGGCTGCAATGCTATTTTGTGGTGGTATCGGTGCAAGTATCCTGTACTGGGGCTGTATTGAGTGGGCTTACTACTACCAATCACCTCCTTTCCAACTAGAGCCGGGCAGCGAAGAGGCGGTTCGCTGGGCAGCAACTTACGGTTTGTTCCACTGGGGACCTATTGCTTGGTCTATCTATCTAATCCCTGCAATTCCTATTGCTTACTTTTTCTATGTTCGTAAACAGCCCGTTCTAAAGATCTCTAGTGCGCTGATGCCTGTTCTTGGTGAGCACCGCAGTAAAGGCGTACCTGGAAAAATCGTCGATATCCTATTCATTTTCGGCCTACTTGGCGGTGCGGCGACAACATTAGGTTTAGCAGCCCCTCTTATTACTGAAGGTCTGAACCACCTATTTGGTCTACCTAAAAATAACCTAACGCAAGTGATGGTGCTTTTAGTGTGTACTGCGATTTTTGCTTACTCATCTTATGCAGGATTAGAAAAAGGCATCAAGATTCTAAGTAATATCAATTTCTGGGGTGCGATGGGTCTACTGGTTTTCGTGTTGATTGCGGGTCCAACCATCTTCATGCTTGAAACTGGTTTAGATTCAATTGGTCGCCTACTGTCTAACTTCTTCGTGATGGCGACATGGGCAGAACCATTTGGAGGTTACGGTACCTTTGAAAACACCCACTTCCCACAAGACTGGACCATTTTTTACTGGGCATGGTGGTTAGTATTTGCACCGAGTATGGGTCTGTTTGTTGCGCGTATCTCTCGCGGCAGAACCATCAAACAAATGGTGTCAGGTTCTATCTTCTTCGGTTCACTAGGGTGTTTCTTGTTCTTCATGATCCTAGGTAACTACGGATTATCACTACAACTTTCCGGTGAACTCGATGTGGTTGCTATCCTGAATGCCGAAGGCGCAACTAAGGCCATTTTCTCGATGCTAGCGCAACTGCCGATGAGCACTCTAGTTATCGCGGTATTCACTCTGCTTTGTATCATCTTTACAGCAACGACGTTTGACTCTATCTCATACATCCTTGCGTCTGTGGTTCAAAACAATGTGACTGAAGAACCAATGCGTTGGAACCGTATGTTCTGGGCATTCACTCTGTCGTTCTTACCAACGATTCTGATGTTCTTGGGTGGTTTAAGTACACTACAAACCGCGGCAATTGTCGGTGGTTTACCGTTGCTTGTTATTTCTGTGATGCTGATGATCTCAGCAGTTCGTGCGACTAACCTCGACCTGCGCCACCAAGATGCGTACATCGAACCAACGATTAACATCGAAGAGTTGCCAGACATGGATCCATGGTCTGCAGAAGGTATGGCACTGGCTCAGTTTGAGAAAGAAAGAGATGCAGCACAAGATGCCGCTGAACTGGAGCGTATTGCATACAAAGAACTTGCTACAGTGAAGAAAGAAATTCGCGCTTATGTGTTAGAACAAGGTTCACAAATGGAAACTCACGAATTACCAGAGAATCTGCAACAAGCACTTGAGCAGGCCGAGAGTAATCTAAGTACCGCACAAGCTAAGAAGATCGAGTTATCTGAGCAAGCTCAGAATGCTCGAATTGCATTCAATCAAGTGGTTACGCAACTACCACTTGCTTAACATTAGCCATAACGTCGTCCATTTACTTGGACACTCCTAAGTAAGCAAAAGGCTCACCGAAATGTGAGCCTTTTTTTATGTTCTCTCAGAACTTTGAGTTATTACTCAAATTTATAATTATGAAACAAATGTGAAACGACTTTGACATGTTTTGATGTTCTAATCATCCGGCTTATATGAAAAGGGACAACTAATGAAGCACATTATTAAACCAATCATTGCCGCAGTGGCAACCTCAACACTCTCATTCAACGTACTTTCAGCAGAAATCAAAAACGTCATTCTGATGATTGGTGATGGTATGGGACCTCAGCAAGTTGGCTTATTGGAAACCTACGCGAACCAGGCGCCAAATTCCATTTATAAAGGGAATAAAACCGCCCTTTACCAATTAGCTCAAGAAGGGGTCATTGGTTCATCCCTGACTCACCCAGAAGATGCGATTGTGGTAGATTCCGCTTGTTCTGCAACCATGCTTGCAACGGGTATCTATAGTGGTTCAGAAGTGATTGGCATTGACTCGCAAGGCAATCATGTCGAGACGGTACTTGAGAAAGCCAAAAAAGCAGGCAAAGCAACTGGCCTAGTGTCCGACACGCGTTTAACTCACGCGACACCCGCTTCTTTTGCGGCTCACCAACCTCACCGTTCACTCGAAAACCAAATTGCTAACGACATGCTAGAAACGGGCGTTGATGTAATGCTTTCAGGCGGGCTACGTCACTGGATTCCAAAATCGACCAATGACAAAGGCGAAACCTACAAGCAACTTGAGAAATTGACTCAGGGCGATGTTTACCTAAAATCAAAACGTAAAGACGACCGTAACCTTCTAACTGAAGCAGAAAAGGACGGCTACCAACTGGCGTTTAACCGTAGCATGTTAGAAGAAGCTAAAGGCGATAAGCTACTTGGCCTGTTCGCCTACTCAGGCATGGATGACGGCATCGCTTACAGCAACAAGAAAAAAAGTGGCGACCGTACTCAGCCAAGCTTGAAAGAGATGACACAAAAAGCACTCAACGTCTTATCCAAAGATGAAGACGGCTTTTTCCTAATGGTTGAAGGCGGTCAAATCGACTGGGCGGGCCATAGTAACGATGCCGGCACTATGCTGCATGAACTGCTCAAGTTTGATGAAGCGATCCAAACGGTGTATGAATGGGCAAAAGATCGTGAAGACACGATCGTGATAGTGACCGCAGACCACGAAACGGGTTCTTTCGGGTTTAGCTACTCTTCTGACAACCTACCAAAACCACAGAAACGTTCTGGCGAAGCTTTCGCTGATCGCGACTATGCACCCAACTTTAACTTTGGTGCATTCGACATTCTAGATGGTTTATATAATCAGAAACAAAGCTACTATGGCATGATCAGCGAATATCAGAAGCTGGATAAAGCGCAGCAAACACCTGAAAAGCTGGCTGAGATCGTCAACCAGAATAGTGAGTTCCCTATCACAGCGGAACAGGCGAAAAACATATTAGCCAGTAAGCCGAACCCATACCGATTGGCTCAGCACAAATACTTGTCTGCAGAAGAAGTGCCTGCTATCAACGATTTTGATGCGTTCTTCCCTTATAACGACCGTGGCAATTTACTTGCTCGTGAACAAGCAACAGGTCAAAACATCGTTTGGGGTACAGGCACACACACTCACACACCAGTGAACGTTTTTGCTTGGGGCCCAGCAGAGAAAATACTGCCAGTTTCGAAAATCATGCACCACTCAGAACTGGGTGAGTACATTAAACAACAAGTAAACTAGCCTGAACTTTTTACTCGTTTAAGCAAGCGCCCTTCGGGGCGTTTTTTGATTCTAGTTGTTGGTTTTTTTTGGTACTACCGAATAGCAAAACAGCCGCTCAAGAGCGGCTGTTTTTAGAATAACTAGCGATTCGGGTGGTTCAATATGTGGTCTTCCCAATCAACTACATCAATTTCGTATACCACTTGATTACGAACGCTTTCACCTGCTGCATGCATCTCTGATTTAGAACCCGTGATCAATGGGTGCCATTTGGGAATCGGCTTAGATTCTGATAGAAGACGGTAAGCACAGGTGTCTGGTAGCCAATGAAATTCATCGATCTTGTCACGAGTCAGCTTCAAACACTCTTCACCTGACGTGAAGCGGTTCGGGTAATCTTTACACGAACATGTTTTGTCATTTAACCAGCTACACGCCACGTTGGTGTAGTAGACTTCATCACTATCTTCATCCATTAGTTTATGTAGGCAACACTTACCACAACCGTCACACAGTGATTCCCACTCATCCTCTGTCATCTGCTCTAGTGTTTTTTCTTGCCAAAATGGGTTCGTCATAGGATTACTTCATACTTGTTTACTGGGGTGCGTGTTATACCGCTAGCCCATAAAAAGTTCAAGGATAATAATTGTTCATTCTTTGATTCAATCAACAGCTGTCACTCTCATCATTTTTTGCTACTATCGCGCCCCCTGTTATTTAGTGAGTTTAATTTGATGGAATGTCGTTTAGGTTGTGGAGCTTGTTGTATCGCTCCGAGTATTACATCTGCTATTCCTGGAATGCCTAATGGCAAACCTGCTGGTGTACGCTGCATCCAATTAAATGAACAAGACCTATGTAAGTTATTCGGGCAACCTTCACGCCCTAAAGTGTGCCATCAGTTCAAAGCCTGCCCTAGTGTTTGTGGAAAGACGGACCAAGAAGCACTCGATAACCTTATCGAGTTAGAAGCGATTACCTAAGCGTATTTGCTCTTATATCCCCCCAGATTTCACAAATTTTCGAAATCTCAACGTCTTGTTGAGACTATTCCAGATTAATAAGAATGGTTATGAATAGGTATACGTTAGAAATGGTCGGAACATTTGGGGTGGTGTTAGGTGGTAGTGTCGTCTTAATCGTCGCTTCTACCTATGCAGGTAAAAGAAAAGCCGCTTAGTGATAATTCACCAAGCGGCTTTTTTAGATCTTATGACGACCGAGTAAGGAGTGAGAAAGCGTAGTGCCATCCACCAGCTCTAGCTCACCACCAACGGGAACACCATGAGCAATACGGCTTGCGTTCACTTCATGGGCACTACACAGCTCTGCGATGTAATGCGCTGTTGCTTCCCCTTCAACTGTCGGGTTCGTCGCTAGGATTACTTCAGAGATATCACCACGGCGTAAGCGGTAGTCCAAAACATCGAGACCGATATCACTTGGACCAATACCATCTAATGGTGAAAGATGCCCCATCAACACAAAGTAACGACCTGAATATTGGCCAGTAGCTTCAATTGCTGCAATATCTGCAGGGCTTTCTACTACACATATCTGACCGTTATCCTGACGTTTAGGATTAGTACAAATATGGCAAGTATCTTCTTCGGTAAAAGTACGGCACTCATTACAATGACCAATTTCAGTCATTGCTTGGCTAAGAGCTTCAGCCAACTGTAGGCCGCCTTTTCTATCGCGCTGTAACAAATGAAAGGCCATACGCTGCGCCGACTTGGGACCAACCCCAGGTAGACAACGTAAGGCCTCCATCAGATGCTCCAGCATGTGACTGGTACGCATATTTAACCGTTCTGATTTTCAGGTAACCGTTCGTTCACAACAAACCATTACTTGAATTAATCTTTAAGAATAAGTTACTTAGAAAGGCATCTTCATACCTGGTGGAAGTTGCATTCCACCAGTTACGCCAGCCATTTTCTCTTTTTGAGTTTCTTCAACACGACGAGCCGCATCGTTGAAAGCAGCAGCGATAAGATCTTCAAGCATCTCTTTATCGTCTTCCATTAAACTTTCATCGATATCAACACGGCGAACGCTGTGACTACCAGTGATCGTTACCTTTACAAGGCCAGCACCTGACTCACCTGTAACTTCCATATTTGCGATTTCTTCTTGAAGCTTTTGCATGCGCTCTTGCATTTGCTGGGCTTGCTTCATCATGTTGCCCATACCGCCTTTACCAAACATGTTAATACTCTCTGGTCTAATTGGTTTATTAAAATTAATTAAGCTATACGTGCCTAAATGGGGGTTAAAACAATGCGATTCAACCCCTCGATGTTCAGTTCTCAGATTTGATTATCTGCGATGATATGCCGGTCACTAAACGAATAGTGTTCTAGATAGGACGAACGCTGTCTCTGTCGAGCTCCGCAGCAAAACGCTTTTCGATAAACTGTACGTTGGCATCGTTTTCCAAACTGGTAAACGCGTCTTTCAACTTGCCTTGATACAATCTTTCTCGTAGTTCTAGAGGCGTTTCTCCACCCTCACCGATTTCAACGCTCAAATGACACTCTTCTCCGAGTACAGCATTGAGAGACTGTAATAGTTCGCTCTGCGCACGGTCCGTATTCAAGTGAGCCTGACTCGCTCTTAACGTTAGAGTAATTGATGTTCCATTTTTAGAAAACACTGAGTTTAATGCTAACTGTTCAACAAGCTTGGCTGTCTCTAGCTTTTGAATCGTGGCGGACCATTGATCTTGAGAAATAGACTCTTGAAGCAATTTTTCGACCATTTCTGGTGTCTTAACATGCTCCAACGCGCGCTTGATCTGAGTGGGGGTAAGCTCTTTGTTCACCTCTTTCACTACAGGTTTAGACGGTTTCCAGCGATAAGGTTCATTATCATTGGTTACCTTTTCTGTCGAAGAGGTAGATAAAGAAGCTGGCGACACCCGCTCAGAGCCACCGTGTTGCTGAGCAACTCGGTCAAGAACTGAAGTTTTAGCCGGTGTCGCTTTAGTCTTTTTTGGCGCTGAACCTTTGCTCTCTGGTGCTGCGCTGCCCCTGCGTTGAGAACGCAGTTGGTGGCGTAAACCACTTACAGGCGAAGCAGGACGTTCTGATTGTCCTTGCGGAGCAGAAGAAACAGGTGAAGCATCGTTGTGTGGCTGAGCTGGCCTCTGATTCTGATAATTTGCTTGCTGTTGAGGCTGCTCTGCACCATAGCTAGGGCGTTCGTCATAAGTCGGTGGTGCATCATACTGACTGTGCGAGTAATCCTGCTCAGGATAACCTTGGCTGCCTGAATGGCCAGCGTAACCTTGCGAATCGGAATACTGTGCTGAACCCTGCTGCTGAGCCTGTTGTTGCCTCTGAGGCTCTCCCGGAGCTGCCACTGGCGCAGTGCTCGTCGACTGAGTCGATATTGCCGTTGCCATTGCTTGTTCTGCAGGTCTAAACGCCAACATACGTAAAGCCACCATCTCAATACCAACACGCGCAGTGGGTGATAACGGTAGGTCTTGACGTCCTTTCAACACAATCTGATAGTACAGTTGGATATCTTGTGGGCTCAATGCGTTGCTAAGCAGTTCTATCCGTTCAGCATCAGGCTGTGCTTTATCTAGGGTTGATGGCAATGCTTGAAACATTGCAAGGCGATGTAACTGGGTCGCAAGTTGACTCAATAAACCATCCCATTCCACACCATTCTCGGCAAGACCTTCGATGCAAGCCATTGCTACTTGCGGCTGCTTACTGCTGATCGCTTCTAGCAAGTGAATGGCTTGGTCGGTGTCTAGCGTACCGAGCATATGAGCCACAGTGTCTGTCACAACATTGCCGTTGCCTAATGCGATAGCTTGATCCGTTAAACTCAGAGCATCACGCATACTGCCGTCAGCCGCATGAGCAATCATGCCAAGCGCACGAGACTCAGACGCCACACTTTCTTGTTCAAGAATGTGGTCAAGCTGTTCGTGAATATTATCAACACTGATCGGCTTAAGGTGGAACTGCAGACAACGCGATAGAATCGTCACTGGAAGCTTCTGTGGATCGGTCGTTGCGAGCAAAAATTTCACATACTCAGGCGGCTCTTCTAAGGTCTTTAGAAGCGCGTTAAAACTGTGCCTAGAAAGCATGTGTACTTCATCGATAAGGTAAACCTTGAAGCGACCACGTGCTGGCTTGTACTGAACATTGTCCAGAAGCTCGCGGGTATCTTCTACCTTAGTTCGAGAGGCAGCATCGATTTCAAGAAGATCAACAAAACGACCTTCATCAATCTCTTTACAGGTTGCACACTCACCACAAGGGGTTGAGGTAATGCCTGTTTCACAGTTGAGACCCTTAGCAAATAAACGGCCGATGGTCGTTTTACCGACACCTCGTGTGCCGCTGAACAGGTATGCGTGATGCAACCTATTTTGGCTAAGGGCATTCTCTAATGCTGTTAAAACATGGGCTTGACCAACCACTTCTTTGAATTTGGTTGGTCGCCATTTTCGCGCTAACGCAAGATAGCTCATGAATAATTCCGAAAAGGATTAGTGACCGTCGAATTCGCAGATGCTAAACACTTCTAGACCTAAGCCTTTTAAGCGCTTGTCACCACCGATTTCTGGAAGGTTAATAACAAATGCAGCGTGCTCTGCCACACCACCGAGCCTACGAATCAGCTTTGTTGTTGCTTCAATCGTACCGCCTGTTGCTAACAAATCATCAACCATCAGCACTTTATCGCCTTCAACGATAGCGTCGATATGGATTTCTAGTGTATCTGTACCGTACTCAAGTTCATAAGATTGAGCCACAGTTTCACGAGGCAGCTTGCCAGGTTTACGAACAGGAATGAAGCCAACACCTAGCTCAAGAGCCAAAGGCGCACCAAATAAGAAACCACGAGCTTCCGTACCAACGATCTTAGTAAAGCCCATGTCCTTGAATGTTTCCGCTAGCAGGTCAATAGTCGCTTTGTAAGCCGCAGGGTCTTCCATCAAACTTGTTACGTCACGGAACAAAATACCTGCTTTAGGGTAATCAGGGATGCTTTTGATGCTTGCTTTGATCAGAGAGATTTTTTCTGTGTTCATAATCTTATGCACTTCATTAGGCCGCTTTCCAAACCCTCGTTAACGAATCAAACATCAACGCTTGGAATTAAGGAAAGGTACGATTGGTATTCATTGCAACGAGAGTCATAGCCCTGATTGCTAAAATAATAAACGCCCGCTTTACAAGCAGGCACATTGGCTTAATGGTAGTGATTTTCTTTGCTGTCAGCAACCAACTCATGGGTTGGAAGTCGCATAAACCATGTGAGAAGAATAACAAGTACGCAAATTAGGAAAACCTTAACCCAAATGATCGGGGAAAAGCAGATGGATAACGCAAAACTCAACAAGATAAAGAACACACCGCGCGTTTTAACTTGTTTGGTGACGGCACCATGTTGATACCAATTGTTCAGTAAAGGACCCAGCGTTTTGTGTTCATGCATCCATTTATGAACTTTAGGATTGCTTCGCATAAAGCATGCGCTAGCAAGAAGGAGAAAAGGCGTGGTTGGCAGAACAGGTAAAACTATCCCTAGCACTGCGAGAAATATGCAAAGGCCACCAGCAATATTGAGACTTAAAACTCGAACGCTAATTGTGGCCTCCTTAAATTAATCACGACCCGTTAACTTTCAATCAGTCAACTCTGAATCAGTCAACTACGATTCAGCAAACGGAAATCGGTTAACTAAAATGTTGCGTAACCATTGAATACACGGATCAACGTTAATGTTGCTGGTAACAATGGAATCGCTAAAAATGCGGCTAAAAATCCTAAAAAATAGAATACATTAAACGGGTCTTGAAAGTCTTTGTTATCTGCCATGATTGCTTCTTGTTTTTGTTAGTAAAGGTAAGTATCTGTTATCTGGCGAACCAAACCCGCTTTGCTAAATCGACATTTAACAAAAAAGGCATAGCCACACCATTTGCGCAACTATACCTTAATCAATTATTCACAAAAACCGAGGAAATATAGGGTTAATCGGTAGACCCTTGGTGTATGTCTAAACTAAAGCTCGCCGCTCCAAGCAAGCTCAATGAGAGTTGGCAGCCTTGTTCAATCGGCAAGTCTCTCGTAATAAAATTCTTCTTACAGTTTTCGCCTAAACGCTCACCAGCGGCAATGTTTTGATTCATCTCACCATTCGACCAGCGTCCATCTAGACCCGCAGGCAAAACAGAGATGGTACCCTCGGCAAGGTTGGCGACACCAAACAATGCATTAACGGGCGTGGCACATTTGGAGCACTCAATCCCCTTCTCTAAAATCTCAGCAATATCTTTGAGATCAACATTAAAATCTTTTCTATTTCTTATGTAATCGTGAAATAGCGCTCGCACCAACAATGTAGACGCTGAGCTGGCATTATCAGAAGAGGACGAATCGACGAGGTAAAAAGCAAACTGCCCATTCATCATCCATGCGTAGTCAAACACAAGCGGCATCATCTCTGTTGATTGCAATAATCGATAACTACAACACCATGAGCCTTGTCTTGTATCTTTTTCAGGCAGCAGCGCATGCAGTAAGTCTTTTGCTGCACTTGGGTTTTCTTGTAAATAATTCAGGTGCCAATGCAGCTCTTGATCTTCGGGGATCTCTCCTCCGTCATCCACACAAAACCATTGGCTTGAAAAATCTCGTTGATCCGAAATGTTGTCGAATGAATCTTTTAACGTATTCGCAATCGCACTGCCTAAGTGACCGTGATCCTCTAAAGGTTTGGCTAAGAAGTCTTTGATGCCAAATCGTAATGCTTTCGCCACATCCGACATATCGTCTGTCCCTGAGACAACGATCATAGGCAATGATGGATACTCTAAACTGAGCTCTTCCACAAGCTCAATGCCGTCCAGGATCGGCATTGACAAGTCACACACAATTAAATCTGGCGCCGAGTCTCTGAGCTTTTGCAGAGCGTCCAGTCCATTTTCAGCCTCAACCACTTTATAACCAATCGTGTCTAAGTACGCGCTGGTTATACGGCGAAAAATAGGATCATCATCAACCAACATTACGCATTTCTGGTTGATTACTTCCTGAGCCGAGGTCATTACTGGCTGACTGTGAGTTTTGTACATAATCTATAACCTCACAAAACTAAGTCGAATTATTATTGTTATCTGTTCTAAGAACTAATATAAAACTTAGTAACAAAATGCTAAATACACAAATGTTCACTCTTTACTGGTAATTCGTGACGAGGGTTGGAATACTTGTAAATAGTGCAACGAGTTGACGTAACGCAAACATTGATCTCACTGTTACGTATAAATTAGATGAGATTGTAAACAAATGTGTCTGGATTTATGAAATTAGATGATTTAAACCTCTTTCGACTCGTCGTTGAAAATGGGAGCTACACCGCAACATCGCGCAAGACTATGATTCCGGTTGCGACCATTACACGACGTATTCAAGCCTTAGAAGACTCTCTGAATCTGAGGCTTCTCAATAGACACGCGCGTAAACTCTCTTTAACAGAAGCTGGCGAACGTTTTTTCAATGAATGCTCTCCGCTATTGCAACGCCTATCTTCTACTGCAGAAGAGCTCACGGACGTGTGCAAAGGAGCTTCCGGTAAGATTCGTATTACGGCCCCATCCAACCTGACCAAACGCATGATGATGCCAATGTTCAGCGACTTCATGATTCAATACCCAGATATCAATATTGAATTGATGATGAACAACCAAGCCGATCAACTTGATCCAACCGAGTGGGACGTAATTTTCCGCGTTGGCCCACAACGTGACTCAAGTCTAATCGCAAGAAAAATCAGTGAAGTAAAAGATATTCTTATCGCGAGCCCTGATTATTTAGCGAAGAACCCGGCACCAAGCCACGCGGAAGAACTGGCTAACCACTCTCTTCTAAAAGGCTACCCGCTAATTAAGTGGCAACTGAGTAACTCTAATGATGAGACGGTGGTTAACAGCGAGAAAGGTCGTTTCAACGCCAATGCACTCAATGTAGTGAGACAAGCATGTTCTGGAGGCCTAGGTATCACCCTAATGCCTGATGTGATGATTCGTGAATATATTGAAGATGGCAGCTTAGTGCAGGTCCTAGAAGACTGGAGCGCTAACCCTCGTGATATTTACATGCTTTATAATCACAAAGACCACCTGCCAGAGAAGGTAAGATTGTTTATTGATTTTGTGATCGCATACCACATTCATTAAAACCAATTCTCTTTTCGAAAATAAAAAAACCAGAGCGAATACTCTGGTTTTTTAAATTCTGAATCGCTAGCAAAAAAGCGCGATTCCTAACGGAAAGACTAAGCGCCTTCGTTATGTAACTCTAGGTTCGCTAGGTCTTGTTGGATTTCACGCTGAACCTTTGAGTCGTCATTACGCAAAGAATCTAGGAAATCTAAGTACGCTTGGTCGATATCACCTGTTACATACTCACCGTTAAATACCGAAGTATCGAAGCGAGAAATGTCTTGGTTGCCCATACCTACCGCAGAGATTAGATCTGGTAGCGTTTGGAAAATCAAAGCATCTGCGCCAATCTGCTTACAAATTGTTTCGTTGTCACGACCATGAGCAATCAGCTCTATCGCGCTCGGCATATCGATGCCGTAAACGTTCGGAAAGCGCACCTCTGGAGCTGCTGAAACCATGAAGACTTTACTTGCACCTGAATCACGAGCCATCTCAATGATCTGCTCTGATGTTGTACCGCGAACGATAGAGTCGTCAACCAATAGAACATTCTTACCTTTAAACTCTGAACGGATTGCGTTCAACTTACGGCGAACTGATTTTTTACGCTGTTGCTGACCAGGCATGATAAACGTGCGGCCAACATAACGGTTCTTCACGAAACCCTGACGGTATGGCTTGTTGATCGCTTGAGCTATCCGTAGCGCAATATCGTTTGAAGTTTCAGGAATTGGGATAACCACATCAATATCTAAGTCGGCGTACTCTTCTTTAATACGTTTACCTAGCATCTCACCCATCTCAACGCGTGCGCTGTAAACCGAGATTTTGTCGATGAATGAATCTGGGCGTGCAAAGTATACAAATTCAAAGATGCATGGGTTTAGTTGTGGGTTGTCTGCGCATTGCTTAGTAAAAAGATCACCATCGAATGTTGCGTAGATAGCTTCACCAGGAGCAACATCGCGCATAAAATCAAAACCAACAGCGTCTAACGCGACTGACTCAGACGCAACCATGTACTCTGTTTTACCATCAACTTCACGCTTACCAAGACACAGAGGACGGATACCATGTGGGTCACGAAATGCAATCATACCGTGGCCGATAATCATTGCCGTTACTGCGTAAGCGCCGCGAATCGTACGGTGCACATTAGAGACAGCGCGGAAAACATCATCTGAAGTCACGTTACCTTTAACGGTATCGATCTCATGAGCCAAAACGTTCAATAGAACTTCAGAGTCAGAAGTTGTATTTAAATGACGACGGTCTTTCTCGAACAACTTTTCACGCACTTCGTTTGCGTTTGTCAGGTTGCCGTTGTGAGCCAACGTGATGCCAAAAGGAGAGTTTACGTAGAAAGGTTGAGCTTCAGATGCACTTGAACTACCCGCAGTAGGGTAACGAACATGACCAATACCAACTTCACCTTGTAAGCGCTGCATGTGTTTTGCTTCAAAAACATCTTTGACTAAACCGTTCGCCTTACGCAGACGGAAACGATTGCTTTCTATGGTACAAATACCAGCGGCATCTTGGCCACGATGCTGCAATACCGTTAAAGCGTCATAAATTGACTGGTTTACAGGTGTTGAACCCACGATTCCAACAATACCACACATGTCCTAACCCTCGATTTTCGATATTAACTGGCGCTAAAGCGCGCCAGATAAGAAACTAGATGTTGCTTGTAAATGCTCGAAGAACGGCGCAATGATTCGACTAAATTCTGGAACCAATTGCGAACTCTTCCACCACTCAGAACTTGGGAATGCAGTAAACGCATCCATGAAAAACAACACTGCAGAGACAATCAAAACACCACGTAAACCGCCAAAGACGACACCGAGGATTCTATCTGTACCTGACAGGCCTGTTTTCTGAACTAGCTGACCGATGACATAGTTAACTAAGGCACCGACAACTAACGTTGCAACAAACAATGCTGCTATCGCAGTTCCGTTTCGAAACATCTCATCTTCGATATTGGTAAAGTACATGGCTAATTTAGCGTAGTACTGACTAGCAATAAAAAATGCTCCAAACCAAATAACCAATGACAACGCTTCTTTAGCGAAACCACGAACTAAACTGATCACGGCAGAGAAGCCGATCACGCCTAAAATGACAAAATCTAACCAATTCATGAATTCTTCATCTTAAGTTGGCGCGCATTTTAACAGAAAAAATGCTGACGCAAACGTTTTCTTATGGATTTAACGGTTTAAATTTGAGCAACTGACCTTTTGAACCCGTAATTTTCTCTAATTCCTTAATTTGTCGCTCAAGTTTGGATTTAGAGACATCCGGGCCAATAATTACTCGCGTAAAACTATTTTCTTGCTTGGTGTGAGCCTGGTAACCACGCTTTTGTAAATCCTTAACAACATTTTTGGCGTTGTCAGCATTTTTTAAAGCCATCAATTGAATGAGCCACGCGCTA
Source organism: Vibrio toranzoniae (assembly GCF_024347655.1). NCBI lineage: Bacteria > Pseudomonadati > Pseudomonadota > Gammaproteobacteria > Vibrionales > Vibrionaceae > Vibrio > Vibrio toranzoniae. Next base: position 923,031 of record NZ_AP025514.1, on the reverse strand, counting down.
TCTTGGTATTCATTTTTTTCAGGTACAGGCTTAACCACAACAGCCACTTTGTCGGATTCTGTATCATCAGACGTTAACGCTGTTTGGGTCTTTGAACTGTCGCCACCACTTTCAACCACCTGCTCAACCGGAGACTCCGGCAGAGCAATCTGATCTTCAACAGGATCGAGAACTTCAAAAACCTCAACATTACTATCAAGCTCAGGCTTAATTGGAATGCTTGCAAACTCTTCTTTATAATGAAGCTTCTTACCATCAAGCACATCTGGCAATACAATCACGCCTATGGCCACTAAAATGATAGTGCCGACTAATCGGCTTTGGAATTTACTTGCCATTTAGTTTCCTTTTTTCTGCCAATGCTCCAACACTTCACCTACAGTATGGAAAGAACCGACCACCAACACAACATCGTCACCTTGGACAGAAGCTAAAGCCGCTTCAAACGCCGCTACAGGGGTTGAATACTGCTCTACGCCTTTTGGTAGGCTTTCACACAATTCGGCAGCGGTTGCCGCACGAGGGCCTTGTAGTGAAGCTGGATACCAATGTGTTGCAACTGGTGTTAATACTTCCAATGTTGCGGGAATATCTTTGTCATGAAGCATGGCGACTACAACGTGTAAATTTTTCCCAGCATACTTTTGAATAACTTGTTGTGCAAAATACTCAGCCGAATGTGGATTATGCGCTACATCAAGCACAATCACAGGTTGATCGCTGACTTTCTGCATACGTCCGGGAAGCTGTGCGCTCTTTAGACCATTAGTGATATTTATATCGCTAATACTCAATTTTGAAGTTCCCAACGCCATCAATGCGGTTGCCGCATTAGGTAACGGTAAATCTGGAATTGGTAAAGCTTCTAATTGGAATGCACCACTGCGCCAGTTCCAAATATCACCGTCAACATCATAGGTGTATTGAATACCCACTTGGTAAAATTCAGCTTTTATATCGTCTGCATGTGCAGCAACTGTTGCTGGTGGCTTAGGCTGTCCACAGATAGCAGGCTTACCACTACGATAGATACCCGCTTTCTCAAAGCCAATCACATTGATGTCGTCACCAAGCCAATCAACATGGTCGACAGCCAAACTGGTAATCACAGACACATCATGATCAACGATATTCGTTGCATCTAAACGACCGCCTAATCCCACTTCCAATAACACGACATCTACCGCTTCCGTTTGAAATGCGCGTAACGCGGCTAAGGTGCCGTACTCGAAAAAACTAAGGCTGATTTCGCCACGCTCTTTTTCAATAAAATCGAATGACTGCACAATCTTTTTATCGGATAGATCTTGGCCGTTGATACGAACACGTTCGTTATAGCGGATTAAGTGAGGGGAACTGTAGACACCAACGGAGTAACCAGCATCTAACAGAATTGCTTCCATCAGGGCACACGTTGAGCCTTTGCCATTGGTTCCAGCAACGGTAATCACGTGTTGAGCAGGTTTGGTGAGGTTTACCTTAGAAGCGACGGCCTGAACTCGGTCTAACCCAAGATCAATAGCGCTTGTGTGGATGTTTGATAAATAATCAAGCCACATCTCCAAAGAGGATGTGGCTTGAGGAATAGGTTGTTGACTCATCTAACTCATAACCATAATTAAGTAGGTTTGTTAGAAGGTACTTTACCCTTTTTCTGGCGCTTCTGGTACTTCATAAGTGGCTTCATTCGGTGAATCGTTCACAGAAACTACCAATGGTGAAGGCTGGTTGGTCATTTTTCCAACTAGGCTAGCTACGCGCTGGCGCATCTCACGACGGTCAACGATCATATCGATAGCACCGTGGTCTAGTAGAAACTCACTACGTTGAAAACCTTCAGGAAGATCTTCACGTACCGTTTGTTCGATTACACGACGTCCAGCGAAACCGATCAATGCTTTTGGCTCACCGATATTGATGTCACCTAGCATTGCTAGACTCGCAGAAACCCCCCCCATTGTTGGGTCAGTCATTACGGAAACAAACGGCAAGCCTTTCGCCGATAAACGCTCTAGCGCTGCACTGGTTTTCGCCATTTGCATTAGAGACATAAGCGCCTCTTGCATACGCGCACCACCACTTGCAGAGAAACAAACTAAACCACAATTGTTTTCAATAGCAGCATCGACCGCTTTCACAAAACGAGCACCAACAACGGAACCCATAGAGCCGCCCATGAATGAGAATTCAAAAGCACACGCTACGATAGGTAAACCAAGCAGTTCGCCTTTCATTGCTACTAATGCATCTGTCTCTCCACTGTTCTTCTGAGCAACAGAGATACGTTCTTTGTAACGCTTAGAGTCTTTAAACTTCAGTTTGTCTTGTGGTTCAAGCTCAGCACCGAGTTCAACACGTTCACCTTTATCTAGGAATGTATCCAGACGGCGACGTGCTTTCATGCGCATGTGATGATCACATTTTGGACATACTTCTAGATTACGCTCTAGTTCAGCATGGTAAAGCACTTGCTCACAAGAAGTACATTTAGTCCAAACACCCTCAGGGATAGACGCTTTACGAGATGTTACGATGTTGCTTTTTTCTAAAATCTTTTCAAGCCAACTCATGGAAGACCTTTTTGTTTCGATTCTTGCGCTTGATTGCGAAAGAAATAAATTTGGGAATTATGCGTGGGAATTAAAGCACATAAAACAGCGACTGTAGATAAAAAACTGGTTGTACCTATTTTCTATCACCATCTTACACACGAAATCACCATGTTTTTTGAACCTAAGTCTCACATTTAGTTCAAATTATCTGGTAAGAAAAGAGGGCCAACCGGCTCTCGTGGTAGCTCAAAATGTTCAGGATAATCAACATCCACCAGATACAAGCCTTCCGCTTTTGCAGTCGCGCCGGCAACTTTTCGATCTTTGGCCTCTAAAAGCCACTGGATCCACTCTGGTTTCTGCTCACCTTTACCTACTGCAATAAGGCTACCAGTAATATTCCTCACCATATGGTGAACAAACGCATTCGCTTTAATGTCGATCACGATGTAGTGCCCATGACGAGTCACATTTAAGTGAATCAAATTTCTCCACGGGCTACGAGATTGACAATGTGTTGCCCTGAACGAAGTAAAGTCATTCTCACCAAGTAAGTATTGACCCGCTTCATGCATTTTTTTTTCATCAAGATGACCATGATAATGGCTAACACCTGAATTCAAAATACCAGGGCGTAGTGCATGGTTAAAGATAATGTAACGGTAACGGCGTGCAGTAGCAGAGAAACGAGCATGGAAATCTTCATTCACTTCTGCCGCCCAACGAACCGCAATATCTTTTGGCATGTTGGCATTAGCGCCCATTGTCCATGCCACCATTTTACGATCGACATTAGTTTCAAAGTGAACGACTTGTCCCGTACCGTGAACACCGGCATCTGTGCGACCTGCGCACATAACTTCAACAGGGTGATTCGCGACAACTGAAAGAGCCTTTTCCAATTCTTCTTGGACACTTTTCACGTCTCGTTGGCGCTGCCAACCAAAGTAGTGGGTACCGTTATATTCAATACCTAAAGCAATTTTCATGTTCTTGTTCTCTTTGAAAATGGGCGAGAAGTATATACGGAAATCGGTGCTATCCCAAATAGGATGGGGCTAAAACTGTAATAATAAAACAAAGGCTCTTAGCCTCGCCCTAAAATAAAGGGTAGCCAATGCTACCCTTTCTATTTCGTTGAGCTTACCGACCGTTTAACTTATCGATGATATTCTTGGCTTCGCGACGAATATCATCGCTTCCGTCAACAATAGCTTCCTCTAGAAGCTTAATCGCACCTTGCGAGTCGCTCATCTCGATGTAGATTTTAGCTAAATCGAGTTTACCTGCAGCTTCTGCATTGCTATCAACATCAAAATTGCCTATATCACCGATAACATCAGGGAACTCATTTAAACCAACATCCAGCTTCAATTCTTCATCGTCTGGATTAGTGACCTCTTCACCTTCTTGCTCTACTTGAGCCATCAATTCATCAATCGTCATGTATGGCTTATCACGACTTCTGCCTGATTCGGTTAAGTTGTCTTGTTGTCCCCAATTCTCTTCTTTAATTTTAGGTTCAGCTTGTTGCTCTGCCGACGCCCAAATCTCTTGTTGATCATCAGGGACATCCTTGTGCATACTCGACTGTTGCTCTGGCGCTAAGTTAAACCCTTTCCAATCTTCGCCGCCCACTTCAAGCATCGCATCAATATCTAGACCTGCGCTATCAATCGATGTTGCATCCAGTGGTTTGTCAAACATATTATCGACAGTGTTTTGAACATCTTCTGAAAGTAACTCAGCCAGAGCAGTCTCATCAAAATCTTCTAGTGGTTCATCTTGAACCGCTTTTGACGTTGAGCCTGGCTCTGAAGGCGCGTCCAGTGATTCATCTGGTTGTGTAAAATCAGCCTCTGAGCTTTCAACATCCGAGAGAGCATCAGCATGAGCAAAGCTTTGTGGGTTTGAGAACAAATCATGCAACGCATCTTGCTCTTCGCCTTGTGGGCTGAAAGAAGTTAGCGGTGTTGGTTTCTCAGCAAACGCATCAGAGATTGCTTCATCTTCACCATATTCTGGTAAATCCAATTCATCGAACTCTATACCTGTCTCTTCCGCTACAGGCTCGGCGCTGCTTTGTTCAATATCGTCTAAAACAGAATCGGCTTTTGCGCTCTCTTCATCGTATTCAGGCAGCTCAAGGTCATCAAACTCAAACTTTTCATTACCATCAGAGAGATCTTGCTCTAACTGTGCTTCATCCGGTTCGCTAGCCACTTCTGCTAATGCGTCTTCTTCACCAAACTCTGGCAGTTCGAAATCATCAAATGAAAACTCTTCTTCACTTGCTTGCGGTGTCGCTTCAGCTTGCGGCTCAGCTGTTGGTTGCGGTTCTGCGTCTAATTGAGGTTCAACAGCTGGTTCTGGTGTTGTTTCTGCCTCTGGTGCAGGCGTCTCATCTTCAATCAGCCAATCGTCATCTTCTGGTACGCCGAATTCATTTGGAATGCTCTCTGGCATATTTGCTGCACGAACTGGCTCTGGCTCTGGCTCTGGCTCTGGCTCTGGCTCTGGCTCTGGCTCTGGCTCTGGCTCTGGCTCTGGCTCTGGCTCTGGCTCTGGCTCTGGCAAGGATTCAACAACATCCTCAAATTCATCGCTACCTTGAATTTTCGGTTCAAAGTCAAAATCAGAGTCGATGTTCGATAGCGACTCAACATCGTCGATCGATTCTGCTAACCAATCTTCAACCGTCTCTTCTTCGTCTTCTGAGACATCACTCAGTGACGATGGTGAAGTTTGGTTTTCAGAGCTAGGCGCAATTTCTTCGTGACTGTCTTGTGTATCTGTTGCTTTCGGCTCAAGCGCTTCTTGTTCTGATTCAGCGAAAGCGGGTTCTTCAACATCAGAATTTTCAGATAACAGCGACTCAATATCCAGTTCGTCATTTTCTTCAACAGGTAATGCGGTTTCTTCCGGAAGTGCTTCTTGAATATCCGAATTTGGAGTTTGATCTGGTTCAGAAACCTGTTCGATTGGATCTTCAACTTGCGCTTCATTCGCTTCCAACACGCCACTGTCATCAGACGTCATTAACTCATCAATCAACGCTTCGTCTGTGGTTTCTAATGAATCATCAAGCAGAGCATCTGTTGCTGGCGCTACACCAAATAGATCATCGATGAAGTCATCACGATTAAAGGCTTCATCGCTTTCTGGCTCAAGTTCTGAGCTGGCTTGCGTCGGTTCCGAATCTAACGGCTCATCACTAACTGGTTCAGGTTGTGATGTTTCACTCACCTCAGCAGCTTGCGCTGGCTCAGCTTCAGAAGGGTCCGATGTTGACTGAGTCGTCTCAACGCTTGACTCTTTGATAGGCTCCTCATTGGCTTTGTCAAAGGCCGCCTCTAGTTCTTTATCAAACGTTTGCTCTTCCGATTCTAATTCACCTTCAATACCGCTTGTTAGTAGATCATCAAACGGATCTAAAGATTCAGTCTCCTTCTCGCCCGCTTCATCTGTTGATGCATCATCGGCTAGCAATTCGCTATCAAGAAAATCATCAAGCAAATCAGTGCTATCTGCATCGAGTTCGAAATCATCACCGTCAGAATCACCGATCAGCTCATCTAAGGTTTCCGTGCTATCTTCCGCAATGTTTAGGTCATCGTCCGCCGATATGCCAGAAAGCTCTTCAAGTTCAGACAAAGCGTCAAACCCTAAAGGTTCGTTTTCAGACTCATCATCCGATTCACCTTCCAACATTTCATCAAGAAGATCGGTCGAATAACTTAGGTCTACGTCATCCCCTGCCAATTGCTCATCGAGCAGATCAACGCTGTCTTGAGCTTCTTCATCTTCAGTTGGCTTATCAAACTGAGACAGGATGTTTTCGATATCATCATCAGACGCCAAACCACTGTTTAGGTTAGCGGCAATCTCATCGTCATTATCAAGGTTAAAGGGAGCATTCGTTTCACCTTTCTGAGCTGCAACCTGAGCAAAAATATCATCAATATCCTCTTCGACACTAGAAGCCGAAGGTTCAGCGGTTTGCTGTTCGGAAATCAAAGTATCGATATCGAACTCGTCATTGCTCAAGTCAGCTGGCTTGGCATCGCTCTGTTGCTCTGAAATAAGCGCATCAATGTCAAAATCATCGGTTGCTGGGGTGCTGTTATTAGAAGGCGAATCACTTTGCTCTTCCGAAATCAAAGCATCGATATCGAAACTACCATCGTCTTCGTCATCAAGCGCGAACAGATCATCTAATAGAGACTGATCTAGTTCATTCGATCCTAAGTCTTCAGTCTCAGACTCTTGAGATAGTAGGGATTCAACCTCATCAGCAGACATCGCGTTATCATCCGCAAGGTCGAAGTCCTCGTCATCAGAATCAAGAGAACTTTCCGCTGTTTTATCCAGAGCGCGTTCCATTTCTTCCAGACCAAGCGCCTTTTCTTCACCATTAACACTGATGCCGGTGTTACTGTCTAAGTCCAGATCGTCGAAGTTGGTGTCTAAATCACCGTTTTCACCGATACTTGCAAACGGGTCATCGTCTTCACCATCAAGATTAAAATCAAGATCGGATTCATCTAAGCCTGCAAATACATCGTCTTCTTCAGCCAATGCTTGATCGTCAAATAGCTTGGTAGCGTCGTCTTCAGTATCAAAAAGTTCATCATCCAAAGACAGCTCATTATCAAGATCGCTCATCTCTTCGCCTAAAGAGATAGGAGCCACACTGCTTGGTTCAGGTTGAATAGGTTGTTCTTGCGTCGTTTGTTGCTGTTCATCGTTTTTAGATCGGTGCCCCAACAGCATCACAATAATAAGGCCAAGTAAAAGGCCTGGAATACTCGCAAGTGCTGCCACTAGCCAGCCATTAGATAACAACTGTTCTGTAGCAGTCGGTGCCATTTTTTCGATTTCGGCGTTCTTTTTACGCTCTTCAGCAAGCAGCTTCTCAACTTCGCTGCGGATACGGTCTTCGTCGCTAAGTTCCGTTTTAAGTACATCCACTTCAGACTGCACGTTCGACAGCATTAAACGAAGCTGATGATTTTTCTCTTCCAATGACAGTAACTCTGTTTCTGAAAGTTTTAGTGTCTTTTCTAATTCGTTCATCTCCTTGGTTGGAGACGTTGAATCAGTTGGAGAAGATGGATTTGTAGGCGCTTTAGCTGTACTTACTTGCTTTGCTGAAGCCGCATTTTTATCACTCACATCAGGTCGAGTTGGCGCTGGCGCTGGTTTTGTTTTTGGCGCGACAGGCTTAGCCACTGGAGCATCAAGCTTGGCAAGATGCGAAGTCATGATGTTGACAGCTTGCTGCGTTGAGCTGGCACGAGCTTGTTCTAAAGAAGGCACACGTAAGTTGCTCGCAGGCAACAGGCTATGAATATTCTGGTTTTCAAACGCTTGAGGGTTTAAGCGATAAATCGCCAACAGGGTTTGTTGGACTGACACGGAGTTATCCGGGCGTAATTTTGAGGCGATAGACCACAGCGTCTCTGAACCACGAGTTGGACCATAGAAACGTGAGGGCTCACTAGTACCATTGGAGGCGCTAAGCGGCTGCGCTCTTTGCAGAGGTTCGGAAAAAGTAGGCGCTGATTGTATCTGGCCATTAGGCCCTACAACTCGAATGGAATCTGCACGAACAACGGGAATCTGAGTCGCAATGATAACGGCCAAAGGCATTAACCAAGGCTTAAAAATTTGAAACATAAAGTGCTCAGCTAGGTGCTTAAATTCGGATAAAGTGATGAACTATTAAATATATCGGATAAATGACATAAAACTATAGAGACGAAGACAAAAAATGTGTTACGACAACAATATTCGCAGCAATTTCACACAATTTTCCTAACAATATTTTCAATTGATTAAAAAAGCCCCACTAAAGAGTGAGGCTTATTTATCAAAGCAATGAAACTTAGAAGTAATCGCGAATCAGAACTTCAGCGATTTGCACTGCGTTTGTCGCTGCGCCTTTACGAACGTTATCAGCAACCACCCACATGTTTACGCCGCTGTGATGGCTGATGTCGTTGCGAATTCGGCCAACCATTACGTGATCTTTACCACCCGCATCACGAACTTGAGTTGGGAAGTCTAACGCTTGAAATACTTCAACGCCTTCTGTGTTCTCAAGAAGCTGAACCACTTGCTCTGCAGCGATTGGAGTGCGAGTTTCAATATGTAGAGATTCAGCGTGACCGTAGAATACAGGTACGCGAACACACGTAGGGTTCACCGTGATTGAAGAGTCAGCAAAGATTTTTTGAGTTTCCCAAACCATCTTCATCTCTTCACGCGTGTAGCCGTTCTCTGTAAATTCATCGATTTGAGGAATACAGTTGAAGGCGATCTGCTGTGAGAACGCTGACTTGTCCGCTGGCATGCCGTTAAGAAGCTTAGCCGTTTGACCCGCTAGCTCATCGATCCCCGGCTTACCTGCACCAGATACAGATTGGTAAGTTGAAACGTTAATACGCTCAAGGCCCACTTCATCGTGAATTGGTTTAAGTGCTACAACCATTTGGATAGTAGAGCAGTTAGGGTTCGCAATGATATTACGGTTGCGGAACTCAGCAATCGCTTCAGGGTTCACTTCTGGTACCACCAGAGGAACATCGTATTCGTAGCGGAAACGTGATGTGTTATCGATAACAACCACACCTTCATCCGCAGCGATTGGAGCCCAACGCTCTGAAAGTTCGCTACCTGCAGAGAAAAACGCAATATGTACTTGAGACCAATCAAAGTCTTCTACGTTTTGTACTTGTATTGTTTTGCCGTTAAAACGGGAAGTTTTGCCTTCACTACGTTCACTTGCTAGTAAGTGCATTTCACCGACAGGGAATTTACGCTCTTTAAGTACTTCAAGAATGGTTTCACCAACCGCACCAGTCGCACCTAAAATAGCAATATTAAATTCTTGGCTCATTGTTTCTCTCTTTTATAAAGTTGGCTTTACCATAAAACCGAGTTTAGATAACGGCGTTAAATTACAAGATTCGTCGCCCGTTAACTCGACAGCACTGTACTCTCGACGGTCCCAATATTCTTTACGCATCTTGTCAAAAGAACCCGGCGTAGAGATATTGCGACGGAATAAGGCGTCGTCTTTGCGCACATCATAGATCAACTGAGTCAAATTGTGCAGTGTTGCTTCATCCCAAGCTCTATCTAATTTCATTTGAGGCACTGGGGCTGTCGGTAGAAGATCGCTTGCATAAGCACGTTGTTCCGCACCTAAAAACCCACAATAGCTGTTAAAGATCATCGTGGTACCGCGCGCTTTGCCCTCTAAACCGTAGCCCGCTACGTGAGGCGTTGCGAAAGCAAGCAGTGGAAGCAATTCCATGTCGACTTCAGGTTCAAACTCAAATACATCAAGAACGGCAGTAAAGCCGTCAGCTTTTTGCAGGCGAGCTTTTAGTGCTTGGTTATCAACGACTGGGCCACGAGCCGCATTAATCAGGATTTGGTCGGCGCGGAAGTTGTGTAGCACTTGCTCATTGATCATATGGTGCGTTGGAAATTCGCCCGTCTTGGTGATAGGCGTATGTAACGTGATCACATCAGATTGTTCTAATAACGTTTCAAGGTCGGTGAATTCACGAGTGTCACCCTCCAGTTGCTTAAGAGGATCGTTGAGCAACACTTTAATACCAATACCTTCTAAGCATTTCGCTAAGTAGCTGCCCACTTGACCACAACCAATAATACCGACCGTTTTGTCGAAAACAGAAAAACCCTGTTGTTGAGCAAGCACCATCATCGCGCTGAAGGCATACTCAGCGACACCCACCTTGTTACAGCCAGGCGCTGCAGTGAAGAAAATGCCACGCTCTTTCATCAATTCTTGGTCAACGTGATCCATACCAGCCGTCGCAGTACCAACAAACTTCAGCTTATTGGCTTTGCTGATTAATGACTCGTTTACCTTGGTAACAGAGCGAATCATCAATGCGTCTACGTCAACTAGGTCGTCAGCAGTGAGTGTGCGACCAGACTTCATTGTCACTTCACCTAGCTGGCTAAACAGCGCTTCAGCGTAAGGCATATTTTCGTCGATTAAGATTTTCATTTGGCGAGTACTTTTGTTGGGGTCTATCGACCTAAATGTGAATTGAAATGATTGTGCAAAATTACACACACGGTGTCGAGTAACAATTGGAATACATTATGAATAAGGGGCTGAATCCCCTAGCCTTCACAAACAAGAAAAGGAATTGAGTTATATCCAAGGTCAAAACGAAAAATGCCCGATTGAATAAACAATCGGGCAAACATCCAGAACAAAAGGATCCTATCTCGCTCTCCAGGAGACAGAGTCTTGCGTCTGTTCAACCAGTACTAACTAAGTCACTACTGATCAAGCTCTGGAAACCTTTCAATTTCTAAACCCCGATTTTAAAAACCATGTTAAAAACACGTTTAAAAAACCACGCTTAAAAACCTATATCTAAACAAGCTTCTGATAGCCGTTATTATTAGAAGACTTGCGCGTGTTGAGTCTGCACTCGCCCCCCTTTAACGATTAATCTTGTCCCTTAAATCAAGCTTGATACTTTTTGATTACTAGCGTTGCGTTAGTACCGCCGAAACCAAAGCTGTTAGACATAACCGTCGTTAGCTCTTGTTCACGAGCTTCCGTTACAATGTCTAGGCCTTTACCTGCTTCGTCTAAGTTTACAACGTTAATGCTTGGTGCGATAAAGCCGTTGTCTAGCATTAGTGTTGAGTAAATTGCTTCGTGTACACCAGCAGCACCTAGAGCGTGACCTGTCATCGCTTTAGTTGCAGAAATTGCAGGGCTCTTGCCGCCGCCATTATCTTGAGAGAAAACTTCTTGGATTGCGCCAAGTTCTTTAACGTCACCAACGGGCGTTGAAGTACCGTGAGTATTCACGTAGTCAACGCCATCAACGTTTTGCATCGCCATCTTCATACAACGAACCGCGCCTTCACCAGAAGGAGCAACCATGTCGTAGCCATCTGAAGTTGCGCCGTAACCTACGATCTCGCCGTAAATTTTTGCGCCACGAGCAACTGCGTGCTCAAGTTCTTCAATAACTAGCATGCCGCCACCACCAGAGATAACAAAACCGTCACGGTCCGCATCGTAAGTACGAGAAGCTAGCTCAGGAGTATCGTTGAACTTAGTAGAAAGTGCGCCCATTGCGTCGAACATCATAGTCAGAGACCAATCCAGTTCTTCACCGCCACCAGCGAATACTACGTCTTGCTTACCAAGTTGGATAAGCTCCATCGCGTGACCAATACAGTGTGCAGATGTTGCACATGCAGAACTCATAGAGTAGTTCACACCACGGATTTTGAAAGGCGTTGCTAGACAAGCAGAAACCGTAGAAGCCATTGTACGTGGAACCATGTATGGACCAACGCGCTTAACGCCTTTTTCACGGATGATGTCTACTGCGTTTACTTGGTTTAGAGATGAAGCACCACCTGAACCCGCAACGATACCCGTGCGGTCATTAGATACTTGATCTTCCGTTAAACCAGAATCAGCAATTGCTTGCTCCATTGAAAGATATGCGAATGCCGCCGCATCACCCATAAAGCGCATTTTTTTGCGATCGATATGGTCAGCTGGGTTCATTTTTAGGTTACCCCAAACTTGAGAGCGCAAGCCATTTTCCTTGAACTGCTCTGAAGCGGTAATACCAGATTTACCCTCTTTCAGTGATGCTAAAACTTCTTCGACGTTGTTACCGATACTTGAAACAATACCCATACCGGTGATTACGACTCGTTTCATGTGACATTCCTATAATTCTAAATTCAGCTAGATGATAACTAAGAAGCCTAACAAAAGTGGTCAGCTTTCCTAGAAATTCGTACAATCCCTACCAACATATCGCTTCAAATCACAAAATGATAGATTTTATGACTTCAATTACTAATGCAGAACTGGAATGGAATGAGTCTGGCACGCCAGTTTCAGACCAATTTGACGACGTTTACTTCTCCAATGTTAACGGTTTAGAAGAAACTCGCTACGTCTTTTTAAAGCAAAACCACCTTCCAGAGCGTTGGGTTGAACATCAACAACGTCGTTTTGTGATTGCTGAAACCGGCTTTGGTACCGGTTTAAACTTTCTTGCTGTGTGGCAGTGGTTCGATACTTTCCTTAAAGATAACCCACAAGCTATTACCAAAGAGTTACATTTCATCAGTTTTGAAAAATACCCTTTAAACAAAGAGGATCTGATCAAAGCGCACCAATCATGGCCAGAATTAGCCGAGTATGCGACGCAACTCCAAGAACATTATCCGATTGCTCTGCCGGAATGTCACCGCATTGTGCTAGGCGACGGTACAATCACGCTTGATTTGTGGTTTGGCGATATTAAAGATTGTATGCCTAACGTGCCTACGCCAAAACGAGGCTTGGTTGATGCTTGGTTCTTAGATGGCTTTGCCCCAAGCAAAAACCCAGAGATGTGGAATCAAAACCTGTTCAACGGCATGGCCAAGCTGGCTAAACAAGATTGTAGCTGTGCGACCTTCACCGCCGCTGGTTTTGTTCGACGCGGTTTAATCGAAGCTGGCTTTGCGATGAAGAAGGTTAAAGGCTTTGGTACTAAGCGGGAAATGATTGCAGGCCGCCTTGACGAGAAACACGCTCATACCAACATCAAACCTTGGTATAGCCTAGCTCAACACAGTGATTCACAAGATATCGCCATTATCGGTGGTGGTGTTGCCAGCGCTGCGCTTGCAAAAACGTTAAGCCGACGTGGTAAAAACATCACCCTTTATTGTGAACACCCACTTGCCGCGAGCAATGCCTCAGGCAACAATCAAGGTGCAATTTATCCGTTATTAAGCGAAGCGACTTCGAACGTTTCTCGCGTGTTTGGCCCCGGTTTACTGTTTGCTCGCCAGTTCATCAATCAGGCGGCTCAATCTATTCAATTTGACCACAGCTGGTGTGGCGTGAACATTCTGATGTGGGATGAAGGCTCAACCAAAAAGCTTAACCGCATGTTGGAAGGCAATTTCCATACAGACTTGATTCGGCGCTTAACCCCTGAACAAGCGAACGAAAAGATTGGCTTACCAGTTGATAAAGAGAGTGTTTACTTCCCACTGGGTGGTTGGTTAAGCCCTATACAACTGACACAAGGCTTGATCGAAAAGTTAGAGTATACCGACCAAGTTAGCGCTCACTATCAACATCAAGTGACTCAACTTGAGTGGCTCGAAGCTGAACAACTATGGCAACTTACCATTGAGACACCACAAGGTGAGATTCAAACTAAACATGACCAAGTGGTTGTTGCGAACGGCCACAAGTTCACCCAGTTTGAGCAGACTCAACCAGTACCTCTGACTCCGGTTAAAGGCCAAGTAAGCCATATTCCGACCACGGAAAACTTAACCAAGTTAAAAACCGTGTTGTGCTTTGATGGCTACCTAACGCCGCAAAACCCAAACAATGGTCATCACTGTATTGGTGCGAACTACGACAAAACCAATATTGACCAAGAGTTTGATATTGAAGTTCAACAGCATAATGGCGAGCGCCTGAACGGGTCATTGCCAGACCAAGCATGGACAAAAGATGTCGACACCAGTGACAACTTAGCGCGCCAAGGTATCCGAAGCGTAAGCCGTGATCACTTACCATTTGTCGGCAATGTTGGTGATTTTGAATCAATCAAAGCGCAGTACCAAGATCTGCACAACTTTAACCCACAGCGCCACTCGATTGATGGTGTTCAAACGGTAGCAAGCTTCCCTAATCTGTACTGCTTTATCGGGCTGGGTTCGCGCGGCTTAAGCTCTGCTCCATTGCTGGCCGAAGTGTTAGCATCACAAATATGTGGCGATCCGCTACCTTTACCGGTTGATGTGCTTGAAGCGATTCACCCAAGCAGAATGTGGGTGCGCAGGCTGCGTAAAGGTAAGGCATTAACCGCTGGTTGGGTTGCAGACAAACACTCTAGAACAAGCCCATAGTTTCTAGTTCAACTATTCTGAACATCTGAAATACCTGAAACTAAAAGCTCAAAAGCCCGAGCGACATTATGTCACTCGGGCTTTTTATTGTTCTTGTTGATCTAAACAGATGTTCTAAACGGAGCAGTATTTACAGCTTAGCAACCGCGTCTTTGATCTGCTGAGCAATCTCTTCGTTGCTGATAGCGCCGGACTCAAAGTCAAAGTTATCATAGAAATTTGGCACTGATAGTGAAGCCTTCACGTTGCCGCCAAAGAATGATGCAGACCCCGTTGCCGCGCCAAGTACCGTTTGTGCGCCGCCAGGGCCCGGAGATGTCGCTAAGTAAACCGCTGGCTTCTCGCCAAACACTGAACGCTCAATACGTGTTGCCCAATCAAATAGGTTTTTATATGCCGCTGGGTAGTGACCGTTATGTTCGGCAAAAGAGATAACAAACGCATCCGCTTCTGCTAAATCACGCAAGAATGCTTGAGCACCTTCCGCTTGGCCAATCTCTTTTTCAGTGTCTTCACTGAACATAGGAACGTTGTAGTCGTTGATGTTTAGGACTTTTACTTCAGCACCTTCAATCAAGTTAGCTGCGTAAGTTGCTAGAGTTTTGTTGATAGAGGTAGAGCTTGTGCTTGCGCCGAATGCGATAACTTTCATGATGTGACCTTTTCTGTAATTCCGTTAAGTGAGCTTAGAATAACGTAGTCGGGAAATGGAACCATCACAAGGATTGAACGGACTCATTCAAAAATTTCGAATGAGTCTCAAATAATTCACGACTCAGCAAAATGAAAAGGAAGGGACTGAGCGGATAATGATAAATGGTTAGCGATTAAGCTTGGTTTTGCAGCTCAACCCAAAGGTCATTAACAATAGTGCGATCTGCAGGCGTTAGTTCAGAGCGAGCGTCATCTAGGCTCTTCTCGATGCGGGCTTTAACTTCAGCCACGTCTTCAATGCCTTCTTCTTCACATGAAGCCACTGAAAGAGAAATATGACCACGTAAGTAACCACCGGCAAACAGTTCGTCCTCTGATGCGTTTTCAATGCGAGCATCAATTACTTCAAGTAGTTTTTCTTCAAATTCGATAATCATAATATTCTCTTATTTCACAATAAATTGGCTAGCACATAAAGGTTCTACATCGTAGAAGCTGCGTAATGCTTCAGAGAGCATTTTTACGCGAGGCGGAAGGCCAACTTCGAAGATCCCCATGACTTCGCTGTGTACTTTATTCATAAAGGCCAAACGATCTGGCTCAAAATCGCCGTGTAGATTGTCACAGCTGACATTAAAAGGAAAGCCTGCGCTCATCG
Organism: Vibrio toranzoniae; assembly: GCF_024347655.1. NCBI lineage: Bacteria > Pseudomonadati > Pseudomonadota > Gammaproteobacteria > Vibrionales > Vibrionaceae > Vibrio > Vibrio toranzoniae. The sequence goes on along the minus strand of NZ_AP025514.1, from coordinate 907,215 downwards.
CAATGATCCATTCATACGCTTGTGGGCGAATTTCTACTTTTTCAAACTCAGCTTGAACCGATTCCGTTCGACCATCAGGTTCATACCAATAGCCAAAATCTTCCAGCAACCGACGTTCAGAGCCAGCAACACACCAGTGTGCAATTTCGTGCAAAGCAGAAGCATAAAAACCACGTGCAAAGACAATTCGATGGTGTGGAATAGTGTCATCAGCAGGCAAATAGATCGGCTCATCATCACCTAGCTCTAATTTGGTATTAAAGCTTTCAAAAAAGGTCTGATTAAAAATATCGATAAGGTCTGAGTATTGGTGCGTCATAAAACTGGCTTAGAATAAAATAAACCCCCGTATTTTGCTCTGTTTTCGCGTCTTGGTAAACCCCATATCAAGCGTAACCTTCCCCGTTCAAGCAAGCCCCGTGATTGCACGCCTGTTTATCTTCAAGGTAGGTAACCTCAAGCTGGTTCAACAGATTACTGGAACTAATCTGAAACGCTCATTCACGGTACAAATATTCATTCGTCAACAAGCATTTTTACTACTACACTCGCGCTTCATTTTTATATCCCTAAGGCCTATAAGACTCGAATTTATAGACCTAAATTATAGAGCTACAGCAATGCTACTAAGTGTTTTGTATATCATTGGCATCACGGCAGAAGCCATGACCGGCGCTCTCAGTGCTGGCAAACAAAAAATGGATTGGTTTGGTGTAATGCTAGTTGCGAGTGCAACGGCAATTGGCGGCGGTACAGTGCGAGACATACTACTCGGCCATTACCCTTTAGGTTGGGTTGAAAATCCAGAATTTTTGGCTATCACTTGTGTCGCTGGCGTCGTCACGACAGGCCTGGCGAAGTGGGTCATCAAGCTAAAAGGCTTGTTCATTCGTTTGGATGCACTAGGCCTAATTGTATTCAGCATCATTGGTACTAAGGTAGCGATGACAATGGGTCTGCACCCAATGATTTGCATGGTATCAGCCTTGGTTACCGGTGTATTTGGTGGCTTATTACGCGACCTTATCTGTCGCCAAACGCCATTGGTTCTGCACGAGGAGTTATATGCCTCTATCGCGCTTATCGCTTCAGGTTTGTACCTAGGTTTACTTGAGTTTGGTATCAACGACGTAACCGCGACCATCGTCACACTTGTGGTTGGTTACTTGCTGCGTATGGCTGCAGTGAGATTCAAATGGCGCTTACCGTCGTTCCAACTTGATTCTGAAAGTTCAGTGCATTAATCGCTTAGAGCCTTGTATTGATAACGCTCATTGATGGTCTCTAACTGGATGAATAATCCTACGAATGTAAAAAAGGGTTGCTTCATTACGAAGCAACCCTTTTTTGTCTCTAGCACATCTGTTTTCTGGTCTGAATGAAAAGAAGCAGAACTAGATTTGTGGTGTCTCCGTTGTCACACCAAAGTTTTGACCGCGATGGCGTAGCAAGTGGTCAAGCAACACGATAGCCAGCATTGCTTCAGCAATCGGCACCGCACGGATACCAACACATGGATCGTGACGACCTTTGGTGATTAGCTGCGTTGCTTCACCCTCTTTCGTGATTGTGTCACCAGGAACCGTAATGCTTGATGTCGGCTTAAGCGCGATGCTTGCCACAATATCTTGCCCAGTAGAGATACCACCTAAGATACCGCCAGCATGATTGCTACTGAACCCTTCAGGCGTTAATGAATCACGGTGTTCACTACCACGTTGATTAACCACATCGAAGCCATCGCCAATCTCAACACCTTTTACAGCATTGATGCTCATTAGAGCATGCGCAATATCAGCATCTAGACGATCAAAGATTGGCTCACCAAGACCCACCGGCACTTTAGTCGCAACCACTTGAATCTTCGCACCAATAGAATTACCTTCTTTTAGCAAGTCACGAATCAGTTGATCAAATTCCGGTACTTTGTCGACATCAGGACAGAAAAAAGCGTTGTTTTCAATCTCGTTCCAATCCACTTTATCAATAGAGATATCACCCATTTGAGAAAGGTAAGCTTGGATTTCAACACCAAATGCTTGTTTAAGATATTTCTTCGCAATTGCACCTGCGGCAACACGCATTGCGGTTTCACGAGCAGAAGAACGACCTCCACCTCGGTAATCACGCACACCGTACTTTTGGTGGTACGTATAGTCGGCGTGCCCAGGACGGAACTTGTCTTTAATTTCGGAATAGTCTTTAGAGCGTTGGTCTGTATTTTCAATCAATAGACCAATAGAAGTTCCCGTAGTTTGGCCTTCAAATACACCGGATAAAATCTTTACTTCATCCGCTTCACGGCGAGCCGTTGTATAGCGAGAAGTACCGGGGCGACGACGATCCAAATCTCTTTGAAGGTCTGCTTCAGTAATTTCCAATCCTGGTGGGCACCCATCTACGATACATCCTAGTGCGATACCGTGACTTTCTCCGAACGTGGTCACGCTGAAATGTTGTCCGATACTGTTTCCTGCCATTACTTCCTCTAAATCAGCAATTAATCAGAAGGTGTGATTTTATAAACCCACTGCCTAATTACTTTACTTGTCTATTTTTCATGATTTCATAGTGGCTCTATTACCAAATGATGTAAACCCCAAAAAACGAACAATTTTAACTTTCGATAACATGAGCCAAATGAAATGAATAAGGAAGGAAACAGGATGGCACTTTAACGCGGATGTTTTTATGCTAGGTGAAATGCAAAAAACCCGACAACTCTGAGAGCTATCGGGTTTCTTTAAATAATGGCACGCCCTGAAGGATTCGAACCTTCGACCACATCCTTAGAAGGGACGTGCTCTATCCAGCTGAGCTAAGGGCGCGCTACAGGAACGAATTATACGAATTCGAATCAGTAAAGCAACGGCTTTATGTAACATTCTGATCTAAGTGGGTAAAAAAAGGGCAGCAAACATATAAGTGTTGGAAATTAAACCAAAGCAATCGTTTGCTTAATGGTAATCAAAAAGATTTTCTGGAATAATGCGCCAAAAACATCAGCCACTAACTTGAATATCAATACTAAGGAAATTCATGACTGCTCAAAATATTGATGGAAAGCTAATTTCTCAAACGGTTCGCTCTGAAGTTGCTGCACGTGTAAAAGCTCGTACTGAAGCTGGATTACGCGCTCCGGGCCTAGCGGTTGTTTTAGTGGGTGAAGACCCTGCTTCTCAGGTTTACGTTGGAAGTAAGCGTAAAGCGTGTGAAGAAGTTGGCTTCGTATCTAAATCTTACGATTTGCCAGCCACTGCGACAGAAGATGAACTGTTAACATTAGTAGACCAACTTAACCAAGACCCAGAGATCGACGGTATTCTGGTTCAACTGCCTCTACCTGCTGGCATTGATAGCACTCACATTCTTGAGCGTATCACACCAGAGAAAGACGTGGATGGCTTCCACCCATACAATGTAGGTCGTTTGGCTCAGCGTATGCCTAAGCTTCGCTCTTGTACGCCAAAAGGTATTATTACGCTGCTTGACCGCTACAACATCGACTTACGTGGTAAACACGCGGTTGTTGTTGGCGCATCAAACATTGTAGGCCGTCCAATGACGCTAGAACTGCTTTTAGCAGGTTGTACGACGACGACTTGTCATCGTTTCACCAAAGACCTTGAAGGCCACGTACGTCAAGCAGACGTTGTTGTGGTTGCAGTAGGCAAGCCTAACTTCATTCCAGGAGCTTGGATTAAGAAAGGGGCTGTTGTGGTCGATGTTGGTATCAACCGTTTAGAATCTGGCAAGCTAGTGGGTGACGTTGAATACGATGTCGCTAAAGAGAGCGCAAGCTTCATCACCCCAGTACCGGGGGGGGTCGGCCCAATGACGGTTGCGAGCCTAATCGAGAACACAATGATCGCTTGTGAGCAGTTTCACTCGAAGTAATCTGCGAATGACGGTATAAACAGAATTAAAAAGCCGCAACGTTCATCACGTTGCGGCTTTTTTGATGATTACCCATTACAAAACGAGACGTATAAGTAACTTAAGATGCCGCTGTTAAAGCGAAAGTACCACACCAGCAATCGCTGCACTCATTAAGTTAGCAAACACACCAGCACAAATTGCTTTGAAGCCGTATTGTGAGATGAAAGAGCGACGCTCTGGAACTAAACTACCCAAGCCACCAATCAAAATCGCCATGGTTGATATGTTAGCAAAACCACATAGAGCGAAAGTCACGATCGCTTGCGAGTGTTCACTCAGTGCTTCTTTAGCATCCATTAACTGGATAAAAGCCACAAACTCGTTCACAACAATCTTGTTCCCGATCAGCGAGCCTGCAACCACAGCCTCAGACCAGGGTACACCGATCAACCATGCAACGGGGGCGAACACATAACCTAGGATAAGTTCGAAGCTTAGGTTTACGCCAAACCAACCGCCAACGATACCGAGTAAACCATTCAGCATTGCAATCACACTGATAAAGGCAAGAAGTGTTGCACCTACAGCAACGGCAATACGAAGTCCAGACATAGCCCCATCAGCCATTGCCTCAACAACGTTTGTTGCTCGTGGAATTTCTACATCAGACTCAATATTTTCTTGAGCGTCATCTGGACTACCCGGTACTAAGATTTTAGCCATTAACAGGCCAGCAGGCGCCGACATGAATGCCGCAGCGATCAAGTAGTTAAGGTCTACACCAAGCGATGCATAACCCACTAGCGTGCCACCAGCAACAGAAGCCAAACCACATACCATCACGGCAAACAGCTGAGAATCCGTCATGTGCTTCAAGTAAGGCTTAACCACCAATGGCGCTTCAATCATGCCAACAAAGATGTTCGCCGTTGCAGACAGTGACTCCGCACGGCCTGTACCCAGGAACTTCTGCAGCGCACCACCAATAAGGTTGATCACCTTTGGCATAAAACCAATGTGGTACAAACCCGAGATCAGTGCAGAGAAAAAGATAATGATGCCTAGAACATTAATCGCGAAAACAAATCCGTTATTCGTTAGGCCACCAAATAAGAAATTAATCCCCTCTTGACCGTAGTTGATCAAGCTAGATACCGCACCCGTGGCTGCATTCAACGCTTCTTTACCCATTGGTACATACAGAACCAATAGCGCGAATGAGATTTGTAATAAGAAAGCCAAAGAGACTGTTCTTAGTGGAATATTTTTTCTGTCCGTAGATAGTAACCAAGCGGCAACTAAAATAGTGATAATTCCAAGTAGGGAAGCCATGTGCGTCAACCTAAAAGTTGTAGGTAGGAAAGGCGACGCATTCTATAGAGGAAATCGTTTGCGGCAAGTTGAGGTTGTTAACGTGATGTTGGGGTAATCACCATTTAGCTATGAATATAATTAAGTCATTGAATTTTAATAATTAGCATTGATTAAAAAGCATACTTTTTCCATATGGAAATTATATTTATAAATTAGGAAACAGTTAGTGATGCAGTTCAACGCAAGTTTGGAGGTTTTTGTCCCAGTACGTTGGTGACCCAATATGATCTTTGATGAACTCAATTACAGCTGAAAGCTTCTTCGGCATATTCTTTCGGCTCGGGTACACGGCATAAAATGGCATCAACTGACTCGCTCGCCATTCTGGTAATACTTGGATTAGCTTACCGGTTCGAAACTCTTCTTTGACTAAGTAGGTTGCCAAATAAGCAACGCCCCACCCAGCTACCGCTGCGTCTCGTACAGCCTCGGCTAAATCGACCGAGTAATCACCAGCAACTTTAACGCTAAGGTTCTCTTGCCCGTTATCAAAGGCCCACGATGTGTAATCTCGTTCTCGGCTGCGATAGATCAGACAGTTATGGTCAATCAAATCAGAAGGTGTATGAGGAGTCCCTGCCTTAATCAGATAATCGGGCGATGCTGCCACCACGAACTGACTGTCTGCTAGGCGCTGCGCAATGTAACCTTCTGGTAGGTCTTCATTGTTGGTAATCCAAAGGTCCAAACGCTCTTCAATCATGTCCACCTTGTAGTCGAACAAGTGCACCTCGATTCTCAGCTGAGGATAAAGCTGTCTGAGCAGATCAATCGCCGGAATGATATGCAAGGTACCAAATGACTGTGACAACCCCACGCGCAATATTCCAGAGATATCCTCACGCTGGCTGTCCATATCCATTTGTGCTGCTTTTACCGTGTTAAACAGTTGCTCACAATGCTGATAGAACACCTCCCCCGCTTCGGTCAACGTTAGACTACGTGTGGTTCGTTGTACCAACTTGATGCCGATTGAGTCTTCAAGCAAAGCAACTTGTTTACTGATGTGAGACACGGAAACGTTCAAGCTTTTTGCAGCACTGGTAAAGCCTTCATACTTAATTAACGCATGGAATATCACCATCTGTGCAGCTCTATCTGTTAGCACGAGACCACCTTATTAAATCTCTGAAATATAAAATCAAAAAGGACTCCGAAGAGTCCTTTAGTTCGTTATGCCTATGGTAGGCCAAATGCTATCAAAGCAAACTATTCCGATTAATCAAATCAAGTCAATTAATCAAACTTAATTCTGTCTGCTAGGTGGCTAACTGCCAAAGCAAAGTAGTAAGAACGATTCCACTTCATTAACACATTGTAGTTGTTGTAAATGAGGTACGAACGACCCGCTTCGTCGTCCGGCATAATCAACCAAGCTTTAATGTCTTCATCAAGCGTTGGCAATGGGCGATCGTCATAACGCTTAATACCGAGTTCAGACCACTCTTTTAAGTACTTCGCTTTGTCTTCAGTTCGGCCTTGCAAATCAATAGACACGGTTGACGGTACGTGAACCTGGCGGCCCCAAGTGTACTTATCATCCCAACCGGATTGGCTAAGGTAATTGGCTGCCGAAGCAAACACATCTTCTTCAGTCCCCCAGATATCTTTCTTACCATCACCGTTACCATCAGCGGCAAACGCTAAGAATGAGCTTGGCATAAACTGAGGCTGACCCATGGCACCAGCCCAAGAGCCTTTCATCTCTTTTGGTGCAATATGGCCTTGATCAAGAATCTTCAATGCCGCCATTGCTTCGCTACGGAAAAACGCTTCTCTGCGCCCTTCGTAAGCCATGGTCGTTAGCGCATCAATAACACTGTAATTACCCGTGAACTTACCAAAATTACTCTCAACGCCCCATAGCGCGACAATAAATCTCGGTTGAACACCATATTCATCACCAATGCGCTTTAACGCTGTGTAATGCTTCTTATAAAGTGATCTGGCTTGCTTCACTTTCCAATCGGGTACTGCTCGTGGAATGTATTCATCCAGAGTCAGCTTCTTCTCAGGTTGATTTTTGTCGGCTTTCACCGCTCTTGGCTTAAACGTGACACCATCAAAGGCTTCATCAATGATCGCTTCAGAAATGCCTTCTTCACGGCCTTGTTGCTTTAGTTTTTCTACATATTGTTCGAAGCTCAGTTCTTCAGCTTGTACGGAACTTATGGTCAAGCTATTACCCAATAGTAATGCCGACACAACCAATATGCTTTTCGAAAATTTACTCAACGATCACTCCTCCTTGAATTGAGGTGGCTATCACTCTTCGTCTTGAACTTTTTGTTGAGCTTTACGCTCTTTGTGACGTTCAAGTTCGTTAACTGGTGGGGGCGGAACTTGCAAAAAGAAACCATCGGTATTCAGTGATTCTTTCACTTTTTCGATGTTCACTTGAGCCAGTTTACGGCCATCCATTTTAATTACCATTACAAAGCTAGGTTTACCAAACATTTGCATCAATGCGTCAGGAACTTGTGAAAAATCATCCTTCTTAGGGATATAAAGGTATGTTCCTTCTTTCTTTGAACTTTTATATATAGAACACAGCATGACAAACCTTTTTTAAATGTTTATGACTACAAAACTCTCACTTGCGAGAGCAATAGTTTATGTTAACGAAATATTGGGAACAAAACGTTCATTTGACAACAAGATTACTTGCTGTGCTTGGTTTGTGAATATAACATGATACACCTAGTTTCAGGCAATGCCCTTTATTTTATTGATAAAGAAATTGTACCAATCCGCAATTGAGGTCCTGTAGTTTTTCGATGTCTAGTAACCCAGATCTAAAAGGTAGTAGTTTCACGCTATCTGTTTTGCACTTATCCGATGATCAAGTCGAAAATGCAGTGTCTTTTCTTCAAGAGAAGGTAAACCAAGCACCCACTTTTTTCGCTGCTGCACCTGTTGTCATCAACATTAGTAAAGTGGTTGGCGATATCGATTTTGTGCAACTGAAAAAGGGGATCTCTCAAGCGGGGATGATCCCAGTTGGTGTGGCAGGCTGTTCAGATAGGCGAACCCAAAACCTAGCGAAAGAAGCGGGTTTTGCAGTCATGACAGCCAGTAAGTCTCCATCTCAAGCACCAGCCGAAATGGCACCGATTAAAGTGGTGAGAACCCCTATTCGTTCAGGTCAGCAGGTTTATGCTAAAGATAGTGACCTGTTAATACTCAATCATGTAAGTGCAGGCGCCGAAGTCATAGCCGATGGCAGCATTCATATTCATGGCACGCTACGCGGCCGCGCGATTGCAGGAGCCAGTGGTCAAACTGAAGCAAAAATAATTTGTAATGATTTACAAGCCGAGTTGGTTTCCATTGCTGGAAATTACTGGCTCAGCGATCAAATTGAAAGCGAGTACTGGCAGAAAAAAACCATGTTCAGTATGGCAAACGATGTATTACACGTTGATGTCCTCGCAATATAAAAGAAATAAAAGGAAAAAAGAATGGCACGCATTATCGTTGTAACGTCAGGTAAAGGCGGGGTAGGCAAAACGACCTCCAGTGCAGCTATAGCCTCAGGCCTGGCTTTAAAAGGAAAAAAAACCGCAGTTATCGACTTTGATATCGGCCTGCGTAACCTAGATTTAATTATGGGTTGTGAGCGTCGTGTTGTGTACGATTTCGTCAACGTTATCAATGGTGAAGCAACGCTAAATCAAGCGATGATCAAAGATAAACGCACAGACAACTTGTTCATTCTTCCTGCTTCTCAAACTCGCGATAAAGATGCACTCACTAAAGACGGTGTTCGCCGTATATTTGATGAACTTGATGAAATGGGCTTTGATTTCATCATCTGTGACTCTCCAGCAGGTATCGAGCAAGGCGCTCTGATGGCACTGTACTTTGCTGATGAAGCGATTGTAACCACTAACCCTGAAGTCTCTTCTGTCCGTGACTCAGACCGTATTCTCGGGATTCTGGATTCTAAATCTCGCCGTTCTGAAGATGGCTTGGAGCCAGTAAAAACCCACCTTTTACTCACTCGCTACAACCCTGCTCGCGTTACTCAAGGAGAAATGCTGGGCGTGGAAGATGTAGAAGAAATCCTACACATCTCTCTACTGGGGGTGATTCCAGAGAGCCAAGCGGTACTGAACGCATCGAACAAAGGTGTTCCAGTTATCTTTGATGAAGCAACCGATGCTGGTATGGCTTACAATGATACTGTAGAACGCCTACTGGGTAGCCAAGTTGACTTCCGTTTCTTAACGGAGCAGAAGAAAGGCATCTTCAAACGACTATTCGGAGGCTAATACGCAATGTCACTATTAGAGTTTTTTAGACCACAGAAAAAGACAACCGCAAACCTAGCCAAAGAGCGTTTGCAGATCATTGTTGCTGAACGACGCAGCCATGACGATCCAGCACCATCATATTTACCAGAGCTAAAAGAAGATATTCTTAAGGTTATCGCTAAGTATGTTGAAGTCGATCCATCAATGGTTGATTTGACTTTCGAACACAAAGATGACGACATTTCAGTCTTAGAGCTGAACGTTAAGCTGCCAGAAGAAGATCGATAATCTTTCTGAACAAGCTCAACAAGCCATACGCGATTTATATTGATTGAATAAAAAAGAGAGCCTCGGCTCTCTTTTTTGTGTCGGAATTTTATCTCTGTCGCTGGCGACGTTTTATCGCCATTACAGATTATTTGATCGCTTTACTCAGCTTCTCGCCAATCACATCTAAACGCCAACCTTGCATCACATCAGGTAGCTTCTCTGGGTTGCGATCGTGCTTCCAAACCCAACTTAACACTTGGTTAAGTTGCTTCTTCGATGCCAAGAACTCTGTCGCTAAACCACTGTGTTGTGACGCCGTTTTCACTTCATCTTTCAACACTTTGAAGATTTGTTTGTAACCCGGGTAATCCATTAGACGTTCTACTGGCGCTGGATATTCTTCTTCTGGCGTGTGTTCAGCCAACTTAACGATTGAGCTAATCTTTGCGCCATGACGGCGTACAGAGCGGTAATCAAAACCTTCTTGCTCCATGTGCTTAGGATCTTTCATCGCGAATCGCGCCACTGCCCACAAATCTTGTTCTTTGAAAACAAAGTTCAACGCTAAATCACGCTTAATCGCTTCTTTTAAACGCCAAGTGGCTAACGGTCTCAAAATCGCTAGCTGCTTAGGTTTCAGCTGCCATGCACCTTTAATATCAAGGTAGGCAGTGTCTGGGTTGACTTTACGGATGCGCTTGGCAACTTGTAAGTCAGACTCTTGTTGAGCCGCTTCCCACCAGCCAGCTTCCATCACTTTTTCTAGAAGCTTATTGTACATTGGCATTAGGTAATGCACGTCTGCCGCTGCGTAGTCCAATTGCTTTTGAGAAAGCGGACGAGCCAGCCAGTCTGTGCGAGATTCACTCTTGTCTAGGTCTACTCCCACGAACTCTGAAACTAAAGCAGCAAAGCCCGTTGATAAACCATGACCTAAGAAAGCCGCCATGATCTGCGTATCAACCATTGGTGTTGGTGTACAGCCAAATGCATTCTGGAACACTTCCAAATCTTCGCCACACGCGTGCAGCACTTTCAACACTGATGCATCTTTTATTAGTGTGACAAACGGTGTCATGTCATCAAGAGCAATAGGGTCAATCAATGATAGCGTTTCACCATCAAATAACTGAATCAAGCCTAATTGAGGGTAATAGGTTCTTGTACGAACAAACTCCGTATCAAGCATAACAACATCAGCTTGACGTGCTTGTTGGCAAACTCGTTCAAGGTCTTTCAATTGGGTAATGATTTGGTAATCCACAAAAGCTCTCACTGGTTTCTATTTGATCGCCGGACACAAAAATGCCGACATTAACTGTCGGCATTCTAACACCATTTTTCAACGATCGCTTAGGTTAAGCGCCTGAATGGTTTCTTGTGCAGTGATTTCTCATCATTGGCTTATTATTCGCTCGCACGTTTCGCAAGCTCTGCATCGTTCTCTTCACGTAGCACGCGGCGTAAGATCTTACCTACGTTAGTCTTTGGCAGGTCTTCTCTGAACTCGACTAATTTAGGGATCTTATAACCCGTTAAGTGCTCACGACAGTGCGCGATAATGTCTTCTTTGGTCAGGCTAGGGTCACGCTTCACAACGTAGATTTTAACCAGCTCACCGGACACTTCGTGAGGTTGACCGATAGCTGCCACTTCCAGCACTTTACCATGCAGAGCCACGACGTCTTCAATCTCATTCGGGTAAACGTTAAAGCCAGACACCAAAATCATGTCTTTCTTACGGTCAACAATATGCAGCAAGCCTTCGTCATCGAACTTAACGATGTCACCCGTAGACAACCAACCATCTTGGTCGATGACTTCTTTGGTCGCTTCTGGGCGCTGCCAGTAGCCTTGCATCACTTGAGGGCCACGAACTTGCAACTCACCTACTTGGTCATTGGCTACGACTTTACTTTCATCATCAACAATACGTACTTCTGTCGACGGTACTGGTAGGCCAATTGCACCGGTGTAGTCTTTCAGGTCATATGGATTACCTGTAACTAGCGGAGCACATTCAGTTAAACCATAACCTTCCAGCAAGTGAATACCTGTCACTTTCTTCCATTTCTCAGCAACAGAGCGCTGAACCGCCATACCACCACCAACAGATAGACGTAGATTACTGAAATCTAACTCGTGGAAATCTTCATTATTTACTAGCGCATTGAACAGTGTATTGACACCTGTGATTGCAGTAAACGGAACCTTTTGCAGCTCTTTAATAAAGCCAGGAATGTCACGAGGGTTAGTAATTAGAAGGTTGCGCCCCCCCATCTCAACAAACAGCAAGCAGTTCACGGTAAGAGCAAACACGTGGTAAAGCGGCAGTGCCGTTACGACCAACTCACGACCTTCTTGCAATACAGGGCCGTATGCGCCTTTTGCTTGAAGTACGTTCGCGATCATATTGCGGTGCGTTAAAATGGCGCCCTTTGCTACGCCAGTTGTACCACCTGTGTACTGAAGGAATGCAATGTCATCGCCAGCCATGAAAGGCTTCACATACTGAAGACGGCGACCTTTATGTAGTGCTTTTCTAAAGGAGATAGCCCCCGGTAGATCATACTTAGGCACCATGCCTTTTACGTATTTCACTACGAAGTCGACAATCGTACCTTTAGCGCGTGGCAGCATTTGCCCTAAACTGGTGAGTACAACATGTTTAACTGGCGTGTTATCAACGACTTTCTCTAACGTGCTCGCAAAATTTGAAACGATAACAATCGCCTTTGCACCAGAATCGTTCAGTTGATGTTCAAGCTCTCGGGGTGTGTACAGTGGATTGACGTTCACAGCAATCATACCAGCACGCAATACTCCAAAAAGTGCAATTGGGTATTGCAACAGGTTAGGCATCATCAATGCAACACGATCGCCTTTCTTCAGTTTCAGATCATTCTGTAAATAAGCGGCAAAAGCACGGCTGCGCTCTTCAAGCTTACGGAATGTCATTATCGACCCCATGTTTTCGAATGCAGGTTGGTCCGCGAACTTTTGTACCGACTGTTCAAACATTTCTACAAGAGATTGGTACTGATCTGGGTTGATCGTCTCTGGTACGCCACTTGGATAACGTGAAAGCCAAGGTTTATCCACGATGTTACTCCTCGTTTATCAGCTGACGACTGCTCGCCGCTATTTATCATAGCAGTATTACAGCACAGCTTTAGAGCATGAGCACTAAAAGGCTCAAACACTTGTTTAAATTTTGTTAACTACACCAAGAATTAGTTCTGAAACTAGCTCTGGGCTCTCTAAATGACAATGATGTCCGCCAGGGATCGTCTCTACATTCAGAGAATTATGGGCTGATTTGTAGCGATTGTGCCGCAAATGTCGAAATCCATCATTCCCTAAAATTATTAATTGAGGGCATTCAATAGCCGCCATAATCGCTTCGGTATGCGCCTGTGACATGCGATACAACGAGTCACATTTAAGCTTTGGGTCGCATCGCCATTGCCAGGCGTTTTCTAGTTCAGCAGTACCTTGATTAACAATTCCTTGCTCAATAACCCCTCGCTCAACAATAGGAGCGATTAATTCAGCATTGATTTGATTGGCGTGAGCTCTCAGTTTAATAGCGTCCTCAAGGTTTGCTAGAAGACGTGAAGGCTTTCTTCGCTGTCGAAGACGACTGAGTACCCCATCTCTCAAGCGAGAGACCGTTTCTTGGGGAGCTTCTGAAAGAGGTCCGTGACCTTCAATTTGAATTAATCCTGACACCTTTTCAGGAAAGGCGGCACTATAGCAACTTGCGATCAATGCACCAAGTGAATGTCCTACTAACACCAGTCTGTTTGGCGATAATTTCATCACCAACTGGTGCAAATCATCGATATAGTCGTGAAACGGGTAGTAACTGTCCGTCTTATGCGACGAAAAGCCATGACCAAAGAGATCAATCGCAACCAAGTGAGAGTTTGGTGAAAGTGTTGCTAGATTAGAGAGAACAGAAGAGAAACTCGCGGAATTATCTAACCAACCATGAATAAAAACGACCGTCATTGCGGTCGTTTTTGGGTTTCCAATCTGTTGTGTAGCAAGCGTCCCGCTCGCGAGGGAATATGACTTTTCAATCATTGATTGTATGTTGCCCCTATAGTTGAGTTTGTCGAATGAAGGCTCGACTATTCCACATCTTGAATCACACGCCCGTGCTGAGGCATAGTTTGGAAGCTACGGCAATGTAGACTGCGACAAGAATAATACGTTGGTACAAAGTCGTTGATCACGACTCGCTCTGTGATTTTCCACAGTCGTTGGTTATATACATTCATCACTGGAAAGGTGTAAGGATAATCACCAATAATACCATCTTCCGTGCCATTTGATGTTCCCACTAAGGTCACTAAACGACCTTCCGCAAAACTCAATGGCTCAACATAACCATCGATATAAGCAACAAAACGGCCTTTGGGCTCAGCATCAATATCAGGCTTACCGCTGCTTGAGATCGGCATATTAACCACTTCAACTCGAGTCTTATCTTGTAAGTTTGTTACCTTGGCAATCACACCACCTAAACGAACATCACCAGCGTCTGGTACTGTGTTTACCCACTCTTGGTAATCGGTTACCACTTGTTCAGAGTTTGCATTCAGTTCTTCAGGTAGGGATGAGCACCCCATCACCATCAAAGAGAAGGCAACAAGGAAAAATAAGCGAGATTTAGACATGAGAGAAAACATAATGCTGATCCTTAGAACAGGAGAAATGAAAGCACAAAGCTATATATAAATGTCGACCCCAATAAGCTTCGCAAGTTCCTCTTTTTTAGCTTGATTCATCACATCCATATACTCCTCCATCGCACGGCGTCCACGCCCTTCTGGAAGATCATATTGAACCTGAGCTTTGTGAATCTCAGATTCTTTGACTTGGCGAATGGAATGCGAGACAGCATTCGCAACCTTAGTTGGCTGACCAACTGAGGTTTTTGCATCGCCTTTTTTTACCTCATTCTTTTTATTGGTTCGATTGGTTTTGGATGTATTGCCTATCGAAGAAGGAGGTAAGCCGTTTATTGAAACCATGCTTAAGGAATTTTGTACCTGAGTTTAATGATTCTTTATCTGTTTTAATTTTGGCTCTGTGAAATGAATGACAGAACCAAAACAAGGCGTGAAACAACACGCCTTAATTGTAGTTTACTCACAAACTAGCCGCTTATTCGCGACCTGGCAGTTTCTTCCACGTCACTTTGTCACGAAGATAAACTGGCTCAGACTCTTCAGCTGCAACCGCTTTGCCTTCTGCATAAGCAAATTGAGCAAGGAACGCCATATCTTGAGCTTCTGGGAATAGCACTTCACACGCTTTGGTGTTGATCGCTAGCGTATCCATATGTTCTGCGTACGCTTCCCAACCAGTGCCAACTTTTGCCCATGTTTCAGAGTCCGCTTCAAGCTGCGCAGCCAATTCGCTTGGTGGTGTGACACATTCAGCATCAACTGCCGTCCAACGACCGTCTTGTTCACGGCTATAACGAGCCCAGTACACTTCACTCATACGCGCATCAATCGCTGTTGCTACATGAGTTTCACCAAATTTACGGTAGCTGCCTTGCGCCATCGCTGTCAGTGTAGAGACACCGATCATTGGTAAATCCGCGCCAAAAGCCAAGCCTTGAGCAATGCCAATACCAATACGTACACCCGTGAAGCTGCCTGGGCCTTGACCAAACGCGATAGCATCAATATCGGTTAAAGCGACATTCGCTTCTTTCAGTACTTCATCAACCATAGGTAGAATTTTTTTCGTATGGTCTCGAGGAGCCTCTTCGCTACGTGCGAACACCTGGTCACCCATTACTAGTGCAACTGAACAGTTTTCAGTTGCGGTATCTACTGCAAGAATTTTCGCGCTCATTCGTGTCTCAAATATTCGTTATCTAATCTAAAAATAATGGCTAAACTCAACAATGCCAATTACTCAGCAGCGGTTGAATGGTCTTTAGCTAAGAATTCTTTAATGATCCCTAAGTCACGTGTACGAGGGATAGGCGGTAAACTCGCCAAAAATATGCCTCCGTAATCGCGAGTCACCAATCGGTTATCGCAAATAATCAAAGCGCCATTATCGCGCTTGTCACGTATCAATCGGCCGACACCTTGTTTCAAGGTAATCACTGCGTCTGGCAACTGCACTTGAGCAAAAGGATCACCCCCTTTTAGCTTACAGTCCTCGATTCGAGCCTTAAGTAAAGGGTCATCAGGGGCCGTAAAGGGCAATTTATCGATGATAACACAGCTTAATGCATCGCCCCTAACATCTATCCCTTCCCAGAAAGCGC
Organism: Vibrio toranzoniae; assembly: GCF_024347655.1. Taxonomy (NCBI): domain Bacteria; kingdom Pseudomonadati; phylum Pseudomonadota; class Gammaproteobacteria; order Vibrionales; family Vibrionaceae; genus Vibrio; species Vibrio toranzoniae. The sequence goes on along the minus strand of NZ_AP025514.1, from coordinate 891,135 downwards.
CTGTCGCGACGAGCAATGCGTTACCTAATTCCATGAATTCGGCTAAGGTTTTTTGCTTGCTTGTCTCACCTTGCAATAGAACAGGAACCGAGAGGGTTTCTCGGAATCGCTCGCCCAACTCTTTCATCATGCTGTGTGAAGTACACAAGAAGAAACAGCGGCCTTGGTTTTGCTCGATCACCGGAGTCAGCATTCGAACCAACTTATCCGCCAAGCCCGGGCTATTCGGTTCAGGAAGATAACGAGGCACACACAAACGTGCCTGATTCGGATAATCAAATGGGCTCGGCAGTGAAAACTGAGCCGACGGCTTTAAGCCAAGTCGCGAGGTAAAATGGTCGAAATCATCCGACACCGCCAAGGTTGCAGAGGTGAATACCCAAGCGCCCGGTTTAAGTTCGATTTGCTCGTGGAATTTATCCGCTACCGAGAGTGGTGTGATGTGCAAAGCGAATTGCCTTGGTGTTGTGTCATACCAATAAGAGTATCCCGTAATCGACACATCGCACACACGTTCAATGCGTGACTTAATCATGTTTGCACGTTCGAAAGCGGTGTCTAACAGTTGGCTTCGACCCAATGCTAATTTCAATACATCAACGGCCAGTTGCAGCGCATCTTGTAGACGAACAAGTTCTCTGGCGATCGACTCCGATTTTAAGGCCTCACGCCAGTTACCACGAAAGCCCGTATCGCCCAAGACAATACGTAGATCGGCGGCAGACTGAACGAGCCGGTCCCCTACCTTTTGTAACTGACGCATGTCTTTGGCTTCAGTTCGGTAGGCGATCTCGATGTCTTTAGCGAGCTCATTGATCTGTCGGCTCGACACAGACTGACCAAAGTATTGGCTAGCAATATCGGGAAGCTGATGCGCTTCATCGAAGATAAACACATCGGCTTCAGGAATCAGTTCACCAAATCCGGTTTCTTTAATCGCTAAATCCGCTAGGAAAAGGTGGTGGTTTACGACGACCACATCGGAATCCATCGCTTTTTTACGCGCTTTCAGCACAAAGCAATCGGTGTAGCTTGGGCACTCTTTCCCTAAGCAGTTGTCATTGGTTGAGGTAATTGTAGGAATGATTGGGCTGTCTTCCGCGATATCATCACAATCCCCTAAGTCACCCGTTTGTGTCGCTGACGACCAACTACGAACTTTCACCAGTTGCGCTAACAGCGTTGGGTCGGTATGGGTACCATGACTCTCGATCATTTGACGACTCAGCCTGTCCAAACACAAATAGTTTGAACGTCCTTTGAGTAATGCAACCTGACCATAAAAACCAAGCGCATCGACCATTAATGGTAAATCGCGATGAAACAGCTGTTCTTGAAGGTTTTTAGACCCCGTACTAATAATGGTTTTCTTGCCACTAAGCAGCGCAGGCACTAAGTAAGCAAACGTTTTACCGGTACCTGTTCCCGCTTCAACAACTAATTGGCTCTGTTGCTGAATGGCCTGTAAAACGGCTTCAGCCATGTCCAACTGAGCTTGTCTTGGTTGAAACCCAGGGATTGCTTTGCCCAGAGCGCCATCAGCAGAAAACGTTTTAGATATCATAGAGTACGAGATTTAGAAAAATAGAAGGCGAATTATGGCAGGTTTAATGAGCTGGCGCGAATCAGAAATGACTGATCACAGGAGGAGTCTATCGAATAAAACATGGCAGGCTAAGCTCTTCTTACCAACCTAGCCCAAAACAAACAAAAGGGCTGTTGAACTACTTACGATTCAAATAACGAGATAACGCGGCAGAATTTGTTGAAACCAACTTGATAATAGATTAATTATAACGGTGATATTGCAGCTCAGTTCACCGTTCGACGGCCTGCATTTAATTTGAAAAATAAAAATATTTCATGGAAGTAAGATGCAAATGGAAAGAAAAACTTTACTAACACATTGTACTGATGCCCCTGGCCTCATCTCAAAAATCACCAACATTTGTTACAAGCACCAACTCAATATTGTCCACAACAATGAGTTCGTAGATAACACAAGTGGTCACTTTTTCATGCGTACTGAGCTAGAAGGGTATTTCAATGACGAAACCTTGCTAGCTGATTTAGACCAAGCGCTGCCAGAAAATGCGAAACGTAAACTAATGAGCTCTTCTCGCAAGCGTGTTGTGATACTTGTAACCAAAGAAGCGCACTGCCTTGGCGACATTCTAATGAAGAACTTCGATGGCAGTTTAGACGTAGAAATCGCAGCCGTTGTTGGCAACTATGACATTCTACAAAGCCTAACCGAACGTTTTGATATTCCTTACCACCATGTTGCTCACGAAGGACTAAACCGTGAAGAACATGAGAAAAAGATGCTGGAAGTGATTGACCAATATCAAGCTGATTACCTTGTATTGGCGAAGTACATGCGAGTGCTTACTCCGGGATTTGTTGAAAAGTACAACCACAAGATTATTAATATCCACCACAGCTTTTTACCTGCATTCATTGGTGCAAAACCATACCAGCAAGCGTATGAGCGCGGTGTAAAGATCATTGGTGCAACGGCACACTTCGTGACTAATGATTTGGACGAAGGCCCGATCATTAAGCAAGACGTTATCCCTGTCGATCACAACTTCAGCGCGAAAGACATGGCGCAAGCAGGTCGTGACGTAGAGAAGAATGTATTGAGTAAGGCGCTAAATAAGGTGATCAACGATCACGTGTTTGTTTACGGCAACAAGACTGTGATTCTGTAAGTCGCTTATTTAAGTACAACTTACCGTTAGAACCCATAAAAACGCGTAATAAGATTTCTCCATTACGCGTTTTTTGTATCTGATTATCAGGTGAGCTTAAGCTTGCTCTGATTCCACAATCTTCTTCAAAGAATGAGGGTGTAACTTGATGCAAACCCCTTGATGTTTAAATGCAACCGTCGGGTTATTCAAACGTTCACCTTCGCCTTTCGGGCTAGAGAGTTTGATCTTGATACCTTGGTCCGCCAAAGTTTCAAACTTTGCAGCGAACTGTGGGTAGGTTTCTTTAAGATCCGCTAAATATTCATCAGCCGTTTGCGCGTGAGAAGGAATCACGAATTCAACATGCTCCCAATCTTGGCTTGGGTAAATCTTACCTTCTGCTGGATATGGCAACTCTAAGCATTCAATGCTCCAGCCAAGACTTTGCAATGGATCATCGAAAGCCAACACCACAATAGGACGACCGTTGATCATCGCCTGTGAAATAGTAGAACCGTATTCAGACCATGCTTGATGTGCAGATTTCGCAAGTTCTGTTTCATTGATTCTTAGCGCAATATGATCCGCTTGAGCAAAGTTTAAGTCCAAACCCAGTATGTTGCCTAGGTTCTCAATTTTCGCCATAAACGTATCAAGGCGGGCAATCATTTGTTGTGGTTCTAGTTCGGCTTGTTTGAGGCTCATCATCATTGCCAGTATTTTTCAATTAATAGCTGCATGTTATCATTTTTGCTTTCTCCAACAAGCGTTGCTTTTGCAAAAAATACTCAATAAGTATGCTCATTCTATTCCTTAAACATTCAAATTCGACTTGGCAAAAGTTGTTTGTCAAAACCCCCTCATGAAATGTTAATTTTCTATCAATTCCACCTATAAGAAACCTCACAAAATTGGTATGATTAACGCCATTTCTATGAACTTAAACAGAGTCTGCTGCCAGTTTGGGCATTAAACCGTTAACTAGAAGCATAATTAACCAATTTAATGACCAAGAATTAACAGCCACTCTTATCATCCTTGAATTGAAGGAAACGCGTGTGAATATCCAAGCACTTATTAATGACAAAGTATCTCAGGCTCTAGAAGCCGCTGGCGCACCTGCAGGCTCTCCTGCTGCTGTTCGTCAATCTGCAAAACCACAATTTGGTGACTACCAAGCAAACGGCGTTATGGGCGTAGCTAAACGACTAGGCACTAACCCACGAGAATTTGCTCAAAAAGTATTGGACGTTCTAAACCTAGACGGTATCGCTTCTAAAGTTGAAATCGCCGGCCCTGGTTTCCTAAACATCTTCCTAGATGAAGCTTTCCTAGCAAAACAAGCAGACGCAGCATTAGCTGACTCTCGCCTTGGTGTTGCCGTTGCTGAAACGCAAACTATTGTTGCTGACTACTCGGCACCAAACGTAGCGAAAGAAATGCACGTTGGTCACCTACGTTCAACTATCATCGGTGATGCGGTTGTTCGTACTCTAGAATTCTTAGGCCACAACGTTATCCGTGCTAACCACATCGGTGACTGGGGTACTCAATTCGGTATGCTTATCGCAAACCTTGAGCGCGTTCAGGCTGAATCTGGTGAAGTTTCAATGGAACTTGCTGACCTTGAAGGCTTCTACCGTGAATCTAAAAAACTTTACGACGAAGACGAAGAGTTTGCACTTAAAGCACGTGGCTACGTAGTGAAACTGCAAAGCGGCGACGAGTTCTGCGCAGAGATGTGGAAGAAGCTAGTTGACGTTACTATGATTCAAAACCAACGCAACTACGATCGTCTAAACGTGTCTCTAACACGTGATAACGTAATGGGCGAAAGCATGTACAACAACATGCTTCCAACAATTGTTGCGGATTTGAAAGAGAAAGGGATTGCTCAAGAAGATGACGGCGCACAAGTTGTATTCCTAGACGAATACAAAAACAAAGATGGTGACCCAATGGGCGTTATCATCCAGAAGCGCGACGGCGGCTTCCTTTACACAACAACCGACATTGCTTGTGCTAAATACCGTTTTGAAGAACTAGGCGCAGACCGTGTGCTTTACTTCATCGACTCACGTCAACACCAGCACTTAATGCAAGCTTGGACTATCGTTCGTAAAGCAGGTTACATCCCTGAATCGGTTTCTCTTGAACACCACGCATTCGGCATGATGTTAGGTAAAGACGGTAAGCCATTCAAAACTCGTGCTGGTGGTACGGTTCGTCTTGCTGATCTTCTTGATGAAGCAGAAGGTCGTGCTGCACAACTGATCGAGTCTAAGAACCCAGAACTAGCAGAAGATGAGAAGAAAGCCATCGCGAACACGGTTGCGATGGCAGCGGTTAAGTACGCAGACCTTTCTAAGCACCGTACTACTGACTACGTGTTCGATTGGGACAACATGCTTGCGTTCGAAGGCAACACGGCACCATACATGCAGTACGCATACACTCGTGTTGCTTCTGTATTCGCTAAAGCTGGCGTTTCTATGGACTCTCTTGAAGGGACAATCAAAGTCACTGAAGAGAAAGAAAAAGCGCTTATCGCGAAACTTCTACAATTCGAAGAAGCCGTGCATTCTGTTGCTCGTGAAGGTCAACCACACATCATGTGTAGCTACCTGTTCGAACTTGCTGGTCAGTTCTCTAGCTTCTACGAAGCGTGCCCTATCCTTGTGGCTGAAGACGAGACAGTTAAACAGAGCCGCCTGAAGCTTGCTGCACTAACAGCGAAGACAATTAAGCAAGGTCTATCGCTTCTAGGTATCGACACGCTAGAGCGCATGTAAGCGATTCGAGATTCGAGATTCGAGAAAATTAGAAAGGTTGGCGTGAAAGCGCCAACCTTTTGTTTTATCTGACGTATACTGATTCAAACTATATGAATGGGAAGACAACAATGAGCTTTGAACTTCACCCACAGTTAGCAAAAGACACCACGCTTATCGGCGAATTTCCACTGAGCTTAGCACTGCTAAGCAAAGACAGCGCCGTACCTTGGGTTATCTTGGTACCAAAACGTGCCAACCTAAAAGAGCTGCACCACTTACCAATGAAAGAACAACAGCAGTTCTTGCATGAATCTCAGGCGGTAAGCCAAGCACTAGAAGCCACATTCCAACCAGACAAACTCAACCTAGGCGCGCTAGGTAATATGGTGCCTCAACTGCACATTCATCATATCGCACGCTTCAAAGAAGACATCGCGTGGCCAGGCCCTGTATGGGGTAACACCAAAGGCGAACAACGCAGTGAAGAAGATCAAGCCGCTATTCTGACTCGTATTCAAAACGTGCTGTCACTGAGCTCTATCTTCAAGAAAGCGTAATTCGAGTTCATCTCATTACGCTTTAAAGTAAGACAATTCAGGAAAGACAAATGACAAAAAGCCGCTCATCAAAAAATAAGTGAGCGGCCTTTTTATTGTCTAATCTCGCCGTTTCAACGAGAGTATAAAACCAAAACTACATCATCACATTAAGCGACAGGCCATCTTGCTTGCTGATTGTGTAGCGAATGCGCGTTGTATGGCCATGCTTGTTAGTATCGACCAAGCGAGAAATTTTCCCTTTCTTGACCCACACACCTAGCATCGCATCGACGCCATCTTCACTCATTCCAAACTTTGCAGCGAGTTCTTTACGAGCCGCGACACCTTGGCTGTCTATGTATTGATGAAGTTCAGTTAAGATCATACGACTTGCACCTCTAGCGCCTTCTGCTTGTTACCAATTTTCTTGAACACGCGATATGTCACCACAAAGCCACCAGCAATTACCACCATCCACACAGCACTTGTCACTGGGTGCGCAGCAAAGTTTGCCGCTTGGTAATAGAAGGTCGCCCCAAAGTAGCCAAGCGCCATTGTCCAAACTGCAATGAAGCGTGCAAACGTCTGGCCGAACTCACGTACATAAGCACCCATTGCAGCAACACAAGGTGTGTAAAGCAGGATAAGAATCAAGTAAGCGAATGCCGCATGGCCGGAAACAAACTTGTTTTTCAGGTTACCAAAGATAGATGAATCAACTTCTTGATCTTCAGCCACTGAGCCAGAGTCTGATAAGTCACCCACTTCAATACCTAGTGGATCTGAGTAGCTCAAACCAGACAGGTTTTCAGGAATCGTCATCACCGCTTCTTGCAAGCTTGCTGCTAAATCAAATTCAGCTGCTTCTTCATCAGAAGGCGTTGTGTATAGGCTGTTTAATGTACCTACAACGGCTTCTTTTGCGAAAATACCTGTAATAATACCAACCGTCGCAGGCCAGTTTTCTTCAGTAATACCAATGGGTTGGAACACAGGAGTCACTACTTGTGCCGCTTTAGACAACACAGAGTTCTCGCTGTCTTCATTACCAAAGCTGCCGTCCATACCTAGCGAGTTCAAGAAGCTCAGGATTGCCACAACCATTACAATTGTTTTACCTGCACCAAGTACGAAACGCTTCAGTTTTTGCCACGTTTTAAGCATTACGTTCTGCACTGTCGGCAATTCGTAATCTGGCATTTCCATTACTAAGCTATCGCTGCTACCTGGGTAGATGGTGTTCTTGAGGAACAGACCCGTAAACACAGAAGCTACAATACCCATGATGTACAGAGCGAATACCACGTTTTGTCCAGCACCTGGGAAGAATGCCGCTGCGAACAGTGCGTATACAGGAAGACGAGCACCACATGACATAAACGGCGCCATTGATGCAGCAAGTTTACGTTCGCGCTCTTGGTCAAGTGTACGAGTTGCCATGATTGAAGGCACGTTACAACCAAAACCAAGCACCAGTGGTACAAACGCTTTGCCCGGCAGACCAATCTTCTGCATCACTTTATCAAGTACAAATGCCGCACGAGCCATGTAGCCTGAGCTTTCAAGCACTGCTAAGAACAAGTAAAGAGCTGCAATAACCGGAATGAAGGTCGCAACGGTTTGAATACCACCACCGATACCATCAGCCAATACAGTGACTAGCCAAACAGGCAAGTAACCATCTAATAGGTGATGACCGCCATCAACCAAAATAGCTCCAACACCGATATCAAAGAAGTCGATAAACGCACTACCGATATTGATAGAGAACATGAACATCAAGTACATGATCACAAAGAAGAAAGGAATACCGACCCATTTGTTCAGAATGAATTGGTCTGCTTTTTCTGTGAAGTTGCGGCTTAGCTTGCCTTCGCTACGACGCACTCGTTTACAAAGGTCATGTAAGAATGTGTATTTCGCGTCAGCGACTGCAAGGTCGATATCAAAGTCAGCACCAAGACGTACGCCATCAATTTGAGTACGAGTTTGAGGAGCCAGTCCATTCAATACCAAGTAATCATTTTCTAAAGCACGAATTGCCAGAGCTCGGTGAGAAACATCAGCATCATCAAATTGTGATTCAACAGAAGGGATAAGCGCTTCTAATGCTGCGTCGTAATCAATAGAGATCGGATCAAGGCTCACACCTTGAACAAGCAATTTATGTAGGCGTTCTTTAAAGCGAACCACTTGGCCTTTGTCGTTTGCAGACAAGCTTAATACTGGACAACCAAGCTCTTTCTCAAGCGCTTTAAGGTTAATCGTCTGGCGCTCGCGCTTTAGTACATCCATTTTGTTCAATACAACGATCATTGGTCTTCCCAACTCTCGCAGCTGTAATGTCATGTATAAGCTTCGTTCCAGACAGCTTGCATCTACCACATTAATGATTACGTCCGCTGGATGAGTAAGAACCGCGCGAGATGCAATCGACTCATCGATGCTGTTCGCGTCATTACCACTGTCTAGCGCATAGATACCTGGTAAGTCGGTAAGCTGGAACTGATCACCAGCGTGCGAATATACACCTGTCTTTTTCTCTACAGTTACACCAACCCAGTTACCAACGTGCTGCTTGGCACCAGTCAATGCATTAAATAATGTTGTTTTACCACTATTCGGGTTACCAACGGTGAGAACTTGATAATCCATTTAGATAACCTCGATTTGTTCTGCGATGCTTTCACGAATGGCAATTGAAACCCCTCTCACTTCAACTTGAAGCGGATCCCCCATAGGTGCACGGCGAATCAGAGTCACCTCGGTTTTCGGCAACATACCCATGACCATAAGTTTTTTTCTAACTTCTGGTGTTAAACCGGTTAGCGCAACAATAGAAGCCGCTTTGCCTTGCTCTAGTTGTGAGAGTTTCATAAGTACCCAATCTGTGACTGATAATGAGAAATATTGTTATTAGCGTCATAATACACATGCATGACCACAATTCTATTGTGTAAAATCAAAGTTTTCGGAAATACATACTCGTAAATTTCGTTAAAACCGTTTACGTCAAAAACGTTATTTTCAACAGTTATCGAGGTCTTTCCTATGGCTATCAATCATAAAAACACCAAACAAGTACATATATATCAACAAGTTACAACATTGTCGTATTTATCACAGATATCTGGCGTTAATTTTATAAGTAAAATAAGTAGCAAACCGTATAGTTACTCCATCGAAGAGAAACTCCTTCTCTTTAATTTTATTCCAGAGGTGATGTGGTTTTCCATATCACTCCGGCAGCAAGCGAAGGTGCCCTTGGCACCCGTGGTATAGTCCCCCGGCTATACCACGATATTTTTTTTCGTTTCCAATCTCTCTATCCACAAAAACATTGAATACTTCTAGCCCCCATATCTCATAAAAAAGCCCCAACACTAATGTCGAGGCTCCTGTATATTTATCTATTTTTGCGCCGCAACTGATCAATCTTCGTTATTTTCCGCAAACTTAGACGGAGACATACCAAAATGGTGCTTAAACCGCTGGCTGAAATAGGAAGGGTCATTGAAGCCTGAGTCAAAAGCGACGTCTGATACCTTTTCTCCGGCCAATAACCTTTCACACGCATGCTCCAGACGAACCTCGTTAAGGTGTTCTTTAAATGTTTTATCATAGGCAGATTTGAAGCGCCGTTGTAAGCTTCTCTCAGACATAAACAGGTATTTAGCAGCAGTTGCAGTACCAAACTCCGCATCGGCATAGTGCTCACTAACAAGCTGAGACACTTTATTTTGCCACTCTTGTTCTGCGCTAAGTTTCTGTTGCTCAGGCGTTGAGGTTGCATGTTTGATGGTTTCAATTCTCTCAATCGTACTTGCTTCGAGCCTGTCTAACACTTGAAACTCGATAGGCCACGAAAGCTGAATCTTATTCTGAGAGTCAGAGACAAAAACGTTAAGTTGACCACCGCTTTGATTCATCAATAACGGTAATTTATCGATATTAATATCTGTTGGCTTTCCATTGCTCTCATTTATCGATGAAGCTAATTTGGGGAAAGGCATGCCATGATCGCGAATGGTAACGACTAAATGCTCTTCCACCTCTTCTACTAAGACCAACATGCTCTGCGATTTAAAATTTCTCTTAATGATGCTCGCAACTAGGCTGTTAAAAATGATATCCAGATTGAAATACAGCAACGACACATGTCTGTACTTAGTTTCAACTTTAACATCGAGCTCAATACCTGTTTTTGCCAACTCACTTTTCCACGCTTTAAGCACAGATTCCAAAACTAAGATCACATCGCAACAAACAGTCCCCGATTCTTCTTGGCTATTACTAAGTTGAGCAAGCCCGTTTTTCAATGCCAGGATTGGTGACCGACCTAGGTCATCATTCCAACTAGGAAGCAGCGCAGCAACATGGCTGACTTCATCGGAAAGCTCTTTCGCTGTATGAGATACTAAAACATTTTTAACCAACAGCTGTTTTTTAAGTTGTTGATTGGTTGTCAACAAGATGCGACTTTGGTGCCTCATTTGGTCCGTTTTTAATGCGACTTGCGCTTTTAGGTGTCTGTTGGCAAAAGTGACATAGCGCGAGCGCCAAAAAACGAGAACAGTAACCAAGCCGATTAATATAATAAAAGAGCTCGCTACAGCCCAGCGACTCAAGTACCAAGGCTCTGCAATTGAAAAGCTTTGGGTAGTAGACACAAATCGATAGTGAGAGTCCTGCACTGGTTTAACTTCAAGTGTGTAATCACCAGGAAGTAAATGATCCAATGTTAATAGCCCCCCCTCAAATTCGCTCCAAGGTTCATCGTCGTTCAGTCGATATTCCATAGCGGGTGCAAATGATGCAGGTAAAATACCAAGCTTAAAACTAATGGATGAACCGTAAGGCATTTCCTCTAAATCAACCGCTTTTCCGCCAAGTGATACGGTTTGTTGATTGACACTTATCTTACTAAGCAATGCTCGGCTATGAGGAGTTGTTGATACCAATAGCTCATTAGACAATGCACTCACTACACCATACTTAGAGCCCAAGACCAGTCTGGATGATTGACTTTCTTCACTATAAAACACCGTGCAAGCGCCAACTGACAACTCATTATTAATTAAACCAAATGGAGAGCCGATGTGTTTATACAATTGCCCATCGAGTCCATAGTAGCTAATACCTTTTGAGGACCCTAACCAAATACCATCATCGTCACTAATCAAGCAATTAGGGCTAATGTTATCTTCAATGAGAGCAACCTCTTCGATGACGTTGGTATCATAAGGAATTCGGTATACGCCGTAACTACTAGCAAACCACTGCGACCCATCTTTGGCTTTCTCGATATCAAGCACTTTGCCAAATCGTTCACTTGAACGGCTAAAACTGATTCTTTTATCAACAAAGGAATAAAAACCGTGATCCGTGCCGATATAAATGCTGTCTTTTAAGCCTATATCGAGAGCCGTTATTTTCGCCGGCAAAAACTTATCAACTAACCAATCTGCTCCATAAGATGTCAGTTCCATTGCCTCAATAGATAAAGAATAAAGGTTTTGCCCAGAACTCATCCAAAGAACTTGGTTTGCCTGAAGTGCAAAGTTTTCGACGTGTACGCCCACGATTGCTCTTGGTAAATCTAGAGGTCTAGGCTTTAAGGTATTAGTATCAAAGCTAATTATTCCCTCTTCGGTCGCAAGCCAAATAGAGGAGGAAAACATCTCAATATCTTGAACTGGTTTGGGATAAACACGAATCGGACGTTCATCGCTATCAGAGTCGGCTAAATACAGCCCCATTGAAGACGCAATCCAAGACCTACGGTCATTAACTGGCAATACCTTATTTATCACGACATTACTAGAATGCATGTCAATCTCATCTAATGGCGTTCTGGAGAACGTCTTGCTGAACAATGAGAAGTACCGAATCCCATTATTCGTCGCGATCCACATTCCACCAGCGTGGTCGTTTACCAGCGAATATATTTTCTCGCCTGGTAACGAAAAACCTTGATTGGTCGATTGTGCAAATCGTGTAATTTTACCCGTAATAAAATTATAGCTAATAAGTCCATGTTCCGTGCCTATCCAATATTGGTCAGGCGTTTCAGCAAAAGAGAGGACATGCGACCCACGAACCCAAGTCTCTTTATTTGAATTAGTGAGATCGACAATCACTGCACCATTTAATGTACCAATCACGAGCTCTCGTCTTGCCTTCGAGAAATAAACCGTCTCAATATGGTTCTTCTCTGATGCTTTGACATGAGTAAACTCTTGGTCCTCTGAAAGGTAAACACCTGCGTTTGTCGCTAACACCCACTTCGACAGCACCTTTTCAGCGTCATTAATTACAATGTCACTACTGTTGTTATATCGATATAACTTGAGCAGTGAATAGGTATCAAATTCTAAAGACTGGGTGTTGTAAGTATAAAAATTACTGCCATCTGTCACCCATATAAAATCACCAGATGATCCGATATTCGCGATCTCAGAACCAGGGCTGAGACTAAATACAAGCTCATTGCCAATACCTGGGCTATGTCGATACACCTCATTATCGAAAAAAGTCCAAAATTCATCATTAAGAAACGCGACCCTTTCTGAGGAGAATTGCAAAAGGCTACCCTTTCTAGGAAACAGGGTTCGACCATCATAAAAAAGTATTTTTCCATGTACATCATGAAGCCAGAGCCCACCTCCGGCACCCAGGTATAGCTTTTTAGCCGCAAGAAAGTTCCCTTGCGCTTGAACGGGCAAAGGGTAGAAAACAGAGGATGATGTATTTACCGCAAGAACGCTAAATGAAATGCTCATTAATATGAACATTTTGAAGATAATTCGATACAACTTTAAATCCTGAACAGAAAAAACACATGAAAATTTGTGTGCCCACAACGCTTATCGTTGCTTAACCAAAAACTGAGTTTTTTTGTGCTTATTATTATCTTTCTATTTTAGCTGAAATTAACAAAGGAGAAAGGAGGTTTGCGATTTGTTGGAAGGTTTTATCTTAGCGGTCACGAAAATGCCGCAAAAAGCGGCATGATTCATAAATTAACGAGAGCAAACTAGAGTAAGGAATACTCTCTAGCGATTACTTAGCACTTAGGCAGCTCGTGTAGCTGTCTGTAACTTGTTGAAGAAAATCGAAATAACTTCCGCTCTTCACTTCAACGGTTGAACCGATTGGATCAAGTTGACCTTGCTTCGCATTGCTTCCGCGCGTCACTGATTCTATTACAGCAGGCGTAAATTGAGGCTCAGAGAACACACACTGAACATTCTCACGCACTAGGGTTTTCTTGATAGCAATTAGGCTTTTTGCACCCGGTTTACGTTCAGGGCTTACCGTGAAGTGACCTAGGTTATTCAACTCAAACTCTTGCTCAAAGTAGCCATACGCATCATGGAACACGTAGTAACCTTTGTCTTTTACTGGCGCAAGTTGTTCGCGAATTGACTGCTGTTTTTCTTTCAGAGTAATCAAGAATGAATCTAAATTCTCTTGATACGCCATTGCGTTGTCAGGATCAGATTCAATCAACTTAGCTGAGATGTATTTTGCTGCTACCTCAACCTGATCGATACCTAACCAGAAGTGAGGATCATGGCTGCCGTGGTTATGTCCTTCATGGGCATCGTGATCATGCTCTTCATGTCCGAACTCTCTCAAGTTAATACCAGGGATCTCACTGATCTGGATAACGTTCTCTTTTGAACCGATCACTTTCGTCAAGAAGGCTTCTAGGTCAGGACCGAACCAAACCACCATGTCTGCACTGTGAACTTTTTTCACATCAGATGGCTTAAGCGCATAATCGTGCGGCGAAGCGTTGCTGTTCATCAACACACCCGGTTCACTAACGCCTTGCGTTAATTCCGTCACAATCATTTGAATTGGTTTAAAACTTGTTAAAATAGTATTGGCACTTGCAACACTTGGCGCTAAAAGCAAAGTAGCAAGTATAAAAAATGAACGTGACATAATCCCTCGATAATAGAAAAGTAGCTTAGGCTTGAGGTAAATGTTACATTATAACATTAGCGAATTGCAAATGAGTTCTATTCATGGATAACTTAATCCAACTAGATTCTGTGAGCGTCGAATTTGACGGTCGAAAAGTTTTAGACAACATCTCTCTAAATTTAGAGCGTGGTAGAATCACTACCCTAATTGGGCCAAATGGCGCGGGAAAATCAACCTTAGTTAAGGTACTACTGGGGCTCCAGCACAAATATTCCGGAGAGATCACCAAATCAAAAAAACTAAAAATTGGTTACGTTCCTCAAAAGCTAAAGCTGAACGACTCTCTGCCTCTCAATGTAGAGCGTTTTCTTAAGCTCACCGGAAAATTCAGCAAGCAAGAAATTCTAGAATCTTTGATGCTAGTGGGCGCTGAGCACCTAATGAAAAGTAACATGCATCAACTGTCTGGTGGTGAAAACCAACGTGTGCTGATCGCTCGCTCATTATTGAAAAGACCCGACCTGCTCGTTCTTGATGAGCCCGCACAAGGTGTTGATGTACAAGGCCAAATCGATCTTTACGATCTGATCGATTCCATTCGTCACCGCTTCGGTTGCGCTGTGTTTATGGTTTCACATGACTTGCATTTAGTGATGGCAAAAACAGACGACGTGATCTGTTTGCATCACCACATCTGTTGCTCTGGCGCACCGGCTGATATTAAACATCACCCTTCTTATATCGCGCTATTTGGTACTGCGGTTCAAGAGAGTTTGGCTTTCTACCACCACCAACATGACCACCATCACCATGACTTGACCGGCCAGCCAGTTTCTGGGGATGTGCACGACTGCTCCAACCATAAACACGGACATCACCACTAATGCTTGAGTTTCTTCTACCTTCTATTCTTGCAGGCCTAGGCATTGCTCTTATTGCTGGCCCACTGGGTTCGTTCGTGGTGTGGCGCAAGATGGCTTACTTTGGTGACACCCTTGCACACGCCTCTCTAATGGGCTTAGCGCTTGGTTTCCTGTTCAATATTAATTTGTACTTTGCGCTGTTGATTTGCTGTTTGATGCTGGCTGTGTTGCTCGTGACACTGCAAAAACAAAAGCTCGTCGCGACCGATACCCTACTCGGTATTTTGGCGCACAGTGCACTATCACTTGGTTTGGTTGCTGTCAGCTTCTTAGATAATGTTCGTGTTGATCTGATGAGCTATCTATTTGGTGACTTGCTGGCGGTATCTCCGACTGATTTAGTGTTCATCTATGCGGGTGCCGCTGTAATTGGACTGGTACTGGCTATCTTTTGGCGACCACTATTATCAACGACGGTCAACGAAGACCTCGCAGCTGTTGACGGTATAAACATTGATTTAATGCGTCTTATCTTGATGCTACTAGTTGGTATTGTTATCGCGGTGGGTATGAAGTTTGTCGGTGCGTTAATAATGACATCGCTACTGATCATTCCTGCAGCAACGGCAAGGAAGTTCTCCAATACCCCTGAGCAGATGGCATTCCTCGCATCGATTATTGGCTCTATCGCTGTATTCGGTGGATTAAGCTTATCTTGGTTCTATGACACGCCTGCAGGCCCTTCTGTGGTTATCAGTGCAGCTGCAATGTTTATGCTATCTCAGATGGTCAAAACCCGAGCGTAATCATACGATTTGTATCTCGTATCTCGTATCTCGTATCTCGTATCATTGAAGACATACAAAAAAAGCTTGGTCAGTGACCAAGCCTTTTTAATATCGTTCAGTTAGCTTCTATCTCATTCGATAAAAGTTAGCTGATTACCAACCTGTGATTTCACGTAGGCCTTTACCGATCTCAGCAAGAGACTTAACTGTCTTAACGCCTGCTGCTTCTAGTGCTGCGAATTTATCTTCAGCAGTACCTTTACCGCCAGAGATGATTGCGCCTGCGTGGCCCATACGTTTACCCGGAGGAGCAGTAACACCAGCGATGTAAGAAACTACTGGTTTAGTTACGTTCGCTTTGATGAACTCAGCCGCTTCTTCTTCCGCAGTACCACCGATCTCACCAATCATTACGATTGCTTCAGTCTCTGGGTCTTCTTGGAAAAGTTTTAGGATATCAATGAAGTTTGAACCCGGGATAGGGTCACCACCGATACCAACACATGTAGACTGACCAAAGCCTTCATCTGTTGTTTGCTTAACTGCTTCGTACGTCAGAGTACCGCTGCGAGATACGATACCTACTTTACCCTTCTTGTGGATATGACCAGGCATGATACCAATCTTACACTCGTCTGGAGTGATAAGACCTGGACAGTTAGGACCGATCATGCGAACGCCAGTTTCTTCTAGCTTCACTTTAACGTCGATCATGTCTGTTGTAGGGATACCTTCAGTGATCGTTACGATCAGTTCGATACCTGCATCAATCGCTTCTAGGATTGCATCTTTACAAAAAGGTGCTGGTACGTAGATAACGGTTGCTGTTGCACCAGTTACTTCCACTGCTTCACGTACTGTGTTGAATACTGGAAGGCCTAGGTGAGTTTGACCACCCTTACCAGGTGAAACACCACCAACCATTTGCGTACCGTATGCGATAGCTTGGTCTGAGTGGAATGTACCTTGACCGCCAGTGAAACCCTGACAGATTACTTTAGTGTCTTTGTTAATTAATACAGACATTATTTAGCCTCCGCAGCAGCAACAACTTTCTGAGCAGCATCTGTTAGAGATTCAGCTGCAATGATATCAACATCAGAATTAGCAAGTACTTCGCGACCTAGGTCTGCGTTGGTACCTTCTAGACGAACAACGACAGGAACGGTTACGCCAACTTCTTTAACCGCACCGATAATACCTTCAGCGATCATGTCACAACGAACGATGCCACCGAAGATGTTTACGAGTACTGCTTTAACATTATCATCAGAAAGGATGATCTTGAATGCTTCAGCTACACGTTCTTTTGTCGCGCCGCCGCCTACATCAAGGAAGTTTGCTGGCTTGCCGCCGTGTAGGTTTACGATATCCATCGTACCCATCGCAAGGCCTGCACCGTTAACCATACAGCCAACGTTGCCATCTAGTGCTACGTAGTTCAGTTCCCACTGTGCTGCGTGTGCTTCGCGCTCATCTTCTTGAGATGGATCGTGCATTTCACGTAGTTTAGGCTGACGGTACATCGCGTTTGAGTCGATGTTGATCTTGCCGTCTAGACAAAGCAGGTTGCCTTCGCCAGTAATCACAAGCGGGTTGATTTCTAGTAGCGCTAGGTCGTACTGAGAGAACATTTGGCCAAGACCCATGAAGATCTTAACGAACTGTTTAATTTGATCGCCAACTAGACCAAGTTTGAACGCAAGTTCACGGCCTTGGTAAGCTTGAGGACCCACTAGAGGATCGATCGCTGACTGGTGAATCAACTCTGGAGTTTCTTCAGCGATTTTCTCAATGTCCACACCGCCTTCAGTTGACGCCATGAATACAATTTTGCGCGTTGCACGGTCAACAACAGCACCTAGGTAAAGTTCGTTAGCAATGTTCGATGCTTCTTCAACTAGGATCTTTGTTACAGGCTGACCATTAGCGTCTGTTTGGTAAGTCACTAGGTTTTTACCTAGCCACTTTTGTGCAAACTCTTTAACGCCTTCTTTTGTGTCATGTAGCTCTACGCCGCCCGCTTTACCGCGGCCACCAGCGTGTACTTGACACTTAACGACTTTCTTGGCTGTACTGATACGACCTGCAGCTTCGAAAGCTTCTTGTGCAGTATCACATGCGAAACCTTCTGGTACAGGCAAACCGAATTCTGCAAACAGCTGTTTGGCTTGGTATTCATGCAAATTCATTTTGATATTCCGTTTATTTTCCCTTAAGGGATTATTATTTCCATAACGACACAGTTTCCTGTGTTACGTCTGTAGGGTCTTCTCAAATCAACTGCTGTCCATTTTCTAATGGCTTTACAGTTCAAGTGAAGGCCAGACGTTGAGCAGCCTAGCCTTTGAAACTTTTTACGTCTAGCTAACGGGGTTAACTAGACGTTTTAGCGATACTAAACGTCTAATAGCAGACGTGCAGGATCTTCTAGTAGCTCTTTGATGGTCACTAGGAAGCCAACTGATTCACGGCCATCGATTAGACGGTGGTCGTAAGAAAGCGCTAGATACATCATTGGTAGAATCTCTACCTTGCCATCAACAGCCATTGGACGATCTTGGATTTTGTGCATACCCAAAATTGCCGCTTGAGGCGGGTTGATGATTGGCGTAGACATTAGAGAACCAAATACACCACCGTTTGTGATAGTGAAGTTACCGCCCATCAGTTCATCAACTGTTAGCTTGCCGTCACGGCCTTTGATTGCTAACTCTTTGATGCCTTTTTCGATATCAGCGAAACCTAGTGTGTCACAGTCTTTCAATACTGGAGTCACTAGGCCACGTGGCGTTGATACTGCCATGCTGATGTCGAAGTAGTTGTGGTAAACGATATCTGTACCATCGATAGAAGCGTTCACTTCTGGGAAACGTTTTAGCGCTTCTGTTACTGCTTTCACGTAGAAAGACATGAAGCCAAGACGCGTGTCGTGACGCTTCTCGAATTGGTCTTTGTATTGCTTACGAAGGTCCATGATTGGCTTCATGTTCACTTCGTTGAAAGTAGTCAGCATCGCAGTGCTGTTCTTCGCTTCTAGAAGACGGTTTGCAACTGTCTTACGTAGGCGAGTCATCGGTACGCGTTTTTGGCTACGAGCCACTGCTGGCGCTTCAACTGCTGGTGCAGATGCTGCTGCCGGCGCCGATTTCGCTGCTGCTAGGTGTGCGTCGATATCTTCACGAGTAATACGACCACCAACACCAGTGCCTTTAACGTCAGCTGGTTGTAGGTTGTGCTCTGCAAGCAAGCGACGAACCGCTGGACTTAGCGCGTCGTTATTTTCTTCTGTAAGCGCAGCTTTGTGGCGCTTATCAGGAGAAGATTCTGTATCTTCCGTTTTATCTTTCGTTGGCTCACCAGCGACAGCGCCAGGTTTGATTTTAGCCAAAAGCTGCTTAGAAAGTACCGTAGCACCCTCTTCTTCGATGATAGCCTCCAGAACACCCGCTTCAGGAGCCGGAACTTCTAGAACTACTTTATCTGTTTCGATATCTACAATGACTTCATCACGTGCAACCGCTTCACCCGGTTTTTTGTGCCAAGTAGCAACTGTTGCATCAGCCACAGATTCAGGTAAATCTGGAACCAGAATTTCAATTGTCATGTGCGTATTTTCCTTTTACTTCTAGTTCTTAAGTAGGGTCAAAGCGTCGTCAACTAACGCTTTTTGTTGTTTCAAGTGTACCGACATATAGCCAACAGCTGGTGAAGCTGATGCAGGGCGACCTGCGTATTGAATATCAGCACCCACTGGGATAGCAGCTCGGAAATTATGTTGGCTACTGTACCAAGCACCTTGGTTTTGAGGCTCTTCTTGACACCAAACGTAATCGACTACATTCGTGTACTGTGCGATTGCAGCTCTCACGTCCTCGTAAGGGAACGGGTAAAGTTGCTCGATACGCACAATAGCGACATCGTCTTGCTCGTTCTTACGTCTTTGGTCAAGTAGGTCAAAGTAAACCTTACCTGAACAGAATACGACGCGTTTTACGTTTTCAGGAGCCAGATCATCAATTTCTGCGATAGCTGGTTGGAACGTGCCTTCTGCTAAGTCTTCCATAGAAGAAGTACACAGAGGATGACGAAGCAATGATTTTGGTGACATTACAATCAGAGGACGACGCATTGGACGAACAACCTGACGGCGGATCATGTGGTAAACCTGAGCCGGTGTTGAAGGAACAACAACCTGCATGTTTTGTTCAGCACATAACTGAAGGTAACGCTCAAGACGAGCGGAAGAGTGCTCAGGGCCTTGGCCTTCATAACCGTGAGGAAGTAGCATTGTTAGACCACATAAACGTGCCCACTTTTGCTCACCTGACGAGATAAATTGGTCGATAACCACTTGTGCACCGTTTGCGAAGTCACCAAATTGTGCTTCCCAAAGCGTTAGACCACCAGGCTCTGCTGTCGCGTAACCATACTCAAACGCCAGTACAGCTTCTTCAGATAACACGGAGTCAAACACTTGGAATGGCCCTTGTTTATCATGAATGTTCTCAAGAGGAACATACGTGCTAGCATCAGATTGGTTGTGCAGTACTGAGTGACGGTGGAAGAAAGTACCACGACCAGAATCTTGGCCAGAAATACGAATACGTTTTCCGTCGTCAACCAGTGTTGCGTAAGCCAGAGTTTCAGCCATACCCCAATCGACTTGTTTCTCACCATTCACCATGGCAATTCGATCGTTGTACAGTTTATTGACTCGGCTTTGCAGCTTATGGCTGTCTGGGTATTGGCAAAGTTTGTTACCAAGCTCTTTTAGACGCTCGAGATCAACTTTGTTATCCCACTCAATATTCCAGTCGTGCCCTAGGTAAGGAGACCAGTCTACTGAATGAAGCGCCATCGGACGCCACTCTTTAACCACAACTTCACCGTGATCAAGCGCATCACGATATTCGTTAACGAGTTGCGTAGAAGTATCAATACCAAACTCACCACGCTCCATCAACACATCTGCATAAAGCTTGCGTGGTGTTGGATGCTTCTTGATTTTTTGATACATCAAGGGCTGTGTTGCATTCGGCTCATCGGCTTCGTTGTGACCGTGGCGACGGTAACAAACCAAATCAATAACAACATCACGTTTGAACGTATTTCGGTAATCTAATGCAAGGCGAGACACAAATGCCACCGCTTCTGGATCATCCGAGTTCACGTGGAAAATAGGCGCCTGAACCATCTTTGCAATATCAGTACAGTACATAGTAGAACGAGTATCGCGAGGGTTAGATGTTGTAAAACCAACTTGGTTATTTACAACGATACGAACCGTACCGCCTACACAGAAACCACGCGCTTGAGACATGTTAAACGTCTCTTGTACCACACCTTGGCCAGCAATAGCAGAATCACCGTGGATAGTAATTGGAAGTACACGACTGCCATCTTTATCGTCTAGGCGATCTTGGCGAGCACGTACTGAACCGATAACTACCGGGTTTACAATTTCTAAGTGAGATGGGTTAAATGCTAATGCTAAGTGAACGTTGCCGCCTGGTGTTGCGAAGTCCGCAGAGAAACCTTGGTGGTATTTCACATCCCCAGTTCCCCATGTGTCGTCGTGCTTACCTGCAAATTCGTCAAATAGGTCTTGTGGCTTTTTGCCGAGCACGTTGACCAGCATATTTAGACGACCACGGTGCGCCATACCAACAACAACTTCACGCATACCTTGACCACCAGCATGACGAATAAGTTCCTTCGTCATTGGGATCAACGCATCACCACCTTCCAATGAGAAGCGTTTTGCGCCTGGGAATTTAGCACCAAGATAGCGCTCAAGACCTTCAGCAGCAGTTAGCTCTTCTAGGAAAGCTTGCTTTTCTTCTTTATTGAAAGAGGGTTGACCAGATACAGACTCTAAACGTTGTTGTATCCAACGCTTTTGCTCTGTATTTGTCATGTGCATGTATTCAGCACCAATAGAGCCACAATAAGTTTGCTTTAGAGATTTGTAGAGATCTTTAAGCACCATCGTCTCTTGGCCAATCGCGTAAGAGCCGACGTTAAACGTCTCATTGAGGTCATCTTCGGTAAGAGTGTGAAAAGAAGGGTCCAGTTCATCAACTGTCGCTCTTTTCCATAAACCTAGGGGGTCTAGATTTGCTGCTTGATGCCCTCGGAATCGATAAGCATTAATTAGTTGCAGAACCTTTACTTGTTTCGCATCGACATCTGGATCACTAACTTGGACATTGTAATGCTTTGTTTCTTGAGCGAGTCGACGGAAGTATTCACGAATGCGAGAGTGTGGTTGTTCCACCGTTTCTGAAGCTTGCACAGGCAATTCTTCGAAAACACTTCTCCATTCGTCACTTACCGAGTCGGGGTCACTTAGATACAGTTCGTAGAGTTCTTCTACGTACGTTGCATTGGCGCCAGCCAAGTGTGAAGACTCGAGCCATGCCTTCATCACGCCGTTGTGCATATTTTCCCTTAACCAGTAGTTTTCACGTTTGCTGCGGTCTATGCCGAGCTATTAAAAGGCCGCCCCAAAGCTTCTAGGGCGGCAATTTTTCATATCACTTAAACCGAGCGATTCACTAACATGGTCTTGATGTGACCAATCGCTTTCGTCGGATTTAATCCCTTAGGACAAACACTTACACAATTCATGATGCCATGGCAACGAAAAACGCTAAATGCATCATCAAGATCGGACAAGCGTTCGTCTGTCGCAGTATCTCGGCTATCAATTAGCCAGCGGTACGCCGCTAGCAGGCCTGCTGGCCCGATGAATTTATCAGGGTTCCACCAGAACGATGGGCAAGATGTTGTACAACATGCACACATGATACATTCGTACAATCCATCTAAGTGCGCACGTTCCTCAGGGCTTTGTAAGTTTTCACGTGCCGGTGGTACATTGCCATCAGACACTAAGAATGGCTTCACTTTCTCGTAGTTATCGTAGAACTGAGTCATGTCGACAATCAGGTCTCGAACAACAGGCAAGCCAGGCAATGGACGAATCACAATCTTGTCTTGGCCAGAAAGCGCAGACAATGGAGTGATACACGCCAGACCGTTTTTACCATTCATGTTCAAACCATCCGAACCACATACACCTTCACGGCATGAGCGACGGAATGAGATAGTTGGATCTTGCTCTTTCAACAGAATAAGCGCATCCAAAAGCATCATGTCTGAACCTTCATCCACCTCTAAGGTGTATTCCTTCATATAAGGTTTCTGGTCGACATCCGGATTGTAACGGTATAAAGAGAAATTAAGTTTCATGATCATATCTCCTTAGTACGTACGAGCTTTAGGTGGGAACGCTTCACGATGAATAGGTTCCATATTGACACCGCGCTTAGTCATGCTCTCTGACTCTGGATTGTAAAGAGAGTGACATAGCCACTGCTCATCATCACGGTCAGGGAAATCGAATCGAGCGTGTGCACCACGACTCTCTGTACGGAAGTTTGCAGCAACAGCCGTTGCGAATGCCGTTTCCATCAGATTTTCAAGTTCTAGACACTCGATACGTTGCGTGTTGAACTCTGTCGATTTGTCAGATAGGTGTGCATTCTTCAGACGCTCGCGAATCGCTTTAAGCTCTTCTAGGCCTTCCGCCATTGCTTTGCCTTCACGGAATACAGAGAAGTTGTTCTGCATACATTGCTGTAGATCTTTGCGGATTTGCGCTGGGTCTTCACCGTCAGTACTGTTTTCCCAACGGTTGTAACGTTCTAGTGAACGCTCAATGTCAGCTTCTGTTGCTGGTTTCGCTTCGTCTTGCTTCTTCAGTGTCTCACCTAGGTGTAGACCTGTCGCACGACCAAATACCACCAAATCAAGCAGTGAGTTACCACCCAGACGGTTTGCACCGTGTACTGATACCGATGCGATTTCGCCACAAGCAAATAAGCCTTGAATTTCAACATCGCTACCGTCTTCAGTTTGCGTAATAGCTTGACCAGAAACTTGTGTTGGGACACCACCCATCATGTAGTGACATGTTGGGATTACTGGAATTGGCTCTTTCACTGGATCAACGTGAGCAAAGGTACGAGACAGTTCACATACACCAGGAAGACGAGACTCAAGTGTCTCTTTACCTAGGTGATCAAGTTTCAGCTTGATGTGTGGACCCCAAGGACCATCGCAGCCGCGACCTTCACGGATTTCAACCATCATTGAACGAGCAACAACATCACGACCCGCTAAGTCTTTAGCGTTTGGTGCGTAACGTTCCATGAAGCGTTCGCCGTCTTTATTGAGAAGGTAACCACCTTCACCACGACAACCTTCCGTTACCAATACACCTGCGCCAGCGATACCCGTTGGGTGGAACTGCCACATTTCGATGTCTTGCATTGGAACGCCAGCACGAATCGCCATACCAACACCATCACCAGTGTTAATGTGTGCGTTAGTTGTCGAAGCGTAGATACGACCAGCACCACCAGTCGCAAGGATTGTTGCCTTCGCTTTGAAGTAGCAAACTTCGCCCGTTTCCATACAAAGCGCGGTTGTACCTAAGATTGCACCATCTTCGTTCTTAACAAGATCCAGTGCATACCACTCAGAGAAAACCGTCGTTTTGTGCTTAATATTTTGTTGGTAAAGTGTGTGAAGCAGTGCGTGACCAGTACGGTCGGCTGCAGCTGCAGTACGAGCCGCTTGCTCACCACCAAAGTTTTTAGATTGTC
Organism: Vibrio toranzoniae; assembly: GCF_024347655.1. NCBI lineage: Bacteria > Pseudomonadati > Pseudomonadota > Gammaproteobacteria > Vibrionales > Vibrionaceae > Vibrio > Vibrio toranzoniae. Next base: position 866,865 of record NZ_AP025514.1, on the reverse strand, counting down.
CACCGAAAGGACGCTGGTAAATAGTACCGTTCTCGAAACGAGAGAAAGGTAGGCCCATTTTTTCAAGTTCGATTACCGACTCAGGACCGTTTTTACACATGTATTCGATAGCGTCTTGGTCACCGATGTAATCAGAACCTTTAACGGTGTCGTACATGTGTTGTTCCCAATGGTCTTCGTGCGCGTTACCAAGAGCAACAGTGATGCCGCCTTGTGCTGAAACCGTATGAGAACGAGTAGGGAAAACTTTAGAAAGCAATGCACAAGATAGGCCTTGCTCAGAAATTTGCAGTGCGGCACGCATACCTGCACCACCAGCGCCGATAACTACGGCATCAAACTCACGAACAGGAATAGTCACTTACGCACCCCACAAAATAAACAGACCAGAGAAGAAATATCCAAGAAGAACTGCAACAACACCGACTTGAAGACCAACACGCAGTTTTGCGCATTTGATGTAGTCAGTTAGTACTTGCCATAATCCGATCCACGCGTGAACCAAAACAGAAGTAAGCGCTAACATGGTGAATACTTTAGTGAAAGTTCCACCAAAGAATTGAGTCCAAGATACGTAAGAGATATCACCAGAGAAAGCACAGAAGCTCACTAGGTAGATAGTGTAAAGAGTCATAATGATGGCAGTTGCACGAATAAGTAGATAATCGTGAACACCATTACGACCAAAAGTGGAAACGTTGTTTACCATACTAAGATCCCCGCTAATAGAGACAATACCGCTGTTGCTGCGAATGCAACCTTAGCGCTCTTAGCTCCAGACTCCAGCTCTTCAAAGTGACCTAAGTCCATAAGAAGGTGACGAATACCACCAGCAATGTGGTAAGCCAAAGCGGTTAAAATGCCCCACAGAATAAACTTCACGAAGAAACCATCGACAATGTCGCTAGCTTCCATAAAGCCTACTGGGGATGAGAGGGAAATGGATAGTAACCAAAGCAAAATTCCAATCGCGACAAAAGTTATCACCCCAGACACACGGTGTAGGATGGAAGCTATTGCTGTGATCGGAAAGTGGATGGTCTGTAAATCTAAATTAACAGGTCTTGTCTTTCTTTCTTTCACGGGCTTGCTCACTCAGCTCCATTGAGCATTATGGTCATTAAATAACCTTATGATATTGTTATGGACAAAATTTGATCGCAAACCTTCAAAATTTAACATTAACTTAACAAATAACTGAAGTTGAGCCTTAGATAATTGTAAAATAATTGTTAATCGCTAGACTAAGAAAGCCACCTCACATTTCTTCTTAGCCTTGCGTTTATAAGGTTTTAACCAAACTTTTCAGCGCCACTATACGGCTGGCAACATTCTAATACAATTGACGTAACAAATAATGCTACACAGACCAGACTTTTAACGAATTTAATCTAAAAAACACTAACAAGTGCACACAAAGCTGCAGAAAAATTGACTTTCTCACGTAAGACCAGTAAAAAAACGGCACATAAACATCCTGGATGGATTAAATAATAAACAAAGGAGATTGTTATGGCGGATAAGAAAGCGACCCTTCACATTGAAGGTCAAGCGCCAATCGAGCTACCGATTACAGAGGGTGTACTCGGTACGCCTGTGATCGATGTTCGAACACTAGGTTCTAACGGTTTTTTCACTTTTGACCCTGGTTTTCTTGCCACTGCATCCTGTGAGTCTCAAATCACTTTTATTGACGGTGGAAAAGGTATTCTTTTACATCGTGGTTATCCAATTGACCAACTTGCCAATAACGCTGATTACTTAGAAGTGTGTTACATACTTCTTTACGGTGAAGCCCCATCTCGAACTCAGTACGAAAAGTTCAAGACTACCGTAACACGTCACACTATGGTGCATGAGCAAATTGCTAGTTTCTTCCACGGTTTCCGCCGTGACGCTCACCCTATGGCTGTAATGTGTGGTGTTGTAGGCGCTCTAGCAGCGTTCTACCACGACTCACTTGATATTCACAACGACACACACCGTGAAATTGCGGCTTACCGCTTGATTTCAAAAATGCCAACACTGGCCGCAATGTGTTATAAATATTCAATCGGTCAACCGTTTATCTACCCACGTAACGACCTAGGTTACGCGGAAAACTTTTTACACATGATGTTTGCAAACCCATGTGAAGAGTATGAAGTGAATCCTATCGTTGCTCGTGCTATGGATAAGATTTTAACCCTACACGCAGATCACGAACAGAATGCTTCAACGTCTACTGTACGTCTGGCTGGTTCATCGGGTGCTAATCCGTTTGCGTGTATTGCAGCTGGTATCGCATCACTTTGGGGGCCTGCTCACGGCGGTGCAAACGAAGCTTGTCTGCGTATGCTTGAAGAGATCGGTAGTGTAGATCAAATTGAAGAATACGTTGCGAAAGCAAAAGATAAAGATGACCCATTCCGTTTGATGGGCTTTGGTCACCGTGTTTACAAAAACTACGATCCACGTGCAACAGTAATGCGCGAAGCATGTCATGAAGTACTTAAAGAGCTAAATATTCAAGATCCACTACTTGACGTAGCCATGGAACTTGAACGTATCGCTCTTTCAGATGAGTACTTTGTTTCTAAGAAGCTATACCCGAACGTAGATTTCTACTCAGGTATCATTCTGAAAGCAATCGGCATTCCAGTATCTATGTTTACGGTAATCTTTGCGATGTCTCGTACTGTCGGCTGGATTGCACATTGGAATGAAATGCACAGCGATCCGACGAATCGTATCGGCCGCCCTCGTCAGCTTTATACTGGTCAAGAGCAGCGTGATTTCCAAGCGATACACGAACGCGAATAGTAAGATTTCGACTTTTCTAATCGATTGAAATCAAAAAGGGTTGATGATAAACATCAACCCTTTTTTGTCTTTCAGTATTTCGTATCACTTCAATGAAGGTACAAATATTCAGAGAGTTACAACCTCTAAACGTGACTATACTGGGTTATCAATATCGATAAATTCAACATCTATATCATGTTCGTTTGCTAGCCACTCACCTAATGCCTTCACACCATAGCGCTCTGTTGCGTGGTGACCTGCAGCGAAGTAATGAATATCTTGCTCACGAGCTGAGTACGTTGTACGCTCTGAAACTTCACCAGAGATAAAAGCATCAATACCTTGAGACGCGGCAAGTTCAATATAATCTTGACCGCCACCAGTGCACCAACCCACAGTGGTAATCAGTTTGTCTTGGTTTTCAGGAGCGATATGCAGTGGTTTACGATTCAGAGCTTGGTCGACTTTATCTGCAAACTCAGTACCTGTCATAGGCGCTTTCAACTTACCAAACATAGCAACCGATTGTGGGTGCCCTTCTAAGCCTCCTTCTATCTCAATATCGAGTAGTTCAGCTAGCTTAGCGTTGTTACCAAGCTCAGGATGAATGTCGAGAGGTAAATGATAACCAAAAAGATTAATGTCATTTTTAATCAGAGTACGAATGCGCTTGCCTTTCATACCGCGGATGGCTTCTGACTCACCTTTCCAAAAGTAACCATGATGAACTAACAAAGCATCGGCGTTCAATTCTACCGCTTTATCAATCAGTGCTTGAGAAGCTGTTACACCAGTTACAATGCGCTTCACTTCAGAAGCACCTTCTACTTGAAGACCATTCGGACAGTAATCTTTAATCTGCTGTGGCTGAAGTTTTTCGTTCAGTAGCTTTTCTAATTGTAAGTTATTCATTTTTATTTCCAGCTTACCTTTATAATAACGTCGTTATATCAATTTACGGGTAGAATGTCGAAAGCCCCAAGGTTATGTTTATCAAGATCTATGTTTATAAAGAGCTATGTTGATGAGGAAGAGATGACAGCACTGCAACGTTTTTACCAATGGGTTATCGACTCGCCACCGTTACTGGAAATCAAACCACCCATTTCTGATCTCAGGGGCTTCTCAGGCCCTCATACTATCGATTCATCACATACATACAATGGTAACCCTAGGTTAGGTTTCCTCTACCAGCACCTATGTGAACAAGTCATCGGTGCTTCGGATAATTATTCGGTCAAGTACGATGAGATTCAGATTAATGTTGAAGGTAGAACACTAGGTGCTATCGACTTTATTCTCGAAGAAGAGCGCAGCCAAAAACTGCAGCATTGGGAAGTGGCGATTAAGTTTTACCTACTCCATGAACAAACATGGTTTGGTCCTAACGCTCATGACCAATTAGATAAGAAGCTCGATAGAATGTTGAGCCACCAATTGGGTATGTCGTCTTCAACGGCCTTTCTTGAGCAATATCCAGAGATCGATGTCGACTCAAAACATCTCCTCATGCAGGGTCGTCTCTATACCAACCCCTTCTTAGATCAAAAAGTACCTACTGAATGTTTGGGTTATGACATTAATTCAAGCCAAGTAAACGGTTTTTGGTGCTATCAAAACCAAGCCCATTTAATCTCTGAAGTACTCTACCCTCTCACCAAAGAGCAATGGGCAGCTGGCACTGATGACTTCACCTGTGAACCTCTTACTGAGTTTGGTGATCGCTTCGTTCACGGACAAACCAAATCAGGTCAATTCTGGTTTGTGATGCCACAAAGCTGGCCACACGGCTAATCCATTCAGCCATTGAGTTGACTTAGTCTTATCCACTTACTCACAGACAAATAAAAAGGGCTGATGCTTTCACATCAACCCTTTCACTATTTACCTTGTGGCTCTACTAATCTGTATTTGATTATAGGCCAGCGGCAGCAAAGACTTGATTAACAATCTCTTGAGCTTCTGCTTCAATTGCTTTTAGGTACTCTTCACCTTTAAAGCTTTCACAGTAGATCTTGTAGATGTCTTCAGTGCCTGATGGACGAGCAGCGAACCAACCGTTCTCAGTCGTCACTTTTAAGCCGCCAATCGCAGCGCCATTACCTGGAGCATGCGTTAGGCGTGCAGTAATCGCATCGCCAGCAAGCGTCTCAGCTGAAACCATCTCTGGAGATAACTTCTTAAGCACGTCTTTTTGTGCGCCGTTGGCTACCGCTTGAATACGGTTGTACTTAGACTCACCGTGTTTAGCGGCAAGCTCTTCGTAGTATTCTTGTGGGTTCTTACCGGTAACTGCTGTGATTTCAGCCGCAAGTAAGCAAAGAATCAGGCCATCTTTATCTGTTGACCAAGGCGTACCGTCTTTACGTAAGAAAGAGGCACCCGCACTCTCCTCACCACCGAAACCAAACTGACCGTTATATAAGCCATCAACGAACCATTTGAATCCAACTGGCACTTCACAAAGCTCACGACCTAAATCAGCAACAACGCGATCAATCAGAGCGCTTGATACCAGTGTCTTACCAACAGCAACATCTTTGCCCCAACCTTCACGGTTACGGTATAAGTAGTCGATACAAACCGCTAAGAAGTGGTTTGGGTTCATTAGGCCTTTTGGCGTAACAATGCCGTGGCGGTCGTAATCTGGGTCGTTACCAAACGCGAGTTGATAGTCATCTTTAAGCGCCAGTAAACCTGCCATCGCGTACGGAGAAGAACAGTCCATACGAACCACGCCATCTTTATCTAAAGACATAAACTGGAACGAAGGATCAACGGCTTCACTTACCAAAGTAAGATCTAGGTTGTACGCTTTACCAATTTGACGCCAGTAATCAATACCGCTGCCACCCAGTGGATCAACACCAATCTTGATGTTTGCTTTCTGGATCGCTTCCATATCAACCACGTTAACCAAATCAGCAACGTATGGAGCAACCAGATCCACTTCCTTCACTAACTCGGACTGTCTAGCCTGTGCGATAGGAGTACGCTTAACACCCTGCATTTGCTCAGCGATAATAACGTTCGCGCGATCTTCAATCGCTTGCGTTAATTCAGCTTCAGCAGGACCACCGTGTGTCGGGTTGTATTTGATACCGCCGTCTTGAGGAGGGTTATGTGAAGGTGTGATAACAATGCCATCGGCTTTTTTATCATTCGCTAGGTTGTGCGTAAGGATCGCGTGCGAGACACCTGGTGTTGGAGTAAAGCCATTTTTTTCTTGAATAATAACTTCAACACCGTTCGCTACAAGCACTTCGATAACCGTAGAGAACGCAGGCTCAGATAGAGCATGAGTATCTTTACCTAAGAAAAGTGGGCCTGTTGTCCCCTGCTCGGCACGAACCTCTGCAACTGCTTGTGCAATCGCTAGAATGTGATTTTCGTTAAATGTTGATTTGTCTGCGGTACCACGGTGGCCAGAAGTACCAAACAATACTTTATGATCTGGGTTGTTAGCATCCGGTTGCTGTAAGAAATAGTTAGCCACTAAAGCCGGAATATTATGAAGATCTTCCTGCTGAGCTTTTTGCCCAGCACGAGGGTGCATAGCCATTTTTAGACATCCTTATATATAAAATTTAAAAACAAAAAAACCTCATAATATCTTCTTATCCATGGATATTATGAGGTTTAAATCAGGTTTCGTTAAATTGAACCTGTTACTTTTTCTATCAATTCTGCTTGAAAACTCATACGGCTCATAAGCTGCTCAACCATCTGTCTTTTACGGCTAGTGTTGTTATTAGTAATAACCCAAAAAGGACTTTGTGGGATGGCCTTAGGCTTAGTTGTATTGCCATTCTCTAGCAACGTCGCTTCGTTATCTGCAAAGTAAACACGCTTGCGGCCTTTTACTTGAGTTGCTTCTGAAAAGCTTTCAGGGTCGATTTTATGCAGTGTCGATAACACAAGCATAAAACGATCAATGGCTTTCTTTAGTGACGCAAACTCATCTGATATTAGTAGTGAGCGCATTTCTTTAACGCCATCGACCTTCTCTGGAGTAAAGCCGACTTCTTTGCTAACAACGATACCTTTTGGCTCAACGATCTCTTCGATCGGAGCCATACCTTGACTATCAACCTGTAACAAGCGGCGCAGAATATCTGAAGCGCTTTCGCCAATACGTTCTGTCTGACCCGCAATAAAACGGTATAGGTCTTCATCAACCTCAATTGTTTTCATTCGCTTTTCACAATCTCAATGTTTAAACTCTGGGGGATTATAGCGAGATCCGCGCGGATACTCTACGTCAAACCCACCATGAATAAGATAAAAATGTCAGTACAGCTCAACTATAAAATTGAAGGTGAGGGTCACACCATTGTTTTGATCCATGGATTATTCGGTAATCTGGACAACCTTGGCTTACTCGCTAGGGATCTAAAAGCCGATCATCAGGTTCTTAGTGTCGATCTACGCAACCACGGTCAATCTTTCCATAGTGACACTCACAACTATCAAGCGATGGCACAGGATGTCGCTCAACTGTTGAATGATCTTGAGCTAGAAGATGTCACTGTCATTGGTCACTCAATGGGAGGCAAAGTAGCGATGGCACTGACACAACACCTTACACTGCGTAAGTTAGTTGTCTTAGACATGGCACCTGTCGCGTACACTCAAAGCCGTCACGATAACGTATTCGCAGGCCTACAAGCCGTGATCGAAGAACAACCGACCTCTCGCTCAGAGGCGCTAAAGGTTCTCGCAAACCATATCGAGATCGATGGCGTTCGTCAGTTCTTGACCAAATCTTTGTTTAAATCAGAACAAGGGGTTATGGAATGGCGCTTCAATGTTGCGTCACTGCTCGCTAATTACTCGCAGATCATTGGTTGGAAACCTATTGATAAAACGTCGGTCAAAACCTTGCTGATAAAAGGTGGGGATTCTGATTACCTCACGGCTGAACATCAAACCGCTGTTCAGCAGCAATTTTCTAATGCGAAAGCTCATGTCATCGCAAACACGGGGCACTGGCTGCATGCAGAAAAGCCAGCCGAAGTACTCAGAGCAATCAGAAAGTTCATCGCTTAAGTACTCTTTTTCATGCAGATAAATGAGAACTGTGTAATCAGTGTAGATTAACTTTATCTCACAACAGTGATATAGTGCGCCCAAGCAAAATTGGTATATAAGGTTCCCATGCTTTACGACTACATGAACATCATTGAATCTGTTGGTTTAGATCTCCTATTTGCCGCGATTTTCTTTTTGATCGGTATGGCAATTAGAGATGTTCTAAAGCAGGGAAACGTCCCTGTATTTGGTCGTCGCATCGTATGGTTAGTACTTTTCCTTGGTTGTGCAGGTTTTATCGCCAAAGGGATAATCCAACTAAGCTGGGAAGGAACAGGGATCTAATGACTCCCTTCCGAACTTTATTACACCGACAACAGACAAAATGAAAGGTAATGATTCTATGGCAAGTGTAGGTCTCTTCTTTGGTAGCGATACAGGTAACACTGAAGCTGTTGCTAAGATGATTCAAAAGCAATTGAGCAAACAGCTCGTTCACGTTCAAGACATTGCAAAAAGCAGCAAAGAGGATATCGATAACTTCGATCTACTGCTGCTTGGTATTCCTACGTGGTATTACGGCGAAGCTCAATGTGATTGGGATGATTTTTTCCCAGAACTAGAAGCAATTGACTTCTCAACCAAACTTGTTGCTATCTTCGGTTGTGGCGACCAAGAAGATTACGCAGAGTACTTCTGTGATGCTATGGGTACTGTCCGTGACATCGTTGAAGCGAAAGGTGGTACGATCTTAGGTCACACATCGACTGAAGGCTACGAATTCGAAGCATCAAAAGGTTTAGTTGAAGGTGACGATAGCCAATTCGTTGGTCTATGTATTGATGAAGACCGTCAACCAGAGCTAACCGATGAGCGAGTATCTAACTGGGTTAAACAAATCCACGAAGAGATGTGCCTTGCAGAGTTAGAAGACTAATCCTCTAACGGTTGTTAATTGTTACAATTAATGACAACTATATCGATATAAAAAACCTCCTAAATGGAGGTTTTTCTGTTTAATACTTAAAGACTAACATTCCGCTTCTAATGCTTTATCGTCATCTTCTCTAAATTGTGGCTTCTTCCTTACATACAAGGTTCGCTGGATTTCTGATACCACATTCCCCTGTTTATCTTTTACATAGATAATGAATTCTGGGAAACACTTTTCTCCAAGCTGCGTCTGCCGATAAATCTCATCAAGTTGTCCTTGGCTTATCTCAAAGTCTGCATACAAGTCAGATTGGCCAGGCTTGATAAAGTTAATGCTCGCTTCTTTATCCCACACATAGTATCTCTCACCCAAAATTCCCATTAACATCAACGAGTAAACCGGATCGGTTAGGGAGAAGATACTGCCTCCATATTGAGTACGATTGGCATTTTTATTCCACCAACGCAGCTTGAGCACCGTCTTTACTACCCTGAAATCAGAGCTAATATGGGCTATCTTAATACCAGCGCCCCAAAACGGAGGCCAAACATTGAGTGCGAACCTTACAATGCTTGGTTTATATATTCTTGCAAGTTGCTTGTTCATGACAACATTCCGTGTTCACATTAGAAATACCGCGACCGTTACTGGTCTTACCTCCACTATAAGTGAGATACTTCCAATTTACAAAACAGATTGTGATGCTGGATAGAAACCCTTATAAGTTCGTGGTTTATTGTTATGCCTGACTAAACTATAATGGTATTAATATTGAATACTGTTAATTGCTGCAGATCATCAACAGGAAAGTATATGTCAGACAATAATCAAGCGCTAAAAGATGCTGGTCTTAAAGTGACCCTCCCAAGGCTCAAAATTTTAGAAGTATTACAACAACCAGACTGCCAACATATTAGTGCTGAAGATTTATATAAAAAGCTGATCGACCTAGGTGAAGAGATCGGGCTTGCAACCGTTTATCGAGTGCTTAACCAATTCGATGACGCTGGCATTGTAACTCGCCACCACTTCGAAGGCGGTAAGTCTGTATTTGAACTTTCAACACAGCATCACCATGACCACCTAGTGTGTCTAGACTGCGGTGAAGTTATCGAATTTTCTGATGATCTTATCGAAGAAAGACAAAAAGAAATCGCTCAACGCTACAACGTACAGCTAACTAACCACAGTTTGTATCTGTATGGTAAAAGCATCACAGGGGATTGCAAAGGCAACCCAGACGCACATAAAGCGAAGAAGTAACAAAGAACGCTGGCTTAGGCTGGCGTTTTTTATTTAGGCTCATGCGGTATTAAGATTCACATCAGCTTGACTCACAATTTGTTATTTTATCCAGATACAAAAAAACCGGCTCTAAGCCGGTTTTTTATTAATCGCACCTTGAGAAACTAAGCTTTGAGAAACAGAGTCATTAAGCTTCAGCTTTACCCCAAGTGTCACGCAAGCCAACTGTACGGTTGAATACTAGCGCGTCTGCTTTAGAGTCTTTCGAATCTACGCAGAAGTAACCGGTACGTTCAAACTGGTACGCTTGCTCTGCCACGCCTTCAGCTAAGCTAGGCTCAACAAAACCGTTTAGCGTAACCAGAGATTCAGGGTTCAGCGTTGCTGCGAAGTCGTCAGCAGCGGCGGGGTTTGCCACTGTGAATAGACGATCGTATAAACGAATCTCAGCAGGCAGTGCTTTATCAGCTGATACCCAGTGGATAACGCCTTTCACTTTACGGCCATCTGCAGGGTTCTTACCCAGAGTTTCGTTGTCGTAAGAACAGAAGATAGTCGTAATGTTGCCTTCTGCATCTTTTTCGATACGTTCTGCTTTGATCACGTAAGCGCCACGTAGACGAACTTCTTTACCTAGAACCAAACGCTTGTACTTCTTGTTTGCTTCTTCACGGAAATCATCACGCTCAATCCAAACTTCACGTGTAAATGGTACTTCACGAGTACCCATTTCTGGCTTATTTGGGTGGTTTGCAACGGTTAGCGTTTCTACTGTATCTGCTTCGTAGTTCTCGATAACTACCTTCACAGGATCCAGAACAGCCATCGCACGAGGTGCATTTTCGTTCAAATCATCACGAATACAAGATTCAAGTGAACCGAACTCAATCATATTCTCTTGCTTCGTTACACCAATACGCTTACAGAATTCACGAATCGAGCTTGGAGTAAACCCGCGACGACGTAAACCAGAGATAGTTGGCATACGAGGATCATCCCAACCTTGAACTAGATTCTCAACCACAAGTTGGTTCAGCTTACGCTTAGACATCACTGTGTATTCAAGATTCAAGCGGCTAAACTCATACTGACGAGGTTGGCTGTCAATCGTAATGTTATCTAACACCCAGTCGTACAAACGACGGTTGTCTTGGAATTCAAGAGTGCAGATAGAGTGAGTAATACCTTCCAACGCATCAGAAATACAGTGAGTGAAATCGTACATTGGGTAAATGCACCACTTGTCACCTGTCTGATGGTGGTGAGCAAAACGAACACGGTAGATAACAGGATCGCGCATCACCATGAATGAAGAGCTCATGTCGATCTTAGCACGTAGACACGCTTTGCCTTCTTCGAAACCACCGTCACGCATTTTTTCAAACAACGCTAGGTTCTCTTCAGGGCTGCGATCGCGGTACGGGCTCGCTTTACCTGGCTCTTTTAGCGTGCCACGGTATTCACGGATCTGCTCAGGACTTAGCTCGTCAACGTACGCTAAGCCTTTATTAATTAATTCCACAGCATAAGCGTAAAGCGTATCGAAATAGTTTGATGAGTAACAAATATCACCAGACCATCCAAAGCCTAACCAGCTTACATCATTCTTAATTGACTCAACGTATTCAACGTCTTCTTTTTCAGGGTTTGTATCATCGAAACGAAGATTACATTGTCCCTGGTAGTCCTGAGCAATACCAAAATTCAAGCAAATAGATTTAGCGTGACCAATATGCAGGTAACCGTTTGGCTCCGGCGGGAAACGAGTATGCACGCTACTGTGTGTACCATCCGCTAAATCTTTATCGATAATTTGGCGAATGAAATTCGATGGACGAGCCTCAGCTTCACTCATCTATAGCACCTCTATGTATTTAGTATTGTCAGAGAAAGTTATCTTTCGTCTCCAAGAAAACGGCCGCTTATAGCGCCAGTCAAAGATAGAAAGATCATTGTTGCTAATCATCCACAATTCTTAGCCTTTGCACAATAAGAACCGTCTGTTAATTACGATTATTTCTGCTATTCGGTAAAGAATAGAACGAACCTTGTTCACCGAACTTAAATCACAGGCACAAAAAAGCCTCCCATCAGGGAGGCCTTCAATTTGAACTTACTTAAGATTAGCGTGACATCTTAATTAAGCACTTCCCAAACTATGGAAGTTTTACACCAGATAGGTCTTCACCTTCGCTGATAGCTTTCATTTCGCCAGCGACAATTTCAGCTAGTGGCCCTAGGATAACCTGTAGGTTGTTTTCACCTAGTTTAACCACACCTTTAGCACCTAATTTCTTAAGAACAACTTCATCTGCAACAGAGCGGTCTTTAAGAGTTAGACGTAGACGTGTAATACAAGCGTCGATTGACGTTAAATTATCGTGGCCGCCTAGAGCTTTCAGGTATTGACGAGCAAGGTCGCCTTTTGGTGCGTCACCCGCCGGAGCAGCTACCGCTTCGTCATCATCTTCACGACCTGGCGATTTCAAGTTGAAAGCGCGGATTGCGAAAGAGAAAGTGAAGAAGTATAGAGCACCGAAGCCTAGACCGATTAATAGTAGTACGAATGGTTTAGTTGCTAGACCCCAGTTCAATACGAAGTCGATTAGACCAGCAGAGAAACCGAAACCGTGCAGAGTACCAAACATGTTAGCAACGACTAGAGACAGACCAGTAAATACTGCGTGCATTGCGTATAGAGCTGGAGCTAAGAATACGAACATGAATTCTAGCGGCTCTGTAATACCAGTTAGGAATGAACAGAATGCAACTGAGAACAGTGCGCCACCCACTTGACTACGTTTTTCAGCAGGAGCAGCTAGGTACATTGCAAGCGCAGCACCTGGCAGACCGAACATCATTACTGGGAAGAAACCGTTCATGAATACGCCTGCGCCTTTATCGCCACCGAAGAAACGGTTTAGGTCGCCAGATTTAACAGTTTCAGTCACTTCTTTAACTACAGTAGTGATTTCTGGCATTACAGAGTTAGCGAATGTGAATGTGTGCTCTTGGCCAACAACTAGAGTTTTAGCAAGTGCAGGGTCAACACAGAGTTGAGTGATGTTAGCGAATGCGCCTTGACCAGCAACAACGATTTCTTGACATGTACCCATACCGAACCAGAAGTATGAGTTCAATACGTGGTGTAGACCTACAGGGATAAGTGCACGGTTAAGCGTACCATAAACGAATTGGCCGATAGCGCCAGACGTTGATACCGCGTGAGCCAGTGCGTCTAGACCAGACTGAACGGCAGGCCATACAACACCAAAGATAGCACCAGCAACCAAAGCAAATAGACCAGCCATGATAGGAACTAAACGTTTGCCAGAGAAGAATGCTAGCCACTCAGGAAGGCGTGTTGCATGAAAAGCGTTGTAAGAGTGACCTGCGATGATACCTGCGAAGATACCGCCGAAGAATGACATATTCACACTTGCATCGATGTTTGTTGCTGTTGCCGTCAATACAAAGTAAGCAACTGCGCCAGCAAGACCTGCTGCGCCGTTACCATCTTTAGACAGACCGATAGCTATCCCCAAACCAAACAACAATGGTAGTTGGCTGAAGATTGCGTTACCAGCAGATGCCATGAATGCGATATCTAGTAAATCGGGTTGCCCCAGACGTAATAGCAATGCCGCAATCGGAAGTGTTGCGATAGGTAGCATTAATGCCTTACCTAGCTTCTGTGCGTATCCTAAAATATTCACCAGTTGTTTCCCCCTATAGGATTTTTAGAATTCGTTTTGAGAAACTTATTTTAGTCGCTCAATTTAGTCCTTTTCAGTGTATTCAATTAATTTTGCCCCGCAAATTAAAACCTTACCATTTGTGATCCTAATCACCAGTTTTTACCAAATCCAGAGGTTTTTGCTAGCGAGATCATAAAACTTATTTTATCATTCAAAAAATGGGCATTTATAGATAAAATCTAAATCTAATTCATAGTTGGAAAAGAGGGGTCTCTTCGTTTATCTACCCATGTGAATAGCAGTTAACGTTCAATATTAATGTATGGCTAATATTTAATTAAACCTTAAGTTTCAAAGCTTTGAGTTGACTACAATTTTAAATCTGTTTGACCATAGAAGATAAATCGTTACGTAAATGATGCCCGCAAACTAAGTCCACATTTACGTAACGAAGAAATTTTAAAGATCTCACGAAATAAGGATTAGCTGACTATGTACGCGCTAAGTAACTGTAAAATTTACACAGGTAGTGATGTTCTAACCGATCATGCTGTTGTAATCGAAAACCAACTGATCAAAAAAGTATGCCCTATCTCTGAACTGCCAGAATACATCGAGGTTCGCGACCTAGATGGAGCAAATCTAAGCCCAGGTTTCATTGACCTACAATTAAATGGGTGTGGCGGTGTCATGCTTAACGATGAGATCACTGCAAACACCATGCAGATCATGCACGAGGCAAACCTTAAATCTGGCTGTACTAGCTTCCTACCAACGCTTATCACCTCTTCAGACGAAGATATGCGTGCGGTTATTAAGGCAGCTCGCGAATACCACAACCAGTATCAGAATCAATCTTTAGGTCTACACCTTGAAGGTCCTTACCTAAACGTTGCTAAGAAAGGCATTCACAGCGTCGATCACATTCGTAAATCCGATAGCGATATGATTGAGCTTATCTGTGAGAACAGCGACCTTGTTGCAAAAGTAACACTAGCTCCCGAGCTTAACGACCCTGAACATATCGAACGTCTACACAAAGCTGGCGTAGTAGTTTCTATCGGTCACACCAACGCAACTTACGCAGAAGCGCGTCAAGGTTTTGAATCAGGTATTACCTTCGCGACTCACCTATTCAACGCGATGACTCCGATGGTTGGCCGTGAGCCAGGCGTTGTTGGTGCGATTTACGATACCCCTGAGGTTTATGCCGGTATTATTGCTGACGGCTTCCACGTTGATTACGCAAACATCCGAATTGCGCATAAAATCAAGGGAGAAAAGTTGGTATTAGTGACGGATGCCACAGCTCCTGCAGGTGCTAACATGGAATACTTTATTTTTGTCGGTAAGAAAGTATATTACCGTGATGGTAAGTGTGTTGATGAAAATGGCACACTGGGCGGCTCAGCTCTGACTATGATTGAAGCAGTTCAGAATACAGTTGAGCACGCTGGTATCGCTTTAGACGAAGCTCTCCGCATGGCTACGCTATACCCAGCTACAGCTATTGGTGTAGAAAGTAAGCTAGGTCGAATCAAAAAAGGCATGGTTGCAAACCTCGCTGTATTTGACCGAGACTTTAACGTTAAAGCGACTGTTGTTAACGGACAATACGAGCATAATTAAGTATGAATGGCGGACAAATAGGTAACGTAGACTTAGTTAAACAACTAAACAGTGCGGCAGTATATAGACTAATAGACCAACAAGGGCCTATCAGTCGCATACAAGTGGCAGATGTAAGCCAACTCGCACCGGCAAGTGTTACAAAAATTACCCGCCAACTTTTAGAGCGCGGCCTAATTAAAGAGGTAGCGCAACAAGCGTCTACTGGCGGTAGGCGCGCTATTTCGCTAACTACAGAAGTAGAACCTTTCCATTCCATTGCTGTACGATTGGGGCGAGACTACATTCAAGTGAGCCTTCATGATCTAGGTGGTCGTGAATTGGCTTTTCAGCAGCAAGACCTTGATTATTCAGATCAGTCAGACCTGACCCAAGGTTTGCTCAACAACTTGAAGGCTTTCATTGCAGAACATCAACCAAAGATCGACCAACTGATTGCAATTGGTATCACTCTTCCAGGTTTGGTGAACCCTACGACAGGTGTCGTTGAGTATATGCCAAACACGGATATCGATAACCTAGCATTAAGCGACATTATTCGCGACACATTCCATGTGGCTTGCTTTGTTGGCAATGACGTTAGAGGAATGGCGCTTGCCGAACACTATTTCGGTGCAAGTAAAGACAGCCAAGATTCGATTTTAGTGAGCGTTCACCGTGGTACTGGAGCTGGCATTATCGTTAATGGCCAAGTCTTCCTTGGCCACAATCGTAACGTTGGGGAAATTGGCCATATCCAAATTGATCCCCTAGGTGAACAGTGTCAGTGTGGTAATTTCGGTTGTCTTGAAACAGTAGCTGCGAACCCTGCGATTATTGAACGAGTACAGAAACTGATTAAGCAAGGCTATAAGTCTTCTTTAACAGAACTTGAACATATTACTATTCAAGATGTTTGTGACCATGCTATCAACGGTGACGAACTGGCCAAGCAGAGCTTAGTTCGCGTAGGGAACCAATTAGGTAAGGCTATCGCAATGACGATTAACTTATTTAACCCTCAAAAAGTGATCATTGCCGGTGACATTACGAAGGCACAAGAGGTTGTTTTCCCTGCAATTAAGCGCAATGTAGAGAATCAGTCTTTAACGACTTTCCATAGCGGCTTACCTATTGTAGCATCGCAGATCGACAAACATCCTACGATGGGAGCTTTTGCCATGATTAAGCGCGCTATGCTCAACGGCGTGTTACTTCAAAAGCTACTCGAAGACTAAAGAAAACCATTCTGATTTTCCGCGGGCCGTGTTTGTATGAACACGGCCCGTTTTTTTAAGCTAGGGAACTAAAACAACAAGTTATGGAACTTATATTAATATCCACTGCGTTTATCGCAGGATTTATTGCTTTAAAATGTCACCTTCCCCCGTTAGTTGGCTTTCTGGTCGCAGGTTTTGGGCTCTATGCTCTAGGCTTTCAAACCAATGACACCATCATTACCTTAGCGGACCTCGGTGTCACGCTACTCCTGTTTACTATTGGCTTAAAGCTCGACATCAAAACCTTACTCTCTAAGGAAATCTGGGCAGGGGCAACAATCCACAATCTTTTATCGACTCTGTTTTTTGCAGCCGCCCTATTTGGTTTTAAGCTCTTAGGTATTTCATCGCTAGCTGCCATGTCGATGGAACAAATCGTTTTACTTGGCTTTGCCCTCTCTTTCTCTAGTACCGTATTCGCAGTTAAGTCCCTGCAAGAGAAAGGAGAAATGAATGCGACCTACGGAACATTAGCGATAGGTATTCTGGTGATGCAGGATATTTTTGCCGTGGTCTTTTTGACAGCATCTACAGGAAAAATTCCAGAGTGGTATGCCATCGCATTATTCGCTCTTCCATTCTTACGCCCTCTTTTCTACAAGGTACTTGATTGGGTTGGGCACGGTGAAATGTTAGTTCTGTTCGGCATTTTCTTTGCGTTAGTGATAGGCGCCGGCCTGTTCGAGCTTGTTGGCATGAAACCAGATCTAGGTGCCCTTATCCTAGGTATGTTACTAGCAGGCCACCCTAAAGCCTCAGAGCTATCAAAATCACTGTTTAACCTTAAAGAGCTTTTCCTTATTTGCTTCTTTTTGAACATTGGCTTATCCGAGCAACCAACCATTCAAGGATTTATGCTCGCTGTCCTATTCTTATTGTTGCTACCAGTCAAAGGTTTACTTTATTTCTTAGTACTCAACCGCTTTAAGTTCCGTGTTCGAACATCACTCCTCGCTTCTCTATCACTGTTTAACTACAGTGAGTTTGGCCTCATAGTCGGTGGCCTCGCTTTTAAAATGGGTTGGATGTCTGGTGACATCTTAGTGGCTGTGGCTATTGCCGTATCACTTTCGTTCTTAATCGCCGCTCCTCTAAATAGAGCTGGTCACAAACTTTATCAACAATCCAGAAAGTGGCTAAAAGAGCACGCCGCAGAGAAACTTCACCAACGAGACCAACTTATCGACCCTGGTCGTGCTCAAGTGCTTATCCTTGGCATGGGACGAATTGGTACCGGTGCCTACGACGAGCTACGTTCACGCTACGGTAAAGTCAGCTTAGGTGTGGAGGTGCGTGAAGATGCTGCGCACAACCACAGAAGCCACGGAAGAAACGTAATTTCTGGCGACGCAACTGACCCAGACTTTTGGGAACGAATTTTAGATACAGCCAATGTAAAACTGGTGATATTAGCGATGCCTCATCACCAAGGTAATCAAACCGCTATAGAACAATTGAAGTCGCGTAATTTTAAAGGTCAAATTGCAGCGATTGCCGAATATCCAGATCAACTAGAAACATTAAAAGAAAATGGCGTCGATGCGGCATTCAACATTTACAGTGAAGCTGGTAGTGGCTTTGCTCGGCATGTATGTGAACAATTAAACCCAAACATCAATAAAATCTAGTCTAAAACCTCTCTCCAAACCTCTCAAAATTGCGAACTTGTGCACTTTTGAGAGGCTTTCGTATAAAAAACCAACTGCAATTAGATAGGAAACACAAAAACAACACTATTATTAGATTATTTCTAATGTACGAGCCTTTATATTATTTTTTTACTCACATCTGGTTGCTTTTTTTAGCCAAAATGGCAAATTGAATACAGTTAATTTAGAAATTATTTAAAAGGAAGTTCTATGTGTTCAGTATTTGGCATTCTCGACATTAAAAGTGATGCCGCAGCACTTCGCCCTATTGCTTTAGAAATGTCTAAAAAGCTTCGTCACCGCGGCCCTGATTGGTCTGGCATCTATGCTGGTGAGAAAGCCATCCTCGCTCATGAACGTTTAGCTATCGTTGGCCTTAACAGTGGTGCCCAGCCGCTATACAGCCAAGACAAAAAGCACATTCTTGCAGTAAACGGCGAAATCTATAACCACAAAGAACTTCGCGCACGCTATGAAGACAAGTACCAATTTCAGACGGATTCTGACTGTGAAGTAATTCTTGCCCTATACCAAGAAATGGGCGCAGAGCTATTAGAAGAACTTAACGGTATTTTTGCGTTCGTATTGTATGACGAAGACAAAGACGAGTACCTAGTGGGGCGTGACCACATCGGAATCATCCCGCTTTATCAAGGCTATGATGAGCACGGTAACTACTACGTCGCTTCTGAAATGAAAGCGCTAGTACCTGTATGTAAGACGATCAGTGAGTTCCCCCCTGGTAGCTTCTACTCTTCAAAAGATGCAGAACCTCAACGCTACTACATTCGCGATTGGAACGAATATGCTGCCGTTCAAGGTAACAGCACAAGCAAAGAAGAACTGACTGAGGCATTAGAAGCTGCCGTTAAGCGTCAACTAATGACTGACGTTCCCTACGGTGTACTTCTATCTGGTGGTCTTGATTCATCAATCACTTCAGCAGTCGCTAAACGTTTTGCTGCAATGCGTATCGAGGATGATGAACAATCTGAAGCTTGGTGGCCACAACTGCACTCATTCGCCGTTGGCCTAGAAGGCGCACCAGATCTTATCGCTGCTCGTGAAGTTGCGGACAAGATCGGGACTGTACACCATGAGATGACTTACACCATTCAGGAAGGCTTAGATGCCATCCGTGATGTTATCTATCACATCGAAACTTATGATGTAACGACAATTCGTGCATCAACGCCAATGTACTTGCTTGCTCGCAAGATCAAAGCAATGGGCATCAAAATGGTACTGTCTGGTGAAGGTGCTGATGAGATCTTTGGTGGTTATCTGTACTTCCATAAAGCGCCAAACGCGAAAGAGTTCCACGAAGAAACCGTTCGTAAACTGCTTGCTCTAAGCATGTTCGATTGTGCTCGTGCAAACAAATCATTGGCAGCATGGGGAGTTGAAGGCCGCGTACCATTCTTGGATAAAGATTTCATCGATGTAGCAATGCGTCTGAACCCTGAAGATAAGATGTGTGGTAACGGTAAGATGGAAAAACACATCCTACGTGAGTGTTTCGAGGATTACCTTCCAGACTCAATCGCTTGGCGTCAAAAAGAACAGTTCTCTGATGGTGTTGGCTACGATTGGATTGATACGTTGAAAGCAACAGCGGAAGCGAAAGTCACGGATCAACAAATGGAAGCTGCTAAGTTCCGCTTCCCTTACAACACGCCAACCACTAAAGAAGGTTACGCTTACCGCGAAATCTTTGAAGAGTTATTCCCTCTAGATTCAGCAGCAGAATGTGTACCCGGCGGCCCTTCAGTTGCTTGTTCATCAGCGAAAGCGATTGAGTGGGATGAGTCATTCAAAAACTGTGTCGACCCATCAGGCCGTGCAGTTCAAACCGTTCACAACGATGCTTACAACGCTTAACGTGTTTTGAACACCCCCTAAATACTAAAAAAGGCGCATTATGCGCCTTTTTTGTTTTAAGCCTGCTTCTCTCTTTGTAGTGCTGTACTTATGCGTGAGCTTGTAGTGCTTCGTTCTCAATACTGATCGGAACCACTTGGCTGATCATTTTTACCAACATAATAGAGCGAGCTTCACCATCTTTCTGATCGAAAATAGCTTCAACCCCAGCAAACTGGCCACTCTGAATTGTCACTACTTGTCCTGATTCAAACTCAACACAACAATTTTTAACTTCGTTACTACAACAATTTTCGAACTTTTTAAGTTCAAACACTATGTCACCTTGGACTTCATGTGGCCTTGCACCTAACTTAATAAAATCAACAACACCACGGGTTGAACGAACTGTCGTAAAACTAGGGCCTTGTTCGTAGTCAAAGCGAACAAAGATATAAGACGGGAATAACGGTTCTTTGACTCGTTTTTCTTTTCCTCGAACTGACTTTTCAACTTCTATTTGGGGATAAAAGCACTCTACCCCTTGATTTTCCAAGTGCTGCTGTGCGCGTTTTTGATCACCACGCTTACAGTAGACTAAATACCAACGTTTCATTTTTACTAGCCATTTATTTTATTTTATTTTGGAACATCTTACCACAGCATAAAACGGTTTAATTAGGCGTAATAATATGAACCGTTATCAACAGAGTAATCTTCCGAATAGAGCTATTTACCAAGAAAATAGCCTTCAAAAAATGCAATTAGCCATTGTACAGCGATAATATTTACATACAAATAATGAATATAGAAGGTGTTGATATATAAAAACCTATTAGATCGCATTTTCATTTTCGACCAACCCATACACCGCACTAATGCATAAGTAAAACACCATTCGATAGGCACTAAAGAAGGCGCATTAATCATCCAATTCAAATCTGGAAAATTAGTTTTCATCGCACCCTTTCAGAACAAAACTCAATAAAAAACCATTAATATCAGCACCTTACATAAATACACTTTTAAAACCACAAAAAACATCTATTGCAGTTTTTTATTCCACTCTGTATACATAAGTTACTATAAAATCTTTTAATACCTGAAGTTAGTAAAACTTATGCCAAGCAATCACAATATCTTTGGCCATCCTAGAGGCCTATTCCTACTTTTTAGCACAGAATTATGGGAACGTTTTTCCTATTACGCAATGCGTGCAATTCTGGTTTTATTTTTAACCGACACCACTATTAACGGTGGGCTCAGTTGGTCAACGAAAGACGCACTTGATCTCTACGGTATTTATACTGGCTTAGTCTACATTACACCCTTAATCGGTGGCTGGATTGCAGATAATTACTTAGGACAACGTAAATCGATCCTGATTGGCGGTTTATTAATGGCGCTAGGCCAATTTACACTTGCTCTACCCAATGGCTTTATTGGCTTAGACCAAGTAAATGCTCTTTACCTCGGTTTAGCTCTGCTTATCAGTGGTAACGGTATGTTTAAACCAAACATCTCGACCATGGTTGGTGACTTGTACCAAGAAGGCGACAACCGACGTGATGGTGCTTTCACTATTTTCTATATGGGCATCAACTTAGGCGCACTGCTTGGTGGATTAATTTCAGGTGTTGCAGTCGACTCTTTCGGCTGGAAAGCAGGCTTCCTAGCCGCTGGCATTGGTATGATTATTAGTTTGATCATGCAAGTGACTATGGCTCAATCGTGGTTAGGTAACATAGGTTCAGTGCCTGCTGCAGCTCGAGCAAAAGCCTTAAACAAATCTAAAGAAAAAGATCCACTCACCAAAGAAGAATTTGACAGACTAAAAGTGATTTTAATTATGGGTCTGTTCGTGATCGTTTTCTGGGCTGGCTTTGAACAAGCAGGTGGTCTGATGAACATCTACACTCAACAATATACTGACCGTATGATTGGTGGTTTTGAAGTACCTGCCGCGTGGTTCCAATCTCTAAACCCATTCTTCATCATTACTCTTGCGCCATTCATTGCCGCATTTTGGGTTAAGCTTGGTAAGCGTGAACCAAATTCCCCGGTGAAGTTTGCTATGGCTTTGTTCTTCTTAGCTTTGGGTTTCGTGTGCATGATGGGCGCGGTAATGGAACAAGGTGGTGACCTAACAGTGAAAACATCAATGTTATGGCTGGTGGGTGCTTTCTTCTTCCATACCCTTGGTGAGCTTTGTCTATCGCCCATTGGCCTGTCGTTGGTCACTAAGTTAGCTCCGCTTCGTTTAGCCTCTCTGATGATGGGCGCTTGGTTTGGCTTCAACGCGGTGGCAAACTACGTAGCAGGTCTGGTTGGTTCTCATGTAGGCGAGTTTGGTGCTATGGCAATCTTCAGTGGTATAGCGATTACCGCAACGGCTAGTGGCATATTATTGCTGCTGTGTGCTGGTAAACTTGTGTCATGGATGCATGGCGTAGAAACCAACATGACGCTTGACACAGAATCAAAAGCAGATCAGTCAGCAGAAACATCTGTCGCTTAATATCTAATAACACCTAATAGCTAAAATGACTTCAGAACACTAATTAAAAAAGGGCTGCTCAATCAATGAGGCAGCCCTTTTGTTATGTATAGAACCTACATATCAATTAACGGTGAAGTTCCACTAGCTCTGCCATCATATCGATGTGCGAATCTCTGTCGTTAAGGCACATAATATAACTAAAGTCCGCACCACCAGCTTCAATGAAGGTATCTTTACACTGATCAGAAATTTCTTCCAATGTTTCCAAGCAGTCTACAGAGAACGCCGGTGCCATAATATCGATACTCTTAATGCCCTTACTTGGTAGTAACTCAAGCGTTTCATCTGTATAAGGCTTCAACCACTCTTCTCGACCAAATCGCGACTGATATGTCATGGTGATATCTTCCTCAGATAAGCCTAACTCTTCAGCAAGCAGTTTTGTCGTCGCTTCACAATGTTGAGGATAAATATCACCTTCATCAGCTAAGCGCTTAGGAATACCATGGAACGAACAAACCAAGTGATCGGCTCTGCCATTTTGCTCCCAATGGCTGCGAACGCTTTCAGCCAGTGCTTTAGCATAACTAGGATGCGCGTAATAATCACGAATAAAGCGATAGCTTGGAATTACTGGCATCTGCTTAAACGCTTTGGTTAAACCATCAGAAACAGCCGCTGTGGTTGTTCCAGAATACTGAGGATATAAAGGCAGTACGATGATATCTTCAACGCCCTGCTCCATCAGCTGCTCAACACCCGACTTTAGGCTTGGGTTGCCATAGGTCATACCCAATGCAACAGGCATCTCTAGTTTTTTCTGGAGTTTTTTAGCTTGTCTTTGGGAGTACACAAGCAGTGGTGAGCCTTCATCCATCCAGACCGACTGGTACAGCTTAGCCACTTTAGGCGAGCGAATCGGTAAAATCACCCCGTGCAAAATAGGACACCAAAGCCAACGCGTTAGGTTAACCACCCGCTTGTCATGTAAGAACTCACTCAAAAATCGACGAACGCCAGCTGGGGTCGCCGAATCTGGAGTCCCTAAGTTCACCAGTAAAACGCCCTGCTTTTTATTATTTTCCATAGATACCTGAGACTCATATGTAATTTTCTGGAAAGTAATATACTAATCTACATAAATTCAAGATCATTGAGCATACCAAATGTTTGAATAATCATTCTGAACGTGAGGTATCTCAAACTCTAAACTGCTATCCATCATCAGGGCTAAAAACCTTAAATCAGCGCAATCAAACTTATCGAGATTGGTATCGTACTAAAATTTGGAACAAAAAAAGCGACCCATAAGGTCGCTTCTAATATATCAAATTCTAAAACTGGCTGTTAGCCAATTATGCTAGTGCTTTCTCAAGTTCTGCACTAACTTCAGCAACTTGCTTAGTACCGTCGAATTTAAGGTACTTAGTGTTGCCGACTTCCGCTTCTTTACCGTAGTAAGAAATAAGCGGCGCTGTTTGATCGTGGTATACACCTAGACGTGCACGAACTGTTTCTTCTTTGTCGTCATCACGTACCACTAGCTCTTCGCCAGTTACGTCATCTTTGCCCTCTTCTTTAGGCGGGTTGTACACAGTGTGATATGTACGACCTGAAGAAAGGTGAGCACGACGACCAGCCATACGCTCAACAATCACATCGTCAGCTACGTCAAATTCAACAACGTAATCAACAGCAATACCCATTTCTTTTAGGCCATCAGCTTGTGGAATTGTGCGTGGAAAGCCGTCTAGTAGAAAACCTTTTTCGCAGTCATCTTGAGCAATACGCTCTTTGATAAGACCAAGGATAATTTCATCAGAAACTAGCTGACCAGCGTCGATTACTGATTTTGCTTGCTTACCAAGCTCAGTACCCGCTTTGATAGCAGCACGTAGCATGTCACCAGTTGAAATTTGAGGGATACCAAATTTGTTCATGATGAAGTTAGCTTGAGTACCTTTACCCGCGCCAGGAGCACCTAGAAGAATGATGCGCATGTTTAATCCTCTTATAAAATTATGATTTATACCGAAGCTCACTATCCTACCTTCCTAGTTCATTTGTAAGATAAACAGAAAGCGTTAGATAACAGTAGAGGTTAAGCAAAACTGTAAACAGAAGCAAAACGGTAAGTTTCGGTATAACGTTTAAAAATCATACAGCTGGAGACGATACTTTCACACTCTCAACTGATTAGGTCGAGCATTCTATCACATTAATATTCAATTTGGCTGAATTTACGACTAAAGAATGCATTGGTAGCATTTATTGCCACGATAACGGTGACGTTGACCACGTTTAATGAGTTTTCAACGACGTTCATAAAAAAAGCCCGCATTTGCGAGCTTTTTAATACAATTATTTGCTTAGCCCAAAGTCGAAAGACTAACGTTTTGTTAGTAGCTCGTTGATTGCACCCAAGAATTGTGACGGATCTTCCATTGAGCCTTTTTCAGCCAGCATAGCCTGGCCAAGTAACAGCTCAACCCAACGGCCGAACGCATGCTCGTCCGCTTCGTCTGCCATCTGTTTAACTAGAGCGTGCTCAGGGTTAATCTCAAAGATGTACTTAACTTCAGGTGCAGCTTGGCCCGCAGCTTCGAGAAGCTTAGCCATTTGCGTACCCATTTCGAAATCATCAGTCACAACCACTGCTGGCGTTGTTGCTAGCTTGAAAGTAGTACGAACCTCTTTAACACGATTACCTAGGTAAGCTTGAGTGCGTTCGACAACAGATTTGAACTCTTCTTCTGTCTCTTTTTGCTTCTCTTTCTCTTCTTCGCCTTCAAACTTGCTTAGATCTAAGCCCGCTTTCGTGATCGATTGGAACTGCTTACCGTCGAAGTCCGTTAGGTAGTTCATTACGTACTCATCAATGCGATCGTACATTAGAACGACTTCAATACCTTTTGCTTTGAACTGCTCCAAATGTGGGCTGTTCTTAGCGGCAGCATAGCTATCTGCTGTTAGGTAATAGATTTTGTCTTGGCCTTCTTTCATACGCTCAACGTAAGACGCTAGGCTGATAGTTTGTTCAGCAGAATCCACTTCCGTTGACGAGAAACGAAGTAGACCAGCGATCTTCTCTTTGTTCGCCATGTCCTCAGCTGGGCCTTCTTTCATTACTAGGCCAAACTCTTTCCAAAACTCTAGGTACTTGTCGTTGTCATTCTTCGCCATGCGCTCAAGCATCGTTAGAACACGTTTAGTACATGCACCACGTAGAGATTGAGTTACCTTGTTATCTTGCAGGATTTCACGAGACACGTTGAGAGGTAGATCATTTGAGTCAATCAAGCCGCGAACGAAACGCATGTAAGATGGCATGAACTGCTCAGCATCATCCATAATGAATACACGCTGCACATAAAGCTTTAAGCCGCTCTTATGGTCACGGTTCATCATGTCCCAAGGTGCTTTAGCTGGGATGTAAAGCAGACTTGTGTAGTCGTTCTTACCTTCAACTTTGTTATGGCTCCACGTTAGTGGGTCAGCAAAGTCATGAGATACGTGCTTGTAGAACTCTTGGTACTCTTCTTTGTCGATATCAGATTTGTTACGAGTCCAAAGCGCTTGCGCCTTGTTGATCTGCTCCCAGTGTTTCTCTTCGGTCTCTTTACCTTCGTCATCTTTAACCGCAGTTAAGATAGAAACTGGGATACCGATATGATCAGAATATTTACCAATCACTTCACGCAGACGCCATTCATTTAGGAACTCTTTCCCGTCTTCACGCATATGAAGAATAATATCAGTACCACGAGACTCTTTGGTGATGTCTTCAATGGTGTAATCGCCTTCTCCCGCAGAGTGCCATTGAACGGCTTCATTGCTCGCTAAACCTGCCGCACGAGTGCGAACGGTTACTGCGTCTGCCACGATGAATGCAGAATAAAAACCAACACCAAATTGACCAATCAGTTGAGAGTCTTTACTTTGGTCTTCAGACAATTTTGAGAAAAAGTCCGCAGTGCCTGATTTAGCGATCGTACCTAAATGTTCAATAACGTTGTCGCGGCTCATGCCGATACCATTATCTGAAATCGTTAGGGTGTTTGCTTCAGCATTGAATGAAAGTTTTACACCTAAATCTGCATCACCTTGGTAAAGGTCACCATTTGATAAGGCTTGAAAACGAAGCTTATCAGCCGCGTCAGATGCGTTCGAGATAAGCTCACGTAGGAAGATTTCTTTATTTGAATACAGTGAGTGAATCATTAGATGAAGTAGTTGTTTCACTTCAGATTGAAAGCCACGAGTCTCTTTATTTTGCGTTGCCGTTTCGCTCATTTTTACTCCAAAACATCTATACTTTATGTTGAATAATTTTAAGGACGTAACACTTTATGTCACTCTTGTGTTCATTAACATGAGGATGACAAATGTAAATTCAAGGTCAAAAACCATAAAAACACTGTTTTTTTGATCTGTTTTTATTATCCTTGAGTGTTATAAATATAAAAGAACATAAAAGAAGCCATGATTTGGTGAAGAATTGACTGAACTTCACCTAATGTTTGTCTATTTCTCACCCAAAATCACCCAAAATAGAAGAATTCAATGAGCAATATCGGCACAAAGCTTATTCTCGCACAGCGGTTTGTATTTGATCCAAACAGCAATTCACTTGTTGATCAACTAAGCGATGGCGAAGTCGTACGTCTTGGTAGTAATGAAAGCCGCATTCTCCTAATGCTGTCGGAAAGGCCCAATGAAGTTATCACTCGCAATGAATTGCATGAATATGTTTGGCGAGACCAAGGCTTTGAGGTCGATGACTCAAGCTTAACTCAAGCAGTATCGACGCTAAGAAAGATGCTGAAAGATTCGACCAAATCTCCAGAGTTTGTAAAGACGGTCCCAAAGCGCGGATATCAATTTATTGCGACCGTTGAACGTTCAGCACCACTGTCATCAAATGATCAGCCAATAGCCGCTGAAATTGCCGAAAATGACGTAGAACCTACCTTAACGTTCGCTAACACGACAATGTCGGAAGAAGTCATTGCTGAAACTGCTGAACCAGAACCAGTAACAAAGGTTCAAGAAACCGATGTAGAAGCTGAGCCAACACGAGATCCTAATGTAACTCCGGCTAAAAACACAAATAAGTGGTTAACGTTTTGGTTGCTACTTGTTGCTTTCATTATGCCGATTCTGGTTTTAACATTGACTAACCCGGCAGAATCCGAGTTCAAAACATTGGCTGAAGTGGATGGCGTGAAAGTGCAGTCACCAATCAACCACCCAGATCTAACCAGTTGGCTACCCGCAATTAAAAAGTGTGTCTTGTACTACAACAAAAATCACGCAGGCATATTGAAGCCAACGGAGGTGATTGCAACAGGTGGGCAAACCAATAACCTTGCTCTTAACTATATCCACCCACAAAAATATTCGAGCGAGAATATAACCCTTAAAATTTACGCCAACCAGTCGGATTTAAACGACATTTGTAAAGGTGATCAGTAACATGAAATTAAAAGTATCCATTATTCTACTGGTTATTTCCGCGTTTTTAAGTGGTTGGTTGTATTGGGGTAATGATGCAAAAATAGAACACCTGTTAACTCAACACGAGTGGCAAGCAAAAATGGTGACTCTGATTAGCGACAACACGCAAGCCGACTCTATCGGCCCACTTCGTAAAGTAGAACTGTCATCGAATGCGAAATATTTACCAAACGGTACCTACTTAAGAATGTCAATAGTCAGGCTTTACAGCACACAAACTGCGCCAGCGAATGTGATCAACATATCCGAAACTGGCCAGTGGGACATCAACGATAATTACTTACTCATCTCTCCGACTGAGTTTAAAGATGTCACGTCGGCTCAACGTCAGGATTTCTCTAAAGATCAATTAGACCTCATAACTCAGGTGATCAAGATGGATGCTGAACAAAGCCGTCGAATTGATATCGTTAATCAGAAAGCGCTGCTACTGACTAGCTTAAATCACGGTTCTACCGTATTGTTTTCAAACTAATAATGGGTAGCTATTTGCTGTATATGCATAGCTGAATACCATTAACGGTAGACCAATAGAAAGAGGGGCATGATGCCCCTTTTTTGTTCGCTGTTTTAACAAATACGAGACTCTATGGATTGGATTAACTCACTTGCCCTCTTCTTTGGTTCATTAATCGCCAATACCCTCGCCTCCTTATCAGGTGGCGGTGCCGGGCTACTTCAATTCCCGTTGCTTATCTTTCTTGGCCTACCCTTTTCGGTCGCCTTAGCGACTCACAAGGTCGCGAGTGTCGCGTTAGGTTTGGGGGCTGCCTATACCCATATTAAAGGCGGAACGCTAAACTGGAGAGTTTGTTGTTACCTGATAGCTGTGGGTAGTATAGGTGTGGTCATTGGGGCTAATATCGTGCTCCTGATTCCCGACGACATTGCACAGAAACTGCTTGGGGCGATGATCTTAGCACTTGGCGTTTACTCCCGACTAAAGAAGCAGTTGGGACAAGATGAACAACTCAAAAACCGAGACACCAAAGGTTACATCATAGGTGGTATTGGGCTTACGCTAATTGGCATCATCAACGGCTCTCTGACTGCGGGATCTGGACTGTTGGTGACCTTGTTTCTGGTTCGCTGGTTTGGTTTCACTTATAAACAGGCCGTGGCGCTCACCATGATATGTGTTGGCCTGTTCTGGAATGGCATCGGCGGTATCGCAATCGTACAAGCTGGCGCACCCATATACTGGTTGTGGCTACCCATACTTCTACTTAGCTCATTTATAGGTGGAAGCCTAGGCGCATTTCTTGCCAACCGTTCAAGCAATCAGCTCGTCAAAACGGCCTTCGAAATATTGACGTTTGCCGTCGGTATCAAGCTACTGATATAGAATTCAAAAGGATTAACTATGAATACGGAATCGAATCCAACAACCTCAACAGTATCGCAAGCAACGATAGCAATACACTATTGCCGTCAATGCAATTGGATGCTGCGCTCAAGCTGGTTGTGCCAAGAACTGCTGCACACCTTTAGTGAAGAGATAGAACAAGTCAGTCTACACCCTGATACGGGCGGACGATTCGAGATTTTTTGTAATGGGACACAGATTTGGGAAAGAAAAGCGGACGGCGGTTTTCCTGAGGCTAAAGTCCTGAAGCAAAGAGTACGAAACATCATTGCTCCAGATAGAGACCTCGGCCACGTAGATTCAAAGTAAGTCTACTCGCGACCGATTTTGTTATTTAAAGCTGGCCGCTCACCATGAGGTCACCTTCAAGGCTGATCACTTTGAAGGTATTGTTTTCATATAGACCATAGCTTGCTGCGTGCCCTTCTCGTGGGAATGTCACCGAGCTAGGGTTGAAAATGAAGATACCATCTTGGTATCCAGCAACTGGGATATGAGTATGACCGTGAGCAATAATATCGCCCGCTTTCAGTGCTGGTCGCTTCGTTGTGTTGTACAAGTGACCATGAGTTAAGAAGATACGCTGACCTGACTCAAGCAGTACCCATGAGTAATCCATCATCATAGGGAAAGACAACAGCATCTGATCCACTTCACTGTCGCAGTTACCACGAACGGCAATGATCTCTTGAGAAAACGCATTCAACTTCTCTGCAACCGCCGGCGGGTTGTATCCCTCTGGAATCGGGTTTCTTGGACCATGATTCAGAATGTCCCCCAATAGAACCAAATATTGCGCACCAGACGCTTGGTAAAGCTCTAATACTTTTTCTGTTGCTGGCAGCGAACCGTGTAGGTCTGAAGCAAAAAATAATTTCACACGTACTTCTCCATAAAATTTATGAGCCTATTGTACGTATCTAACGGCTACACGTCATCTCTCGCCATACCGTTGATCACGATATTATTGTAACTAACCATACCGACTATTTTATGGTCACTGACCACAGGGGCACGACTGATACCAAAACGCTCAAACAAGCGAGCACAATACTTCACATTCATATCAGCAGACACGCTCAAAGCTGGTTTAGTCATGATTTCATAAACGTTAGTGCGCTTAGGCGATCGGTTCTTGGCTAACACTTTCTTAGCGATGTCATTCATCAATACGATGCCGTATTCATCATCCTCATGGCGCTTATCGACGATGATGGCTTTAACTTTGTGCTTTTTTGCCATCTCAATCGCTTCGAACACCGTCGTTAGCCCGTCAATAATCACATACGTGTTAGCCATTACATCGCTGACTCGAATTGTCTCACCCGTATTCATAACTCATCCTCCACAACCTTGGTTAATGTCTCGACTTGGTGCGCAACGCCGACCGCATCCTCGACATCGATCTGAACAGCAATGCCTTGCCCTGACTCTTGGTCGAACTCCCCAACTTCACCGATGGTTTCTAAAATATGTCTCGCCAAATGCTCCTCGACGACAAACAACAACACATCTTTTTGCACCTCTAACGTTAATCCGAAGAAGGTGCGTTTTTGGTTCAGGCCTTGCCCTCTAGCATTGTTAATCACCGTTGCTCCAGTGGCGCCCGCATCACGCGCGGCATCGAGCACACTGTCTGTCTTGCTCTCTTCTACAAACGCTAAGATAAGTTTAAAGCGCATCTTTGCTCTCCTTAGAGGTGTGTAAACGGTTTAACCATTGTGTTATTTGGGCATAACCCATCACTGAAATAATTGGGAATAAGCTGGCAAAGGCGATTAAACCAAAGCCATCAATCACTGGGTTTCGTCCAGGAACGGTTGAAGCGAGCCCTAACCCAAGAGCCGTCACTAAAGGCACAGTCACGGTAGATGTCGTCACCCCGCCCGAATCGTAGGCCAATGGAATAATAAGTTTAGGGGCGTAAAAGGTTTGGATAACTACGACGACATAACCAAAAATGATGTAGTAATGGATAGGATCGCCCGCAACAATCCGATAACTGCCGAGTGAGATTCCGATAGCGACCCCTAATGCCACGGCAATTCTCAATCCGTTAACACTGATACTGCCACCTGAGACTTGGTTCGCCTTAATCGCCACCGCAATTAACGAAGGCTCGGCGATCGTGGTACTAAAACCAATACAGAATGCAAAAAAGTAAACCCAGTAGTAATCAAACCAAACCAATGCCAGGCCAGAGCTGACCTTAAAATCAGTCAGAAAGCTTGGCTCGGTCAATTGCATTGCCATGGTTTCCCCTAAGGGAAACAGTGCGAGTTCCAATCCCATCAAGAAGAGGGACAATCCAAGGATGACGTAAAAGAAACCAATCAGCACTTTGGCTAAATTGTTCACGGGCTTACGCAGCACTGCAAGTTGAAAACCAAATATGATCACCGTAATTGGAATCACATCCATCACGGTGCCTAAAAAAGTATCAATAAATTGCTGAGCAGTGATCATGTCACCACCATCCCATAGACCATGACAAACATCATCGGCAACAGTGACGCAAAGGCGATCAACCCGAAGCCATCGATCATTGGATTACGGCCCTTGATTGCTGATGCTAAACCCACCCCTAGTGCTGTCACCAACGGAACGGTGATGGTTGATGTTGTCACTCCACCAGAGTCATACGCTATCCCAATGATATTTTCAGGGGCGAAAGCGGTAAGTACTACCACGCCAATATAACCACCGATGATCATGTACTGAATTGGCCACCCTTTTAAGATACGCAGCACCCCAAGTAAGATGGCGATACCCACCGACAATGCTACGGTGAAACGCAGGCCGTCTGCATATTCTTCCATTTCATCTAACGTATTGGGGATAACACCTCCCTCGGCTGCCACTTCCGCAGCTTCGGCAGCGACTGCAGTTAACGCAGGCTCGGCTATGGTGGTCCCGAAACCCAAACAAAAAGCGAAGATCAACAACCAGAACACACTCCCTTTTCTGGCAAATGCTTGAGCCATCGATTCGCCAATTGGAAACAACCCCATTTCAAGGCCAAAGATAAAGAAAGTGAGCCCAAAAACGACTAGCACTAATCCGGTTAGAATCGATAAAAGATGAGGAAGCGGCTCTTGTAAGACGGCAAGCTGGAAGAAGGCGATCACCGCGACAATCGGCAATAGATCTCGCAGGCTACCTAACATGGCTCGAAACAAAGCAAGCACTGCCGTCATCGTAACTCCTTATTGCTGAAATTGATTCTGGTTATAGGTTACTAATAATCATGGCAAATCCTTATCATTCCTTATGTGATAAATATTACGCAGTTGGTAACATATCCAAGTAAAATCCATAAGTGTGATAACGATACACATCTTGACCTGATGAATTTGACTTCACTCTTTAATAAATTGAAAAAGGCGTAATTTAGGTATCACACGATTGAAACCAATTGATCGCTATAGTGATTTTTTCGTATTGATTGGCGATAAAAAACAAGTCATGTCTATAATTATGTTTAATAGGGAGATTGGTATGAAGATATTGTTAACGGGTGGTACGGGGTTTATTGGGTCTGAATTAGTCAAGAGTTGGAACACTGATGATGTGACATTGCTGACGCGGAGCCCTGAAAAAGCAAAGAAAAACCTAAATCACCTGAACCAGAACAACCTTCATTACATTCAGTCCCTTGATGAACTGAGCGATCTCAATGACTTCGATGTGGTGGTTAACCTAGCAGGCGAACCGATTGCAGACAACCGTTGGACCGAAGATCAAAAAGCGAGAATCTGTAACAGTCGCTGGCAGATCACCGAAAAGCTAGTCGAGTTGATTAGTGCTAGCAACAACCCACCCGAGGCTTTTATTAGTGGATCAGCCGTGGGTTACTATGGCGATCAACAGCAACATCCGTTTGATGAATCGTTGCAAGTAAAGGATGAAAGCTTTCCTCATAAAGTTTGTGCTCACTGGGAAGAGATAGCTAAGCGAGCTCAATCAGATAACACGCGTGTAATACTGCTCAGAACGGGGATTGTGTTAGGCGAAAATGGCGGCGCGCTAAAGAAGATGCTAATGCCCTACAAACTGGGCGTCGGTGGGCCTCTAGGTTCAGGCAAACAGTATATGCCATGGATTCACATGCTAGATATGGTGAGGGCCATCAACCACTTGTTGTCGATTCCGCACGCTCAAGGCGAGTTTAATATGTGCGCTCCGCACCCTGTGACGAACAAGCTGTTCAGTAGTACATTAGCCAAACAATTGGGCCGACCTCATTTCTTGTTCACACCGAAATGGGCAATGTCGCTGCTGATGGGTGAATCATCTTGTTTGCTATTTGATAGCATCCGCTCCAAACCAAAGAAGCTCACCGAAATGGGGTTCATCTTTAGTTACTCAAGAATCGAGCCTGCACTAAAAAACTTGTTACAACATCAAGACTAATTCTTTACCCTAGAGTCATAGAGACTCTAACAAAGGATTAAGCGTGAACAAGTCGATTCTTATCACTGGTTGCTCAACGGGTATTGGCTATACATGTGCTCATGCACTGCAAAAGCGCGGTTTTCATGTCATTGCATCTTGTCGTGACCCACAAGATGTTCAACGCCTTCAAGATGAAGGTCTCACCTGCATTCAACTCGACCTTTCCAACCAAGAAAGTATTGAACATGGCGCCAAGCTTGCGATTGAACTCGCACCTAATGGGCTGTTTGGATTGTTCAACAACGGCGCTTACGGTCAAGCAGGCGCACTAGAAGACCTACCGACTCAAGGTCTCAGAGAGCAATTCGAAACCAACTTCTTCGGCTGGCACCATCTTGTTTGTCAGGTCCTCCCGCACATGCGTGAACGTGGCGAAGGACGAATCGTACAAAACAGTTCAGTGTTAGGTTTCGCCGCTATGAAATATCGCGGTGCTTACAACGCTTCAAAATTCGCAATAGAAGGTTGGACTGACACTCTGCGTTTGGAACTGCATGGCAGCGGTATACACATTTCATTACTTCAACCCGGTCCTATCGAAACCCAGTTTAGAACCAACGCCCTAAAGGCCTTCAATAAGTGGATACGCATCGAAGGCAGTGTCCACCAAGAAGCTTACCAGCAGCAAAAAGACCGACTTGAAAAAGAGTCGTCAAACAACGCGTTTGTTCTGCCTGCTGAAAGCTGCATTGAACCTGTTTTTCACGCGCTGACTGCCGATAAACCTAAGCTAAGGTACCGAGTGACGACACCAACCAAAGTGTTCGCTGTGTTAAAAAGGCTCCTACCAAGCCGCTTGCTAGACCCTATTTTGAGAAAAGCAGCATAAATTACTAACTTTGAATGCACAGTCGCAAACTTTAATGTAACGATGTAATTTATTCGTAACAATAAGATGTCATGATTTAGCCTATCTCATCAATTATTCCCTATTGATGACACTAATCCTGGATATTTCATGACTTTAAACCGCCTTAATTGGGTAGGTGTGAGTTTGGCTATTACGTTGTTTATTCTGTTTTGAATATCTTAAGTAATACCTCACTGACCACCTCAATGAGAACGCTGTGTCTTCCGTGTTGAGATAACAACTCTATCAACATCGAAGCATGGCGTTTTTCTATTTTTGGCGCTTTTTATCTGAGATAACCGAGTTAGATCTTGAAGTTACCGACTAATCCCCCCATATTTGCAACGTATCCACAAAACAAACCTCAAGGAACGTAAATGCAATCTCCGCATGTTGTTGAACTTAATGAGCAGAACTTTCGTCAAGTATTAGAAGGTTCGATGCAGACCCCTGTACTCATCCATTTTTGGGCACCAATGAACCAAGAGAGCGCCCAAATCATTCCTGAACTACAAACATTAACTCAGCAATACAATGGCGCTTTCACCTTAGCCTTGTTGAATTGTGAGCAAGAACAAGCCATTGCTAGCCAGTTCGGTGTTCAAGCACTGCCGACCGTTGCACTTTTTGTTAATGGCCAACCTGTTGATGGACTCGGTGGTCCCCAAAGCGTAGAAGCAATTGTAGAAATGCTTAGTAAACACCTACCTAGTCAAGATGAACTCGCTTTACGCCAAGCTCTAGAACAAATGCAAACCGGTGCACACGCACAGGCACTCGCCGCGATACAGCAATTACCAACAGAGTTAACAAGTAAGGGTGAAGTAAAACTGGCGATCGCTGAATGTTTATTAGAAACGCAACAGTTTGACCTTGCTGAAACCCAACTAGCAACAATCCCCCTTGAGTACCAAGACAACTACTACAAAGGTTTAGTTGCGAAACTGGAACTTCACAAACAGGCAGCAGACAGCCCGGAGATACAAGCATTAGAAGCCGCTCTTCAGCAAAATCCAAGCGACGCTAAAACGGCATCTGAACTGGCACTGCAATACCATCAAGTAAACCGTAGCGAAGAATCAATGAACCTACTGTGGTCCTTTTTAGCCAAAGATCTCAACACCCTTGATGGCGACATGAAAAAAGAGTTCATGGATATTTTAAGTGCACTTGGACAAGGTAATCCCGTTGCGAGTAAGTACCGTCGCCAACTGTACTCATTGCTCTACTAACAATCAGTAACATATCGATAAAGCATGCTATTGCAATGAACTATAAGTGACAAAGTCACCCTTTAGCTTGTCGTAAAAAATCAAAACGGGCTATAAAATCAATGTTTTATAGCCCGTTTCTCATTTATAAATTTGCTCAGATTTTAAATATGAGCCAGTATCAATAATGGACTATCAAAAACTTACACTTACAAAGGATTTTTGCATGGCTATTGATACATTAATTACTATTGGCATCTTTACTGCCGTCGCATTATTATTTATTTTCGCTGGTGTGAAAACCGTCCCACAAGGCAATAACTGGACAGTTGAACGCTTCGGGCGATATACCTTAACGCTCAAGCCAGGTCTTAACTTAATCATTCCATTTATAGATAAAGTAGGACAGCGCATCAGCATGATGGAGCGCGTTCTCGACATCCCAGCGCAAGAGGTCATCTCTAAAGACAACGCGAACGTCGTTATTGATGCGGTTTGTTTTGTTCAGGTTATCGATGCCCCTAAAGCGGCCTACGAAGTGAACGATCTTGAGCATGCGATTCGCAATCTAACCCTCACCAATATCCGTACAGTACTTGGGTCTATGGAGCTGGATGAAATGCTCAGCCAGCGTGACATGATTAATACCAAGTTACTGAATATCGTCGATCAAGCAACCAACCCTTGGGGCGTAAAGGTGACGCGTATTGAAATTAAAGACGTACAACCCCCCGCCGACCTTACCGCTGCGATGAATGCCCAGATGAAGGCAGAGCGAAATAAGCGTGCTGATATACTAGAGGCAGAAGGTGTTAGACAAGCCGAAATCTTGAAAGCGGAAGGTCACAAGCAATCAGAGATCCTGAAAGCAGAAGGTGAAAAACAAGCAGCGATATTGCAAGCCGAAGCTCGTGAGCGTGCCGCAGAGGCAGAAGCGAAAGCAACAGAGATGGTTTCGACTGCGATTGCTCAAGGTGATATGCAAGCCGTAAACTACTTTATTGCGCAGGGCTACACTGAGGCACTAAAGTCGATTGGCCAAGCTGAAAACGGCAAGATCATCATGCTACCACTAGAAGCAACAGGCCTAATGGGTTCTGTAGCTGGTATCGCTGAAATGTTTGCACATAAGAGTGATAAAGGTAGTAAGGACTAACTTATGGTCGAATTACTAGAACAAGTAAACCATTGGCATTGGTTGGCGTTTGGTCTAGCGTTGCTAGCACTTGAGTTAATTGGAACCGCTGGTTACTTTTTATGGATAGGCATATCTGCCATGCTGGTCGGTGTCCTTTTGGGTGCTCTACCTATCGGCTGGCAGATGCAATGGTTATCCTTTGCTAGCTTCTCGTTGATCACCACTTGGTTGTGGTGGAGAAGACAACTGTCTAATGACAAGCACTCGGATGCGGGGCGAGAGTTAAACCAAAGAGAAAAACAACTGGTAGGTCAAACCGTTTTTCTTACCGAAGCAGTTAACAAAGGTAGCTGTAGAATTAGGGTCGGTGACTCTTCTTGGTCTGCAAAATCCAGTCAAGATATTCCATCTGGCACCGAAATTAAGATTGTCGCTTTAGACGGAATAGTTCTAATAATAGAACCTTTATAATCAAGTGCTATATAAAGCCTGCATTTTCAACAGATGCAGGCTTTTTTGATTTTCGTGTCTTAATAATATTCGAATTATCATTACGATAGATTGAATTGAAAAGAAAATAAGTTCTTATTTCGTAAAGCTAAAAAGTTTGATTGAGCTAAAAAGCTATAAGAAAGTCAGATTTCTTTTCCATTATATATATGAATAGTTAGCCTTATTGCCGCTTAATTATAATTATTAAAAATGTTAAGTCCGTCTAGTTTTTGAAATTTTTATTTCCTTGTCCATACTTTGACTTATCTCAATCAGAGATAAAACTAATGGAGTTCATATGAGACATCTTTTAATAATTCTAACGGCTGTTTTCAGTTTATCATTTGGAAGCGCTCTAGCGAGCAGTCAGTCTCCAGGTAACGGAAATATGGGGCCTATCGTTAAGTGTTTGGATGGTAACGCGGTCACGCATGTGCCATTGCTGATCTGTAAACATTACGGCGGAAAAGTGCTGTGATAAGAGATTAAAGTCAGGCTAGTAATATAATTTACAGCCTGACGATTATTGTTAACGGAAATAACCTAACTAACTGCGGCCAGATAGATTGTTTAAAATAGGGCATTCCGTTGAAGCATCGCCGGGGCAGTCTTGTACCCAAGCTTGGAGTTGAGTTTTCATCTTATTTAATTCAGCAAGCTTTAATTCTATTTCATCTAACTTCTGCGTTGCTTTCTGCTTGACCTCGTAGCTTTGCCTATTGGGATTCATTGCCAACTCAACCAGTGATTTACACTCATCAAGGGTAAACCCAACCATTTTAGCTCTTAATACAAACTCTAACTGTTCGATGTGAATCTCGCCGTATTGCCTGTAGCCGTTTTCTGAACGAAGTGGAGGACTCATCATTCCTTTGCTTTCGTAAAAACGAATGGATTTCGCTGTTGTACCAACACGTTTCGCTACTTCACCAATATTCACAATCTTACCTGTAAGCCTAAAATGTATCACCGCAGTACTGTTGTTATACAATACTGCGGTTGAAAAACATAGCTAGAGCGTAACGTTAGAGGCTTACTCTTGCTCTAAAAGCCAAATCATAGTTTGAGATTTTTCTTCACTGTCTAGCTTGTTGAACCAATATGAAACCATTTCGATTTCTTTGGAGCCTTCTAGTAGTGCAGGTGTTGCGTTCTTGCGATTTTGGAATGCCCAATTCGTCACTGCCGATTGCTCTTCTTTTGTCGCTTGACCATACCAGTAGTTAACCATCTCTTGAGCTTGTGACGCCTTTGGCTCTTCAGCAACCACAGCTGCAATAGGCGCAGCTACTGGAGCGATAGCAATCGCAGTATGATTATTGGCGCCATTGTAGATTGTGTCGATATACGCTTTCGGCACAATGAAAGTTGTACTCATTATTGAGTTTTGTCCATCAAGCGTAAACTCTAAATTCTTTTCTCTTGCTTGCTGGATATCAGCTTCGCTTAGAGGAAACTTAATATATTGAGTTTTTGTACAGTGTTCGCTGCAGCTCTCTCTTGGAACTTGTCTATCTTCTAACTCTATCGTCTTACCAAAAAAGCTAACGGTTTGGTACTCTTTGTAACTTTGGAAGTAACTTACATCCATAGTAATTGACGATTCTGGAGCTGAATTCTGTGTTACTTCTTTATTGTACGTAAAGTAGAGCGATGACTTGATAATGTCTGCGCCTACATTTGATCTGTTTTCTGCAACGTAAGATTGGCCAGTCACTTGAATGTAGCCACCTTTTGACTGCACATCTGCAACTGAATCTGCGAAATTACTTTGTGAATCGAGTGAACTACAAGCTCCCAAAAATAATGATAATACAACCACACTAACTTTATTCATTATGACTAATTCCTTATGTTCACTATGGAAAAACGCTGGCAAAAAAAATTTACCAGCGTTTTGATTTTTATCTAACTGTTTAAGCTGATAATTCTAGCTTAAAAACCGTACTCAAGACCAACGCGAGTTACGATATCTGTATCAGCGTCACCAACAGTACGGCCCGCAACACGTAGGTAAGGTACGAATCCGTTGTGCACTGCCATTAGCTGACCAGAGATAGTATTGCTATCTGTATTAGCTTCTTTGCTACCGTTAAGTTCAGACTCTAGGTTCGCTGCGTAACCCAGTTTAAAACCAATTGGACCATTCCAGTATTGGCCAATGATAGAGTAAGAATCTTGTGTTTGCTTACGGATGCCGTTATCTAGCTCTTCACCTTTAAATGCAGCCGCAAAGCCGAATCCTGCAGGTAGGCTAGCCTCAAAACCAACGATGTATGCGAATGTATCATCATCGTAGCCAGCGACTTCAGGAGCTTGCTCAGGGTTACCATTCTCATCAAATGACCAATCACCACCAGTAGCGGCAACTACACGAGTACCAGATTCAACTGCACCCATAAATGTTACTTTTTCGAAGCTGTATTTAGCGCTTGCGCCAAAGAAGTTAGCATCACGAGTCGCTGCACCACCACCGTTGTCGTTATCATCACGACCAACAGAAGCTGCAAAAGAGAAACCACCAAATTTAGCTGAGTCGTAACGTACTTGGTTAGATTGACGATCGTAGTGACCATTGATGCCGCCCCAATCGAATACAGAGCCTAGACCAGGGTTAGAGAATGGCCAGTCGACAATTTCGTATAGTGGCGTAAGAACACGACCCACACGTAGATTACCCCAAGAGCCAGAAGCACCAACAAAAGTATCACGGAAACCAAGCACACCGCCTGAAACGCCACCATGTCCCCAGTCTGTACTATCTACGTAACCTGATTCGATCTGCATTGTAATTAATACGTCATCAAACATATCTTTATGAGCACGGAAGCCGATACGAGATTCATTCTCTACTACGTAACCAGAGCTAGAGTCATTATTATCAGTTGTGTTGTAGTTAACTAAAGAGATAGCCGCAACACCGTAAACATCAACGTTGAAGTCAGAGTTAACACCAACTTCTTTCGCCATTACGCCTGTTGATAAAAGTGCAACTGAAGCACCTAGTAGAGTACGTTTGAAAATTTTGTTTTCCATGGAATAAAACTCCTAAAAATGGATATAGCTGTTTGAATATTCCCCGCCTAAAGTTGGCCGCCGTAGAGAGAAATACCTTTTCTTGTTTGAGAACTCTAAAATCTGAATTCTCTATTTCCTTTCTGGTTATACACATCGTGTGCATCCATGGCATTAAGACTAACTTCGCCCTCAAAAAGATCAATGAGAACTTAATTTTCATCTAAAAAAATATGAGTTAGTGCAAATTTACTGGGTGCTTAGTGATCTCAGTCGATAAATTGTAAAACCTATACAACAAACCAATTTAGTTCATTTAAATCAATACTTTGACTTGAGTTTAATTTCCATAAAATTGAAGTGACTCGCATTTATCTTACAACCAAAATGGTATTTCATTAATATTGAACGCCATCACTGTCATAATTTAATAGTTCGTATAGGAACAAAATTCTCAACAATTAAAAAGACTATCAATTTATAACAAACATAAAAAAGGCACTCCCTTAAAAGGAGTGCCTTTGAGCTTTTTTTATCTGAATTTACTTACGAAATAAGGTCAATTAGATCTTCTTCTGTTCTTATTTCGATACCTAAATCTTGTGCTTTAGTTAGTTTAGAACCTGCCGCTTCACCAGCGAATAAGATGTCGGTTTTCTTAGATACGCTGCCCGTTACTTTCGCACCTAGCGCTTGTAATGCAGCTTTAGCTTCACTTCGACCAAGTTGAGAGAGTGAGCCTGTTAACACAACGACCTTACCTTCTAATGGTAGTTCTTGGTCATCGGCAGCCTCTTCGAGCTGTGGCCAGTTCACACCAAGCTCTACTAGCTGGTCGATTACTGCTCTGTTTTTCTCTTGTGAAAAGAAACCAGTAATATGGCTAGCGACGATGTTACCAATATCTGACACTTCTACTAACTGCTCGTGAGTTGCCGCTTGAACCTGCTCTAGCGTCTTGAAGTGCTGCGCTAGGTTCATTGCCGTTGCTTCACCTACTTCACGAATACCGAGTGAATAAAGAAAGCGCGCTAATGTCGTGTCTTTGGCCTTATTAAGCGCGCTCACCACGTTTTGTGCCGACTTCGGCCCCATTCGGTCAAGAACCGTAATCACGCCCGCACTGAGCTTAAATAAGTCTGCTGGAGTTTCGACCATTTCGCGGTCTACAAGCTGTTCTATTACTTTCACGCCCAGCCCATCAACGTCTAGCGCCTTTCTCGAAACAAAGTGCTTAAGCGCTTCTTTTCGCTGTGCTTGACACACCAGACCACCAGTACAACGCGCTACCGCCTCACCTTCTACGCGCTCAACTGCAGAGTTACATACTGGGCAAGCATCAGGGAAAACAATGTCTGTCGCCGTAGCTGGGCGGCGATCTTGTACAACGGCCACAATTTGCGGAATCACATCACCAGCTCGGCGGATAATAACGCTGTCGCCTACCTTCACACCTAAACGAGCTATCTCATCAGCATTGTGCAGCGTGGCATTACTTACCGTTACACCGCCAACAAAGATAGGCTCTAGTTTAGCGACAGGCGTAATAGCCCCTGTACGGCCAACCTGAAACTCAACGTCATTTAACAGAGTGATCTCTTCTTGAGCCGGAAACTTGTAAGCAATAGCCCAACGAGGCGCCCTAGCAACAAAGCCAAGCACTTCTTGCGCCGCAATATCGTCGACTTTGATAACCACGCCATCGATTTCATAAGACAGAGCATCACGACGTGCCATAATATCTTGGTAGTACGCCTTTACATCCTCTAACGAGCTCAACTGTTTAGTTTCAGGACACATTGGCAACCCCCAACCTTTCAGCTGCAAGAAGCGTTGATAGTGGCTCTTGGAAAGCTCTGCGCCTTCTACAACACCAACACTGTAGGCATAAAAAGCCAGAGGTCGTTTAGCCGTAATACGTGAATCAAGCTGACGTAGGCTACCAGCCGCGGCATTACGTGGGTTAACAAAGACTTTCTCACCTTTTTTCAACGCCAGTTCGTTCAGTTTATTGAAGCCCGCTTTTGGCATAAAGACTTCACCACGAACTTCAATACGCTCTGGCCAACCTTTGCCTTGCAACTTAAGTGGAATCGAACTGATCGTACGCACGTTTTCTGTGATGTTTTCACCAACAGCGCCGTCACCACGAGTCGCAGCCTGAACCAAGGTGCCATTCACATAGAGCAAGCTTACTGCAAGGCCATCAAGCTTAGGCTCACAACAG
Organism: Vibrio toranzoniae; assembly: GCF_024347655.1. Taxonomy (NCBI): domain Bacteria; kingdom Pseudomonadati; phylum Pseudomonadota; class Gammaproteobacteria; order Vibrionales; family Vibrionaceae; genus Vibrio; species Vibrio toranzoniae. Next base: position 824,005 of record NZ_AP025514.1, on the reverse strand, counting down.
AAAGTTTTAAGGCTTGCGGTCGGAGCCCTATCAGACATGCGCTTATTGAACGCATCCAAGTCTTCGTCAGAGAATGCATTGTCCAGAGAAAGCATTGGGATTTCATGGGTCACTTGAGTAAAGCCATCTAAAGGCTGACCGCCGACACGTTGACTTGGCGAATCTGCCGTCACAAGTTCAGGGTTTTCTTGTTCGATTTTTAGCAACTGTTGCATTAATCGATCGTACTCGACATCAGGAATCTCTGGAGTATCTTCTACGTAATAACGAACGGCATGATAATGCAGAGTTTCTCTTAACTGCTCTAAGGTAACTTGAATCGATTCTTTCATATCATTCTCTATCGTGATTGAAATATCAAAAAGGGCTCCCTTAGGAGCCCTTTTCTATAAATATAGATTATTTACAAGGCTAAAGAATACGGCTAGGCATTCGATGCCATCATAAAGTCTCTGATTTGTTTACGGTAATCAGACAAACGGCTTGGTGTCATTAAGTTGCGAGACTCATCTAGGACATTTCCACCCATATCGTCAGCAATTTTTTGCGCTGCACTCAACATCACATTGAAGTTTTGATCTGCTTGACCGTAGCATGGCAGCGTCATAAAGAATGAAATGCCTTTCGTGGTAAAGTCAGCAGGATCATCGTGTTCTAAGGTACCCGGTTGCATCATATTTGCTACGCTGAAAATAACTTTTGGATCATCACTAGGTTGTGCAAAGCAGTGATAGATAGACATTTCACCATAAGTGAGACCATTGTTCTCCATGCTACGGAAGAGTTCAGTGCCCACGAATGGAACCTCTCCAGCGCAATGTACATTAAGAACGATCACTTCAAGACCAAGGTCTTCATCTTGCTTTACTTCTGACTCAATTGATGAGGCACCTTGTGGAACAATGATTTCTTCAGCAACGACCGGCTCACTGGACACCAATGGTTCTTCAATCATTTCATCTACTTTTTCATCAAGCGAGCCATATTGTTCTTGAAAACCAGCGTGACTTTCTTTTTGCTCATCGGTCAGCTCAAAACTTGGAACTTCAGGCTCAACAACCTTCTGTTCTTCAATCTCTTTAGATTCGCTTTCAACCTTGATTGGCTCTTCAACACTGAAAGAAGGAAGATCATTCAATTCAATATCATCTTCGTAAACTTCTTTCGTTGGTGGTGCTGTTAGCGGATCTGAGTCAATCAAAGGATCAGTATCGGATGGTGAAGCAGCAAAATCCGGTTCTTTACGCTCTTTTCTGATTATCTCGAAATCATCTTCTGGGGCGAATGAGCGGTTTGGGATATTTTCAGGCTCACCTAAGCGATCGTTTTCAAGCTTACCAAGCGGTTTATCTCCAAACTTTGCTTTCCCTTCTTTCTTACTCGTCCACAGACCGTGGAACAATAATGCGGCGATAGCTAATGCGCCAACAATAATGAGTACAAATCGCAATTCCTGCATTTTTCGCTCTCAGCTTTCGTAGTCACTAGCTATTAAAACGCTGTCACTAAGTTAGGTTAATTTGACCAATCTCACTACTCTATCAAAAGTAGCCACCGTTTTAGAACAACTTAATACAATTAGTTCCTTACTTGGTGTGATTTTCGCCACGCTTTTTTTCTTAATTTTGGTCGAGTACACTAGAGATGTTTGCTATTTAACCAAATTCACATGTGACCCAATTTAAATATGACTATTGAATCTATTCCTCGCTCAGGCTTTGGCTACTTTATTTTCGGAATAAAGATCGCTTTGTCACCGAGTATTCGTAAGTTTGTCCTACTTCCTCTTATCGCTAACGTGTTACTTGTTGGTGGTGCTTTGTTTTATATCTTCTCTAACCTAAACACTTGGATTGAAGGATGGATTGGGGCATTACCAAGCTTCTTATCATGGTTGTCATATATTTTATGGCCACTACTTGTACTAACCGTATTGGCAACGTTTTCGTATTTTTTTAGCACACTCGCTAACTTCATCGCCGCACCGTTCAATGGCTTGCTCTCGGAAAAGGTCGAAGAACTGCTTAGCGGCAATAAAGTCAATGACGACGGTTTACTCGATGTTCTCAAAGATACGCCACGTATATTAGCCAGAGAATGGCGCAAGCTTGTCTACGTTTTGCCAAAAGCGATCGGCTTATTCCTACTTTTATTAATTCCAGCACTGGGGCAAACCGTTGCACCATTTTTATGGTTCATCTTCACCGCATGGATGTTAGCGATCCAGTACGCTGATTACCCATTTGATAACCATAAAATAAAATTTGATGATATGAGAAACAATTTGAAACAAAAACAAGGTAAGACCTACAGCTTCGGCGCGCTTGTTTCTGTTTTTACGACAATCCCAATTTTAAACCTGATCGTGATGCCAGTCGCGGTTTGTGGCGCCACAGCCATGTGGGTTGTTGAGTTTAAAGACCAAGCTCTGCGTTCTCGTCTATAACCTTCACTCTCTCTTTAACAACGCCTATCTTCTTTAAGTTCTGACTTCAATAGAGGTAGGCGTGACCTCCGCTACATATCTATATGATATAACTTTTTAATCCTTTTACTTTTTTTCAACTTGTTTAACCTAAATTCAAGCTAAACAAACATCGAAAGACACTAGACGGTAAAGTGATTGATATACTACGTTTAGTTCTGTCATTAAATGAAGGAATATCGCATGAGCAAGATCTACGAAGACAACACCCTAACGATTGGTAACACGCCTCTAGTCCGCCTTAACAAAGTAAGCAAAGGTAACGTTCTAGCTAAGATCGAAGCTCGTAACCCAAGCTTCAGTGTTAAGTGTCGTATCGGGTCAAACATGATCTGGGAAGCGGAAAAAGCAGGTACTCTGAAACCAGGTATCGAGCTTGTTGAGCCGACCAGCGGTAACACAGGTGTTGCACTTGCATTCGTAGCAGCCGCACGCGGTTACAAGCTAACGCTAACGATGCCTGAGTCAATGAGCCTAGAACGTCGTAAGCTACTTAAAGCGCTTGGTGCAAACCTAGTGCTGACTGAAGCACCAAAAGGCATGAACGGCGCAATCGCCAAGGCAGAAGAGATTGTTGCTTCAGATCCAGAGAAATATCTACTCCTACAACAATTCAACAACCCAGCAAACCCACAAATTCATGAACAAACAACAGGTCCTGAAATTTGGGAAGCAACTGATGGTGAAGTCGATGTGTTTGTAGCCGGTGTTGGTACGGGCGGTACTATCACAGGTACGAGTCGCTACATTAAAGGTGAAAAAGGCAAAGCCATCATCTCAGTAGCAGTTGAACCAGCAGAGTCTCCAGTGATTGCACAAGCGCTTGCGGGCGAAGAAATCAAGCCAGCTCCACACAAAATCCAAGGTATTGGTGCTGGTTTCATCCCAGGAAACCTGGATTTAGACATTATTGACCGCGTAGAATCGGTAACTTCTGAAGAAGCGATTGAGATGGCTCAACGACTAATGAAAGAAGAAGGCATCCTAGCAGGCATATCATCTGGCGCAGCAGTAGTAGCGGCAAACAGAATTGCAGAACTCCCTGAATTTGCAGGAAAAACCATTGTTACCGTGCTACCAAGCTCTGGTGAACGTTACCTAAGTACAGCCCTATTTGCAGGTCTCTTTACGGAAAAAGAGAACCAACAATAATATGTGGTCAAATCAATTTTTCGTCCAAAAAAGCCCCGTTTAGGGGCTTTTTTGTTGATCCCTGCCCTACCTTTGGTAATATCGGGTCTGTTTTATTTTTCGCTTCAAAATAAAAGAAGCAATAAACAAATTCAGAAAGTCATGAGTACTCAACAAAAGATGACCATGGCTGGATAAAAATTTATAACCAGTCTAAGTTCTAACACGAACATGGCGTACTAGTCTCTAGCGCATTTGGGCTAAAGCAGTTAAGCTAATCTGGTTACAAACTTACAAAAAATAAATTAATTGGGGTATATAAAATGTACGAGAAGCAAGTAGAAATCACAGCAGAAAACGGCCTTCACACTCGTCCAGCTGCACAGTTCGTAAAAGAAGCAAAATCTTTCGACGCTGACATCACTGTGACTTCTAACGGCAAAAGCGCTAGCGCGAAAAGCCTGTTCAAACTACAAACTTTAGGCCTAGTAAAAGGGACTAACGTAACTATTTCAGCTGAAGGCCCTCAAGCTCAACAAGCTGTAGACCACCTAGTTGCTCTTATGGATCAACTACACTAATACGGTCTCCTTCTTTCAAAGCCATTTTGCATATCAAAGTGGCTTTGTTCGAAATAGATAGGAATAAGCGCGGCATTAGTCGACGACTTAAATTTACACACTCTCCCGTTTACAGTTGAACAACTAAGGTAAAGCTATGATTTCAGGCATCCTAGCATCTCCTGGTATTGCTTTCGGTAAAGCACTACTACTTCAAGAAGATGAAATTGTCCTAAACACTCAACCTATCTCAGACGCTCAAGTTGAAGCAGAAGTTCAGCGTTTCTTTGACGCTCGCAACAAATCTTCTCAACAACTTGAAGTTGTTAAGCAAAAAGCACTTGAAACTTTTGGCGAAGAAAAAGAAGCAATCTTTGAAGGCCACATCATGCTGCTTGAAGATGAAGAGCTAGAAGAAGAGATTTTAGCACTCATCAAGAAAGATAAAATGCACGCAGACAACGCGATCCACACTGTGATCGAAGAGCAAGCTGTAGCACTAGAGTCTCTTGATGATGAGTACCTAAAAGAACGTGCAACTGATATCCGTGATATCGGCACTCGTTTCGTTAAAAATGCACTAGGCATCAACATTGTTTCTCTAGCAGACATCAATGAAGAAGTAATCCTAGTTGCTTACGACCTAACGCCATCTGAAACTGCACAAATCAACCTAGACTACGTTCTTGGTTTTGCTTGTGACATCGGCGGTCGTACCTCTCACACTTCAATCATGGCACGTTCTCTTGAGCTTCCAGCTATCGTTGGCACTAACGATATCACTAAGCAAGTTAAGAACGGCGACATGCTTGTGCTAGACGCGATGAACAACAAGATCATCATCAACCCTTCTGAAGCAGAACTAACAGAAGCTAAGAAAATCAAAGCAGATTTCGAAGCAGAAGCGGCTGAACTAGCAAAACTAAAAGATTTGCATGCTGAAACTCTAGACGGTCACCGTGTAGAAGTTTGCGGCAACATCGGTACAGTAAAAGACTGTGACGGTATCCTGCGTAACGGCGGTGAAGGCGTTGGTCTGTACCGTACTGAATTCCTATTTATGGACCGTGACGCGCTTCCTACTGAAGAAGAGCAATACGCTGCTTACAAAGAAGTAGCAGAAGCAATGGAAGGCGAGTCAGTGATTATCCGTACTATGGATATCGGTGGCGACAAAGACCTACCATACATGGACCTTCCACAAGAGATGAACCCTTTCCTAGGCTGGCGTGCAGTACGTATCAGCTTGGATCGTCGTGAAATCCTACGTGACCAACTGCGTGGTATCCTACGTGCGTCTGCACACGGTAAACTACGTATCATGTTCCCAATGATCATTTCTGTTGAAGAGATCCGTGAACTGAAAAAAGCAATCGAAGAGTACAAAGTTGAACTTCGCGCTGAAGGCCTAGCTTTCGATGAAGAGATCGAAATCGGCGTAATGGTTGAGACTCCAGCAGCTGCTGCAATCGCACACCACCTAGCGAAAGAAGTAGCTTTCTTCTCTATCGGTACTAACGACCTAACGCAGTACACTCTTGCGGTAGACCGTGGTAACGAAATGATTTCTCACCTATACAACCCACTATCTCCTGCTGTTCTTACAGTAATCAAGCAAGTGATCGACGCATCACACGCTGAAGGTAAGTGGACGGGTATGTGTGGTGAGCTTGCTGGTGATGAACGTGCAACGCTACTTCTTCTTGGTATGGGGCTAGATGAGTTCTCTATGAGCGGTATCTCTATCCCTAAAGTTAAGAAAGTAATCCGTAACTCTAACTTCGCTGAAGTTAAAGCTATGGCTGACGAAGCACTATCTCTACCAACAGCTGCTGAAATTGAAGCTTGCGTAGAAAATTTCATCGCTGAGAAAACTCAGTAATCGCCAAATGCTTAATAAAGTTAGACGGCTAAAAATAGTCGTCTAATTTGTTAGATTGGTATAGTATATTCTATAGAATAAAACTAAACGTTAGGAGCATGACACAATGGGTCTGTTTGACAAACTGAAAAAGCTTGTATCTGATGACAGCGCTGATGCTGGTGCAATCGAAATCATCGCACCTCTTTCTGGTGAAATCGTAAACATCGAAGATGTGCCAGATGTAGTTTTCGCTGAAAAAATCGTTGGTGACGGCATCGCGATCAAACCAGCTGGCGACAAAATGGTAGCTCCAGTTAACGGTACTATCGGTAAGATCTTCGAAACTAACCACGCATTCTCTATCGAGTCTGACGACGGTGTTGAGCTTTTCGTTCACTTCGGTATCGATACTGTTGAACTTAAAGGCGAAGGTTTCACTCGCGTAGCTGAAGAAGGTCAATCTGTTAAAGCTGGTGACACTATCATCACTTTCGACCTAGCGCTTCTAGAAGAGAAAGCGAAATCTACGCTTACTCCAGTTGTTATCTCTAACATGGACGAAATCAAGGAGCTGAACAAGCTTTCTGGTTCTGTAACTGTTGGCGAAACTCCAGTTCTTAAAGTAACTAAGTAATCTCGGTTACTTATCTGCTTTAATTAAAACGCTACCTAAGGGTAGCGTTTTTTGTGCCTGCTAACTTTGCTAGTTCCTTGAATAGCGGCGCTGAGTCACACCTCACCTCGTGGTCAATACGCCCTCAGTCAACTACAGCAATACCAATCATTAGTTGCCAACAACCCCCTTACTTTCTTGTTAAAATGACTTAAAGCCATCCTAGGCGCAGCCCCCTCATGTTAGAGCACGCGGTATGATTTCGACAAACAACAGGCAATAAAAAACCCAGCCGAAGCTGGGTCTGTTTAGCGCTCATCTCTCACCACGAGCTAATTTGTGGAAGCCTAACGTTAACGCTTATGCTCAACAACGCTTATAGTCAACGTGGCCTTTTAATCGATTAACCTAGTAGGCTAAGTGCAGAGTTCGGTGCTTGCTTCGCTTGAGCAAGAATCGAGCTTGAAGCTTGAGAAAGGATCTGAGACTTAGTCATCTGAGTCGTTTCTTTCGCGAAGTCGGTATCTTTAATACGGCTCTTAGAAGCATTAACGTTTTCATTAATGTTGTCTAAGTTGCTGATAGCGTGGTCGAAACGGTTTTGGAAAGCACCCAGTTCAGCACGGTGGCTGTCTACGTACTTAAGTGCCGCATCGATGACTGCTACAGACTCTTGTGCGCCACCTACAGACGTTACGTCGATAGTATCAACCGTGACTTCTTTGCCCGCTTGAATGCCTAGCTCACCCGCAAGACCGCCAGAGAAAGACACATCGCCGCTCACTTTGTTGTTACCAGTGAACATTTGTAGCTTGCCGTCTTCAGTCACAGACGCTTTAACAGAATCTTGTTGACCATTGATGTACGTTGCTAGCTCTTCGATGTCGTCACCCGCTTTTGCGTTGATGTCGATTTCTTGTGCTTGACCGAAGTTGTCAGTGAACGACAATTTCAGGTCGTTAGAGCCCGCTTGAACATTCCAATCTTTGTCTTTCGCGTTCTCAGTTTGGTAGCTCTTACCACCCATCTGAGCGTTATCAGAGCGCATGTCTTTCAGTTGAAGCATTACCGCTTCACCGTTATCCGCACCGATTTGGAATGACTTAGTACCGTGAGTACCGTTAAGTAGTTTGTTGCCACCAAAAGACGTCGTTTCCGCGATACGGTTCAGTTCGTCGTTCAGTGCTGTTACTTCTTCTTGAATCGCTACACGCTCAGATTTTGAGTTTGAGCCGTTTGAAGATTGTAGAGACAAGTCACGCATACGTTGCAGGATGTTTGTTGTCTCGTTCATTGCACCTTCAGCCGTTTGTGCAATCGAGATACCGTCGTTCGCGTTACGTACAGCAACATCAAGGCCACGACTCTGAACGTTCAAACGGTTCGAGATTTGTAGGCCTGCAGCGTCATCTTTTGCGCTGTTGATTTTAGAACCTGAAGATAAGCGCTCCATTGATGTTTGTTGTGCGTTGTTTGCATTATTTAGGTAACGTTGCGCTGTCATCGCTGAAACGTTGGTATTTACATTCACTGCCATGGTGATTTCTCCAATTGATTTTCCGGTATAGCGGTTTCCGACGTCTCGGAAAACCAAGTAGTTCTCTCAAAGTTACTTTTAATAACGGCTCGAATGGTGAAACCTTTAGAAAAAAAACAATAAAATTAAAGAAATAGCATTAAAAGAGAAGAAAGCGTGACTGGTAGTAAAATTATCAAAAAAAGAGAAGGAAAACGCTAAAGTTACGGAAAAGTTGGACGAGTAAAAAGTTGAGCTGCTACTAGCTAAAATGACTGGTGTTCATCCGAAATCTCTTTATAAGATTAGAACGAATTTATTAACCCAATAACGTTAAAGCAAGGTTCGGCGCCTGCTTTGCTTGTGCCAAAATAGTGGTACTGACTTGCTGCAGTATTTGTTGTTTAAGCATTTGAGTGGTTTCTTTAGCGTAGTCGGTATCTTTAATTCGACTGTTTGATGTCGCCAAATTCTCATGGACATTTTCAAGGTTATTAATGGCATGATCAAAGCGGTTTTGCATTGCGCCGAGTTCGGAGCGATGACTGTCGACATACTTCATTGCTGTATCTAAGATAGAAACAGCGCGTTGAGCACCACCCACATCTGTTACATTGATGTCATCGACTGATTCATAATAACCCGCCGACATCGAAAGCTCGCTTGCGAGCGAACCGGAAAAAGAAATCGTGCCTGCGGTATCTTCACCAGACATATAAATCTGAAGCTGCCCATCATCATTAACCGAAGCTGATACGAGATCCGTTTGACCATTGATGTAAGTCGCCAACTCTTCGATATCATCGCCCGTTTTCGCGTTAATGGTGATCTCCTGAGGCTGACCAAAACGATCGGTAAACGACATCGTCATATCATTCTGATTGGATTTCACTTCCCACGAGTCATTGGCCATGCCATTGGCGACATAACTAAAACCGCCCATGTTGATGTCATCGGTACGCATGCTTTTCAGGCCAATTTGCACTGCTTCACCAGAACTGCCACCAATCTGAAATGACGTGCTACCAAAGCTACCGTTAAGGAGTTTTTTACCACCAAATGAAGTGGTCTCTGCGATACGATTCAGCTCATCGTTTAAGGCAGTAATTTCTTCTTGAATCGCCGTTCTTTCCGATTGGCTATTCGAGCCGTTACTCGCTTGTAATGACAAATCTCGCATGCGTTGCATGATATTGGTGGTTTCATTCATCGCCCCTTCTGCGGTCTGCATAATGGAGATTCCGTCGTTAGCGTTTCGAACTGCGACATCAATACCGCTCATCTGCGCTTCCAATCGATTCGAGATTTGTAAGCCGGCCGCATCGTCTTTTGCACTATTAATACGGCTACCTGAAGCTAAGCGCTCCAAAGATTGGTTCAGCATGTTGTTGGCATTAGAGAGGTTTCTCTGGGCCACCAGCGCTGAGACATTTGTATTAACAGTTATAGCCATAGACCTTCACTTACAAAAAGATGAATAAAACTAACGATTGGTACTATATCGACCAGTTCATATAAAGCTTTAATAAAAAAGGAGCCCTGAGGCTCCTTTTGCTGACTATCTTTAAGACGATTTACTTAATCGTTAATGCACTCAACATGTCTGCTGAAGGAGCAAAATAGTAAGCGCCTGTCACTGCTTTAGTAAAGCGAAGTAGTTGGTCTGTTTTACCATCTGTCGCGCCGTACATGCTCTCCAACATCGCATCAAAATTATGACGGATATTACAGTAAGCAATAAACAGTAAACCGTGGTCGCCCGTTGCTGTACCGTAAGGCAGGCTATGACGAACAATTTTAAGGCCTTTGCCTTCTTCTTTGATATCCACACGACCAACGTGAGATGCAGCTGGAACATCATCTAACTCTATTGAATCTGGCTTAGTACGACCAATCACTTTCTCTTGTGCCGATACATTCAATCGATTCCAAGCTGGCAGGTTGTGCACAAAACGCTGCACCATCACATAACTACCACCAGCAAATACACCCTCAGGAACAATCGCGACTTCAGCACGTTGTGCATCTTTCGGGTTCTCAGTGCCATCCACGAAATCAGTCATGTCACGAGAATCAAGGAAGCGGTAACCGTAAGTTTCATCAACCACTTCAACGTCCGCTGCCACTTCAGATAACAATTTACGTAAGATAAAAAAGTGCAGATCATGTCGGTTTGAATGACAGTGAATCAGAACATCAGACAATGTGCTCGGAGCCGTGATATCACCCTCACCAAGCGCAGGAAAATCAATTAAGTCAGAAGGCGCTGCTTGCTCGAACTGCTCCCAAAAAGCCTTTGAGAACGCAATTGATACTGTCAAGTACGCATCTGGTTGAGTTTGGTTTAGCTCGTCAATTAAAGTTGGAAGCTTTTGAATTTCTGCTAATACATTCGCAGCGTTAGCATTCACTTTTAATTGAACGTAAAGAGCGAAAGGCCCAGATTCTGGCAAAATAGCACTTTGAATTTGAGACTGCTCATTTGAGATGTTAAGCATAGATTAATCCTTTCATTTTTAGCTTCTAAGTATAATTGTGAACGGGACAAATGTTTTGATGAGAATCAGTCTTCGTGCTCGACCGCTTTAAAGCAATCTCTAGCAGTATGACTATTGGTTAGATAAAGCGCTAACCACAAGAGCAACAACAACGTGATACCATTCGACCAACGAAACCATCCGTTGTCCAAATAGATTAAATAAATCGTGTGGGAACCTTGTGCCAAGATGGCCATTATAGTGACCCAGCGCCCCCACGACACCACTTTATTGAGGCGCCTTCTATCAGGAGTTCGTAGTCCAAATAACCACATGAGTAACAAGCTAGGAATGCTCAAAGCAATCCCAATATAAAACATTTGGTGATCTGGGTAGATGATCTCGAGGATATCAGTGCCCGACTCTCGGCTTGCGCCGGCAACGATGAAAACGACCAAAGCTTTCGCCAGAAATAACCACCCCAACCATAATAAGATTGGAGCTTTCAAAAAACCGTTCTTATCGTATTGTTCTATGGAGTACCGCACAAATCTCACTTTCACTTAGTTTCAAACCAACACTTTAACGCAAATCATTCATACTTAACTAGGTTTGCGTTATCTTATTAGCTAATCCGTTTTAATTATCGAACTCAGTATGAAAAAGAAGACTAATACGCCGTCTGTTGAATCTCAACAAGAGGCCATGAAGATAGCCAAAGCGACTCAAAAGCCAGCTCAAACTAAAGAACAAACTAAGTTGATCGCTCAAGGAATCGAAAAAGGCATCGCACTCTATAAAAAACAACAAAAAGAGCGCAGCCGCCAAGCTGATAAAGCCAAGAAACGCGTACAGAAAGAGAAACAGACTCAACAAGCGAACCAAAACCAAGAAGACACGATCGAAACAAGTGTTGAAACATCATCAAATCACGCCAATAAACTGCCGTGGTTACTACTGATTGCAAGCTGGGTAGGCTTCGCGATTTATTTGATGCAATAGCAGGGTAAACGGATGAAAAAGGAATTAGTCGCTTTGGCTATGAGTGGCATGTTACTTGGGTGTACAACCCCCACATCAGCGCCTCATAGTAAAGCGGACAAAGTACAAATGGATTACCACGGACTGATTGATATCAACCAGTGCGAGTACAAAGGGGAAGTCACCGGCAGCGAAGGACATTGGTATAGCTATCTATTCTTCCAAAATGACACTCTGATTCAAGGCGCGATGAATGAGCTCAAGTCCAATGCTATTGAGTTAGGCGCAGACACCGTCATATTTACCCTTCCCCAAGACTTTAGTACTTCCGTCACTATGCTTGGCACAGCCTATCTGTGTCAGTAAGCAAATAGATTAGTGAATCGATATCTCGGTATACATTGATTTTACGACGCCCAAAAGAAAGCACCCAAACCTTGACTAAATCAATTTAACAGCTTGAATCAATAATATACATGGAGTTATTGGAACTCCTTATTTCAAATGGAAATGAAAATGGGTTCAACCAATCTACTAACTAAAGTTTGCGCTAAACCATCTAGACGAGTTTTGCTGAAGGCGATTCATTTTGCACATGCCTCTACTCAATCCTTAAACATATACGCAGAAGATTATCGTCGTAGTGAAGAGCACACTTTCTTAGAATACTTAATAACCCCCAAAGAAAGCGGCGCCCGATACAATGACTTTTTCATGCAATGGTGTCGTTCAATATTAGAAACAATAGAAGAGATTCACTCTGAACTAGAACTACCTATGATAGAAGTTAACTTTAACTTACTAGCGGGTAATAGTTGGGAACATGAATTGACTAAAGAACATCAGAATAACACTGGTTTCTTTCTTATTGATTATTCTAAAGGAATTGTTGCACTCCAACTGCTTAGGGAGTTATCTCGTCAAGGCCGCGATATATTATTACTCACAGATATAAAATGGCCACAACCACTGAAAATGGCTTCCGCCATCGATCCGCTTCACCGTAGCGATAAAAACGCAGAAATAGATAAGGAAATTATTGTTCGAAGCTTAGAGCTAAGTAAACGATTAAAAGCCAATATGTCACTCGTTTACTGTCAGTACGTTGCCCCATACTTATATCGATACTCTAAGGACATTCTGAAACACCAAAAACAATCGATGACCGCTTTTCTTGAGACTAACAAATTTAATCACCTACCACTTCGATTAATAAAAGCGAACCCAGAAGAAGGTCTGCCAGACATTGTTAAATCAATGGGAGCGTCAATTCTAGTGCTAGGAGCTTGCAAGCGGACGGCTCTGTCTCGTTACTGGTCAGGAAGTACCGTAGATGTGCTATTAGCAAACCCACCTTGTGACCTACTACTGGTTAGTAAGTAAACACACCAAAAACTTCAATACAGTTAACCTCTCGGCGTTAATTGTATTGAAGCTAGCTATGAAGACCTCAAACAACTTCTGGTTTGAACAGAGTTGGGAAGTCGACCAAATAACTCTCATTTTTATATCTATCATTGGCTCTCGTAATGCCCGCTTATTTGATTCGCGTATTATTTTGATGGCACCGCCAAAGTGAATATCAGTAACTCCCTACAAACTTGGACCGCAGAACACCCAACTGCCATTAACTTTTATCGTCAACCACCATCACAAGTCATCTTTAATTTCTCTCGAGGCCACATCCTCAGATAGCTTATCCATCTGCTGGGCTATCATTTCTTCATCTTCATCAAAATAAGCGATGTGGTACATAGCTTCGCCCTCCTGAATCAAAGGAATGTTTTGCTTCCCGATAATGACACCGGTACGAGGTGCTATAATCACAGCCAACTCTTCTCCATAAGCACTACTAATGGTGGCCAGTTGATCACCTTTCTTTACATAATCTCCCAGGTGATACTTATGTTTGACAATACCGCTGGCGCTTCCTCGCACCCATTGACTACCGCGGGCGATCACAGGTTCAGGCGCGTCCCGTCTCGGGCGGCGGCCTTTACTAATCATATTAAGATGACGCAAGACACGTATGACTCCTCTCGTGCCCATTCGAATGGATGCCTCATCAAAACGCAGCGCCTCACCTCCCTCGTACACAAGTACTTTCGTATTAGAGCTCGCTGCACAATCACGCAATGATCCATCAATCTCTTTCGAATGCAGTACCAAAGGTGCGCCAAAAGCCTTGGCCAGTTCTGCGGTTGCCTCATCCTCCACATTAGCCCGAATTTGAGGCAAGTTGGTTCGATGAATCGCTCCCGTATGCAAATCAATTCCGTACTGGCACTTTTCGATAATTTCGGTTCTAAAAATGTTAGCGACTCTCGCCGCCAGAGAGCCTTTAGGAGATCCAGGAAAACTGCGATTTAAGTCTCGGCGGTCTGGCAAATATCGACTTTGATGTATAACGCCATGAACGTTTACCATAGGAGCAAAGATAATTGACCCGCGAAGTACTTTAAAACGTTTCATGTTGATGATTCTGTGAACAATTTCGATACCATTCAGTTCATCGCCATGCACCGCGGCACTAATAAATATTGTAGGCCCATCTAGCTTCGCTCTCATAATGTAAACAGGCAGAGAAACCTCTCCATCTGTATATAACTTAGCGACAGGAAGCGCTATTTTCATTCGTTGGCCAGGCAGTACACTGTAAGTACCAATACACAAAGCTGACATAGTCGTTAACCCTTACCGCGCGTTTTATTTGCGTGTAACTTTGCATTTTTCTCAATAAAATCATAAACCTTACCAGCAATATCTAAGTTAGTGGCCATCTCTATACCTTCAAGGCCTGGGGAGGAGTTCACTTCCATCACCATTGGCCCACTGTTGGCTCGAAGTAAATCTACCCCACAGAAGTTTAATCCCATGATTTTTGCAGCACTTACGGCGGTTTCTCTTTCTTCTTTAGTTAAACGAATAATTTCAGCTGAACCTCCACGATGTAAATTAGAACGGAACTCTCCATCTGCCGCTTGTCGCTTCATAGCCGCAACAACTCGACCTCCAATAACAAGGCAACGAATGTCTGCTCCCCCTGATTCTTTTATGTATTCTTGAACCAATATGTTCGCTTGAAGCCCCATGAAAGCTTCAATGATGCTCTCTGCAGCTTTCGAAGTGTCAGCCAAAACCACACCAATACCTTGCGTACCTTCTAACAACTTAATAACGAGAGGAGCTCCCCCTACATTCTTGATTAAATCTTTAATGTTGTCAGGTTTACTTGCGAAACCTGTTCTTGGTAGACCAATACCTTTGCGAGAAAGAAGCTGCAAAGAACGTAGCTTATCTCGGGATCGGCTGATCGCTACAGACTCATTGACGTTAAAAGTTCCCATCATTTCGAATTGTCTCGCAACTGCCGTACCGTAAAAAGTAATAGAGGAACCAATACGTGGTATCACAGCGTCGTAAAGAGGGAGCTCATTGCCTTTATAACGAACCGTAGGTCGACTACTCGTAATATCCATATAACAATGCAGCGTATCAATCACATCAACTTCATGTCCTCGTTCAACCCCTGCCTCCACTAAGCGAGTGGTTGAGTATAATTTTGAATTTCTCGATAAGATGGCGATTTTCATTCTTATTTACCTTGTAAAAAAAATGTAGTGCTCGTTATATAATAGATAGGATTCATCTTTTTCTTACACTTTGTTCGAGATAATTTGTAAAGCTAATGCATATTCAACTATTCAAAACCTTTGTCGTGTCTACCATATTCATGGCTCTCTGCACGTCGAATCGCCAAGACTTGCACCTATCGCGCATGCGATACACTAGAATAGACAGGTAATAACCTCTCAAGTGGTTTCCATTTGAAGGTGAATAACCGTGCCTTACTGGTACACCTATTCGATTATTTATCAATATTTCTAGCTACAAATACGGACCGCTTATGAGGCCTATCGTTGTTGCTAAGGTAAACCTACAAAGTATCATCCTACCTCGACGTTCCACCCAATAAAAAAGCCAGCTTTCGCTGGCTTATGCACTAAATCCAAGGCTTATTTCTATATCGCCTTTACGCTCTAGAACCCACTGACTATCAAATGGTCCCCAGTCGGATAACTGGTAATAGCCATCATTATGACGTCGCCCATCTTGAACAAACATAAGTTCGATACCGATCCCCGGTAACGCCTTGAGTACATCTTGAATCGTACGACGAGGCCACCCCGTTTTTTCGATGAGTTTAGGCACATTTGGCCTATCAAGGCTTTCCACTAACAATGCTAAATATAGCCGCCTTGCAAAAACAGGACTCAACTCCATTGACACCTCCTATATATGTGCAACTCAATTATTTCTTTTTTTGCTGACAACATGTTGAGGCTGATCAATAAGTCTCCAATAGTGACATTTTCTTACCGCTTTTTTTCACTCTGTGAAATATTCATCACTCTATTTTGTCTGAGTTGTCGCTTCCTGATAGGATTCAATTCATAACAATGAAATAAAATCACCCAAAGGAAGAATAATGACTATCACTATGTTTGGTATCCCAAATTGCGACACCATCAAAAAAGCAAAGAAATGGCTTGAAGCTGAAGGTATCGAGTTCGAATTTCACGATTATCGCAAACAAGGCATCACCGAAGAGTTAGTAACAAACTTCTGTTCAGAGCTTGGTTGGGAGCTTGTGCTAAACAAACGTGGTACGACTTATCGCCAACTTTCTCAAGAGCAAAAAGACACATTAACGGAAGAAAAAGCCGTCACTCTGCTTGTTGAACAACCAGCAATGATTAAGCGCCCGATCTTAAAAGTCGATGGCAAGCTTCATATTGGCTTCAAAGCTGACCAATACGCTGCTATTTTTGCGTAATTAGCAATTAGCAATTAGCGTAATAAGCAATTATTAGAACAGATAACAAAGCGTTGAACTTCCCCTGTTCACGCCTGAAATTAATGACTAGACGTTTTATTTAAACAAGGAATTCAAGGATGACAGATAGCCCAACTTTGGCTCTGGCAAAAGACCTCATTAGCCGTCAATCGGTAACCCCTGAAGATGCAGGCTGCCAAGAGCTGATGATGAATCGCTTAAAAGCGCTCGGTTTTGAAATCGAAGTGATGGTATTTGAAGATACGACGAACTTCTGGGCTCGCCGTGGTACCGAAGCGCCTCTGTTTGCCTTTGCTGGCCACACTGATGTGGTTCCTGCTGGCCCAATTGAACAGTGGAGCACTAAGCCATTCGAACCGACTATCGTAGACGGTTTCCTACACGGTCGCGGCGCAGCGGACATGAAAGGCTCGCTAGCTTCAATGATTGTTGCAGTAGAGCAGTTCATTGCCAAGCACCCAGATCACACAGGTTCAATCGGGTTCCTGATCACTTCAGATGAAGAAGGTCCGTTCATCAATGGTACCGTACGTGTTGTTGAAACTCTGATGGCTCGTGGTGAGAACATAGACATGTGTATTGTGGGTGAACCATCAAGCACTGAGTTCGTAGGCGATGTTGTGAAGAATGGCCGTCGTGGCTCTATCACAGGCGATCTAACGATTAAAGGTACACAAGGTCATGTAGCCTACCCTCACTTAGCAAACAACCCTGTACACAGCTCTCTGCTTGCTATCAATGAGTTGGCAACAACTGAGTGGGACAAAGGTAATGATTACTTCCCGCCAACCAGTTTCCAAATTCCAAATGTAAGTGCGGGTACTGGCGCGTCAAACGTGATTCCTGGTGAGTTTAATGTTCAGTTTAACCTGCGTTTTAGTACCGAGTTAAGCAACGACATCATCGTTGAACGAATCACAACAACACTCGACAAGTATGATTTCGAATACGACCTAAAATGGACATTCAATGGCGACCCGTTCTTAACAGACGCAGGTTCATTGCTTGATGCTATTGTCGATGCTGTGGGTCACGTCAATGATGTGAAACCAGCTCTTCTAACGACTGGTGGTACGTCTGATGGGCGCTTTATTGCGCGCATGGGCGGACAAGTGGTAGAGCTAGGGCCAGTGAATGCAACGATTCACAAGGTTAACGAATGTGTGAAAGTGGCTGATTTAGAGAAACTAACCGACATGTACGAAAGAACATTAGTGAACCTGTTCGCTAAATAGTCTTTCATCAGCGATTCATAGCATCTAATTATTGAGAGGCACGTTATGACACCAGAGCAGCTTACCGGACAATCAGATTCTCATCTGGAATCTAGCCTGATCGGCACCAAGACCTTCTTGGTTCACAGTGAGGTAAAAGGTGACCTGGACCATTTGATTGAAGCTGCTCAGCTCGCAGGTTTTAAAATGGAGATTGCCAGTGGCTTTCGTGACTATGAAAGGCAATCTCTGATTTGGAACCGTAAGTTTTCTGGCGAAGTTCCGATATTAGACTCAGAAAGCCAACCTCTTGATGCTTCAACACTGACTGAACATCAAAAGCTATCGGCTATCCTGAGGTGGTCTGCACTTCCCGGTGCGAGTCGTCATCATTGGGGCTGTGACTTCGATGTCTTTGCTCGCAACCACTTACCTGAAGGCACACAACTGCAACTGGAACCATGGGAATACTTTACAGGCCACCAGCAAGCGTTTTACCAATGGTTATCTGTTCATGCTGCGCAATTTGGGTTCTTCTTTCCTTACAGTAAAGACCTGGGTGGTGTGGCGATAGAGCCTTGGCATATTAGCCACCGTGAGGTTTCGGAGTCGTGTTTATCACAGTTATCTCCCACTTTACTTGGCAAGCAACTCCAATCTAAGCCAATATTAGGGTATAGGATTATTATGGAGCAGCTAGACGAGATCTACGCGCGCTTCGTAGCGAACATCAGCCATTAGGAGCGCTTATGTTGGAATGGCTTACAAACCCTTGGGTTATCATCATCATCGTGGTTAGCGTCGTGGTGGGTAACATCGCAGCTCTTAAACAGACCGCCAATATGGACCTGACAGGTCGTGGTAAAACAGAGCGAGATTTAGATAAGCTCAATCACTTAGACAAGCAGAATAAAGAGAAGGATCAAAAAGAAGAGTCATCGGATAACAAAGACGCTTAACCTGTGGCTCTGATGGCTTGATAATTTCGATAGCTTTGTGATTTGGGTGGCTTTGCCTGATTTTAGAATAAGCCGCTGACTTATAAACGAACATAAAAAAAGAGGACACAATGTGTCCTCTTTTTTATTAGCTAAAGCTAATCATTCAGCATTAGTATCATTGTCATCTTTGGTTTGGTCAGCAACGTGTGCTAGTACCGGTACCATTGATTTAAGTAGCTCTTCTTCTACTGGCTTACCTGATGTATCCGTTACGTTGATCGACGTACGGTTACCAAGATCACCAAATAAGAAGGTGTAAGTACCTGGCGCTAAATCGATAGGTTGTAGGCCAATCTCTTCCCAGAATTCATCATCTGGCGCGGCGTACTTCGCCTTCACCGTACCTTGAGATTGGTTACGCTCTTCAAGCTCAAAGCCCATCGTAGGCAACAAGCTAGGCAAACGCTGCCACAATACATTATATGGTGTACGAGCAATGATCACAGGGAAGCCACTGCGGTCAGCACCCATTGAGATTGGAATACGCTTCACCAACTCTTGCGCTTTCAGCGCTGCTTCTGCACGAAGATTTTCATCGTATTTAGCCATGACCAAGTTGGTCAGGAACGCGTTATAGCGCTCTTTATTGGTTGCTGTTACCGGCTTCTCTTCAGTACCTTCACGCCAATCAATGAGGTTAATCTTGAAGCCATGGCGGTTGTTTGCTTGGAAACGAGAGATAGAGTAACGACTGCCAATCTCTACTTCTTCATCTTCAGAAACCCAAGTTACCCAATCGGTCTCAATCTCATTCTCTGACTGTTCACGAATGCCAATCCCACGCTGAGCTAGCATGTCTACTGCCGTTTGCCACACTCGGTCTGCTTCTTCAGCACGAAGGAGCCATAGTGTCACTTCACCATTTTGACGCTCAGTACGAGCACCAGGTATCAGCTCAAGTACTTGTTGCGGTGGACGAATATCCACTTCACGACCTGTACCACCACTAAATTCGCCGCTTGGAATGTCAAAATTTGGGTAGAACTGAGGCTGAGCATCTTCTGGCAATTGCCATTGTGAAAACTCAGGTGTTTCTAAGTATTCGAAATCATCTTTGGCCTGCCGACGTTGAGTCGGACTGCCAGAACATGCTGTAAGAACAAAAACAGCCAGTGACCCAATCACTAGCTGGTGAGAATACTTCATTTATACTCCTAAATGCCGAAGGTTCGCTTCGGCATTACTTCATACGTTTTAGTAAATACACGCTTCAGTCATTGCTTGAGCAACAACAGGTTGAGCTGGTTCTGACAGTTCAGTCAGCGGTAGACGTAAGCCACCTTCAGCAATCAGACCCATTTTATGAACCGCCCATTTTACGGGAATAGGGTTAGACTCAACGAACAAATTCTTATGTAGAGGCATCAAACGTTCATTGATCGCTTCTGCTTCTTCAAACTTACCTTGTTTCGCTAGTTTGAACATAGTTGCCATATCAGCGGCTGCAACATTGTTGGTTACAGAGATCACGCCGTCGCCACCAAGCTTCACAAATTCTAAACCTGTTAAGTCATCACCACTTAGTAAGATAAAGTCTTCGCCACAAAGTTCACGGTGAATTGCAATTCTGTCGAGATCACCCGTCGCATCTTTAAGTGCAACGATATTTTCGATCTCAGCAAGGCGAGCAACCGTTTCTGGTAACAAGTCAACGGCAGTTCGGCCCGGTACATTGTAGAGAATCTGAGGAACGTCACTGACTTCAGCAATCGCTTTATAGTGCTGGTACAAACCTTCTTGAGTCGGTTTGTTGTAGTAAGGTGTCACACTCAAACAACCGGCAATGCCAGAACCATTTAATAAACGGCTGAATAGCACTGACTCGTGAGTTGCGTTTGCACCCGTACCAGCAATAACAGGAATACGACCATCAGCAAATTCAACGATCTTATTGACGACTTTGACATGCTCTTCAATTGTGAGTGTTGAAGACTCACCAGTTGTGCCAACCGCAACCAGACCATCACTACCTGCAGCAACATGGTGCTCAACTAACTTTTTAAGGCTGTCGAAATCCACTTCACCATCTGTATTAAATGGCGTAACTAGCGCAACGATACTTCCTGAAAACATGTCTATCTCCCTTAATTTATTCTTTTTGCATGTTACTGTAAGCCAATCAATAAACACAAGACATTAAAGTGGCTTAGCGGCAACATCTGCAGTAAATATTGTCGTATGTTTGAGGTAAAACGACTTCTAACGGCGTTATACCTGAAATTTGGGCAACCTGCGCTCAATCTATCGGAAAGCCTATCGCCGGATGTCAGTAGCAAGTAAGCTGTGGTCTCACTCTGCCATCTCAATTTTAACGCTCTCGATATTCCAATCATTTGTTGCCAGTAGGACGCAAGATGCCTAATAAAAAGCCCCGCCCATACGCTTATTCCTCTGGCTAACTGTGCTAACATGCAAACATCAACGGAATATTTAGAGACGTGATTTTATGACTCAACATCTAGTAATCACAGCTGTGGGCACTGATCGCCCAGGTGTATGCAACCAAGTGGTTCATTTAGTCACCCAATCAGGCTGTAACATTATTGATAGCCGTATCGCTATGTTTGGCGAAGAATTTACGCTTATCATGCTACTGTCTGGAAAGGCAAACAACATTACCCGCGTTGAAACGACCCTGCCCTTGCTTGGTCAAGAGCACGACTTAATTACGATTATGAAGCGCACTTCTCCTCATGATATTATTGAGAACTCATACACGCTAGAGGTATTCGTTGAGTCAGACGACAAGCTTGGACTTACCGAGCAGTTCACTCAATTCTTCGCGGACCGAAACATCGGCCTCGACTCGCTTAGCGCACAAACCATCAATAAATCCAAGGTTCAGTTCGATAGCGACCAGTTCCATATCTCAATTACCGCTTCTGTGCAGTCAGAATGTAATTTGATGCAGCTACAAGAAGAATTCAATTCGCTGTGTCAGAGCCTATCCGTACAAGGCTCGCTCAACTTTATCAAAAACAGTCTTTAAAAAGGAAATATCATGAATACGCTAACGGCTGGTGTTCCAGCACCTGCTTTTTCTCTTCCAGATCAAGATGGCAATATCGTATCTCTTGGTGACTTCAAAGGTAAAAAAGTACTTTTCTACTTTTACCCAAAAGCAATGACTCCAGGTTGTATTGTGCAAGCGGAAGGCCTGCGTGATATCAAAGCACAGCTTGATGACCTGAATGTGGTTGTTTTAGGTGTGAGTGTTGATCCAGTAAAACGTCTACCAAACTTCGTTGCGAAAAAATCTCTGAACTTCACCCTGTTGTCTGACGAAGACCACAGCGTTGCTGAGCAGTTTGGCGTTTGGGGTGAAAAGAAATTCATGGGCAAAGTATACGATGGTCTGCACCGTATTAGCTTCCTAATTGATGAAGAAGGTCAAATTGAACACGTCTTCAACAAGTTCAAAACTAAAACTCACCACGAAGTGGTTCTAGAGTACTTCAATCAAGAAGCTTAATGCTCTGTTTCGGTTAAAAGCGCTAAGTTAAAATGAGCTTCTTAACCCAATGCACCGTAGCAAAAGAATAAATCAAAAAGGCCAAATCTCATTAAGATTTGGCTTTTTTTGTAATGGGTATTTGTAGTGTTTACACTAAGAACTTAGTTAGTGTGAGTGCTCAGGATCATCGTCCAACGCATGACTCGGTAAGGCATTCCAAACCGCTTTCACTAACGTTGCCAATGGAATAGCAAAGAACACACCCCAGAATCCCCATAAACCACCAAACACCAATACAGCCACAATAATCGCAACAGGGTGTAGATTCACCGCTTCAGAGAACAGAACGGGTACTAACACGTTGCCATCTAGTGCCTGAATAATGCCGTAAGCCAGCAACAACCAGTAGAATTGAGGCTCAAGCCCCCATTGGAACAGGCCAACAATCGCTACGGGCACCGTTACCGCTGCCGCACCGATATACGGGATCAATACTGATAAGCCAACCGCCACGGCTAGCAGTGTTGAATAACGTAAATCTAGGATCGCAAAGGTGACGTAACTGACACCGCCGACGATTAAAATTTCAACTACTTTGCCACGAATATAGTTCGAAATCTGTTGGTTCATCTCTACCCAAACCTTGGTCGCTAAACGACGGTTTTTAGGTAGTACACCACTCGCCATACCAATCATCTCTTCTTTATCTTTTAGTAAGAAGAAGATAAGCAAAGGCACAAGAATCAAGTAAACCGCAAGCGTGGCTAGACTGACAAGAGAAGCAACAGAACCTTTAACAACGCTTTCCCCAAAGCCTAGTGCTTTATTCTTCGCATTCGACATGACGGATTCAACAATCTGCAAGTTTGCTAACTCAGGGTAACGTTCAGGAATCGTCGAGATGAACTTTTGTAAGCCGCCATACATACTTGGGATATCATTAATAAGGTTACCAACTTGCCCCCAAATGGTTGGCACTAGGCCAAATAGCGCAAGCAACATTAAACTAAAGAACATCAAGATCACCAGCATCACAGAAGGCGTTCGGGGAACCCCTAGTCTCTGAAGCTGAGTTACTGGCCACTCTAACAAGTAAGCCAACACAATCGCGACCAATAACGGAGCGATTAAATGACCAAAGAAGTAGATAGTAATAAAGCCGAATAGAATGATGGCAACCAAACTGACGGCATGGGGATCAGAGAAACGTCGTTTATACCAACGATTAACCATTTCAAGCATTTGATTGCAATTCCTTTTTAGTAACGAGGAGGTGATGGTAGCTAGAGCAAGCCTCAGTAATTACAACGTAGGCGTGCTGAGATAAAAAGCTCACAATATCTTTCATCGAGCTGTTATCAGAGACGTAAATTGACAATGATTGTCCTACTTCTAACTTTACACTGTGACGCTTGGCTAATAATAACGCCATTGGACAGCGCTCTTGGCGTAAATCTAGAATATTAGGTGTCATTCTTGGACTCGATGCTTATTATAAGAGGCATATTGTAATCTGTTTTTAAAAACGTGCCATCATTGATTCATCTTCCTTCATGATAGCGCACGCGCTTGGTAAAGGTTAAATCGGATACAGAACCAATTTGCATTGCACTTGTCTTACTGTCAGAAGAAACGGAGTATTACTGACTAATATGTTTAAACGCGCTCGCTCAATTGCTTGCTTATGCATCGCAGCAACATTAGGTACCCCAACGTTAGCAAATACCAATAGTTTAGAGCTACCGGATATCGGCACTGCTGCTGGCGGTACACTCACTATCGATCAAGAACTTATCTATGGTGATGCCTACATGCGCATCATCAGAAACAGCCAGCCTATCGTCAATGACCCGGTTCTAAACCAATACATTGATACACTGGGCCATCGCCTAGTCGCGAACGCTAATGATGTAAAAACACCTTTTCAATTCTTTATGATCCGTGATCGCAATATCAATGCCTTCGCATTCTTTGGTGGTTATGTTGCATTGCACTCTGGGTTATTTCTGCATGCACAATCAGAAAGCGAACTTGCTTCGGTATTAGCGCACGAGATCGCACACGTAACCCAGCGCCACTTAGCACGCAGCATGGAAGGCCAAGCTCGTCGTACTCCAGCGACCATCGCAGCACTTGCCGCCTCTGTACTACTGGCTATCGCAGCACCCGAAGCAGGAATTGCTGCGTTAACCGCAACAACTGCGGGCAACATGCAAAGCCAAATCAACTACACCCGTAGCAATGAAAAAGAAGCCGATCGTTTTGGTATCAACACGCTAGCAAAAGCTGGTTTCGATGTGAATGCTATGCCACGTTTCTTTGGCCGTTTGGCTGACGAATACCGCTATGCCAGTACACCACCACCCATGTTGCTGACTCACCCATTACCTCAAGACCGAATTACAGATTCTCGTGCCCGAGCTCGCAGTTATCCACCGCTAAAACTGGCTCCATCATTAGATTACCATCTAGCGAGATCTCGCATTGTCGCGCGTTATGCGGGTATCAATAATGATGCGGCTCTAGATTGGTTTGAGCGCCAACTGAAGAAAGCACCTAAAGCTATAGTGCCATCACTAGAGTATGGCCAAGCACTGGTTTACCTAGATTCGAAAAAGCTAGATAAAGCCGAGCCTATTCTGACAAAGCTAATGAATAGCGATCCGACTAACCTATTTTATTTAGATGCGATCTCGGATCTGCATATTGAACAGAAGCAACCTGAGACTGCGATTAAAGAACTTAAATCTGCACTGGTTCGTCAGCCAAACAACCCAGTTCTAACCATTAACTACGCCAATGCATTGCTCGAGAATGAAAACCTACAAGAAGCTGTTCGTGTATTACAGCGTTACACACACGATAACCCGAACGACGTCAATGGCTGGCATCTGCTTTCAAAAGTAAGTACTAGCCTGGGTAATAGCGACGAAGAGCTCGCCGCTCGTGCAGAGATTTTGGCACTACGAGCCAACTGGAACAAAGCGATTCAGTACTATACGCAAGCAAGCCAAATCGCAGAGCTCGGAAGTTTAAAGCAAGCACGTTACGATGCTCGAATTGACCAACTGATGATTCAGCGGGAACGCTTCTTGTCGCTGCAGTAAATTTTGATTTGCTAGCAAAGACTCGCTACCGAAATAAAAAGCAAGCTCAACAAATACAATGAAGCCGCTCGAGTGGCTTCTATCGACGAATTAAATCAAAAAATAATAGTGAGGAAGAACCATGTCTGTCGTGATTTATCATAATCCACGTTGCTCAAAGAGCCGTCAAACTCTCGAACTGCTTGAAGCAAAAGGCGTACAGCCAGAGGTTATCAAGTACCTAGACACACCTTTAACTGTCGAGCAACTAAAAGTGCTTTTCACTCAGCTTGGTTTTGACAGTGTTCGCGAGATGATGCGCACCAAAGAAGCGGATTACAAAGAAGCAAACCTTGGTGATGCATCGGTTACTGATGAAAACCTTTTCTCAGCAATGGCGACAAATCCAAAGCTGTTTGAACGCCCAGTCGTTGTCGCGAACAACAAAGCAAAAATTGGTCGTCCACCAGAGCAAGTGCTAGAGATCCTGTAATCCAATATGAGCATTAATATTCTTGTTCTCTACTACAGTCGCCACGGCAACACACAAGCTCTAGCCAGGCAGATTGCGCGAGGGGTTGAATCTATCCCGAGCTGCGAAGCCATGTTAAGAACGGTGAACGATGTGTACACGGTAGAAGAGCAGGCTGATTCGCGTTATCAACCAACCGATCCTATCGCAACGTTGCAAGAACTCCGTTCTTGTAATGGTTTAGCGCTAGGTAGTCCAGTTTGGTTTGGTAATATGGCCGGGCCTATGAAGCACTTTTGGGATAGCACCACATCATTATGGGTCAATGGTGACCTTATCGATAAGCCTGCCTGTGTGTTTACTTCGTCTTCGTCACTGCATGGCGGTCAAGAAACCACACAGCAAAGTATGATGTTGCCACTGCTTCACCATGGTATGCTGGTGGTGGGAATCCCCTACTCTGAACCTGCGCTGCATAACACTCAAACCGGTGGCACACCTTACGGTGCAAGCAGTACAGGAGAAGCGCCATCGTTAAGCAAAGAAGAGATTGAACTGGCTCAAAACCTAGGCAAGCGCTTAGCGCGCATCGCCATCAACCAGAAGGGAATTTCTCAATGATGTATATGGCTGAGAGGGCTATGTCTCCCAAGACAAAGTTATTCCGCTACCTTGCTTTAGCTGGCAACTTATTACTATTAGGTTGGGTTGTGGCGTGGCAGGTGACACTGTCCCCGCATCCACACCTGAGTAACACCACACTTGCGATTGCTTGGGCGGTACCGCTATTGCTGCCATTACCGGGCATTCTAGCAGGTAAACCTTACACGCATGCTTGGGCGAACTTCGTCCTGATGCTCTACTTCCTGCACGCATTAACCATCTTGTATATAGACGGTGGTGAACGCTTGCTAGCGGCTGTAGAGCTGCTTCTGACGACATTAGGCTTTGCGGGTAATATCTTATTTACTCGTTTTCGTGCCAAAGAGTTGGGCATCAAGCTGAAGCGCCTTTCTGAAGTAGAAAAGAAAGAGAAAGCGAAATTCGAGCAGTAATATTGATTCGTTATTCTTGAACTGACGTTAGATAAACAAAAAGCCCTGCAGGATCGCTCTTGCAGGGCTTTTTTAATGTTTCGATTTAATCAGTGATGTCAGTAGACAATTACGAACGAACCCATTCGTAGACCAAGCTTGGCTTAGCGTGCACTGGAGCCGTGATGATGAGTGCTTCTTCACCAGATTCGTCTAGCGTCGCATCAGTCGTGCTTGTTAGCTCAGCATCCGTAGAAAGCTCGCTGCCTTTAATCACTTGAACGCTTGAGTCAATCTCACTTCCCTCGCCTTCAGTATCAACAGCGCTTGCTGAATCATCACCTACAGACATAGCGTTGTCTTGCGTTTCAAATTCAGGGCTAACTTCAGGTTCAATGTAAGACTCTTCAACTTTTGCAACCTGTCGAATGCTTTCCACTTCTTGCTCAAACTCTTGTTGAGTTGATAGTAAGTGTATTTGGAAAGTGACTTCATTGCTTTGAATTTTCAGAATATCTAGGCTTGCTACTGAGTTTAGACGCTTAAGCGCATTCTCCAATTGGAAAAAATCCTGGGCGTTATTCAGGCTAATAAACTGCGTTAGGATAGACTCTGAAGATTCACTTGCTACGGTAACGGCACTTTTACCTGCATAGTAATTACTAATTTGATCAACCAGCTTCTTAGAACCCGTAGCACTGTTACCCGATATCGAACCAGTCACAGGTGAAGCTGGTGCACTCGACAACTGGCTTGGCTTTTGATCATATAAAGTCCAACGTAATCCAGAAGATTGAGCCTTCACAACAAGTACAGCATCAACAGAGTAACGTTGACTCGCTTTACTGATCGGCGTAACAAAATTTCCCCATAGATCAGAGATCTCAATGCCCGTGATATCGTCAAAATCGCCAACAGGTAGCGTCAGGGGTAATCCACGTTCTTTGGCGTTTATTTGTAAGCCCGCGGCTAACTGCGAATTAGTATGCTCCCATACTATATTCTTGTCGTAGTTATCTTCTTCTATCAACCAAACTAGGATGTCTGAACGAGTATCAGGCCAATATGGCAATTGCGCTTGAGTTAATAATGAGCGGATTTGAGCAGCATTAAAACGCATGCGTAATGTTGATTGACCATTACTTTCACCAAAACTCATTTGAGACATGTACTGCGCACTCTTACGCATCGCCTTTTGAATAGTCTCATTCGAAGCGACATCGGTTTGGCCAGTCGCACGTATCAATACCTGCTCCATGCCAGTATTTCTTGCCACTTGCTCTGACTGTTTACCTCTAGCGTCAATCGCAACCTCAACACTAAAGATATCTACTTGAGTTAAGGCATAGCTCGGAGAGGCTAATAATGCCATGAACAACAATGCTATGTAGCGCATACTGATCCTAATATTCAAATCTTGTGCCTTGATGATAAGCAACTATGGATTGAGGGGCAAGGTCGATAACCCCCACTGTGTTTAATAACCATAAAATATCACCTAACCATGATAAATCGTTTACTTGTAAACTGAATTTCTTCTTATTTTGATAGCAACAAACATCACTAAGATAAATAAATTTGATCTATCTAGTGTAGCAATCGTTTGCCAAGTGATAGAATCCTGCGAATTTTATTTTTCGACTTTCATATAACGACCATTTTTAAGGATTTAACATGAAAAATGCTTTGCAAGGTGCGCAAATGCTGTTTGTAGCTTTTGGTGCACTTGTATTAGTGCCGCTACTGACAGGGCTTGATCCTAACGTTGCACTCTTTGGCGCGGGTATCGGTACCCTTATATTCCAACTTATTACACGCCGTTCAGTGCCAATCTTCTTAGCGTCTTCTTTCGCCTTCATCGCACCTATCATGTTCGGAATTCAGACTTGGGGTGTAGGAGCAACCATGGGTGGCCTTATGGCGGCAGGAGTTGTGTATGTATTAATGGGCGCATTGATAAAAGTACGAGGCGTTGCCTTCATTCATAAACTGCTTCCACCCGTCGTGGTTGGCCCTGTCATCATGGTTATCGGTTTAGGTCTTGCGCCTGTTGCAGTAAACATGGCGCTAGGTAAAACAGGCGACGGTGCAGTTCAGCTTATCGATGCAGATGCTGCATTGTGGATTTCATCTATTTCATTGTTAGTGACGATTGTCATCAGTGTGTTTTCAAAAGGCTTCCTTAAACTGCTGCCTATCTTCGGCGGTATTGTTGCGGGTTATATCACCAGCCTGATATATGGTGCAGTAGACTTCACCCCCGTGGCTCAAGCATCTTGGTTAGCACTACCAAACTTCACAACACCTGAGTTCAACATCAACGCTATCTTCTTTATGGTATTTGTCGCCATTGCACCGGCCGTTGAACACGTTGGCGACATGCTTGCTATCTCTAACGTAACTGGCAAAGACTACCTTAAAAAACCAGGTTTACACCGCACCATCACTGGCGACGGTGTCGCTACGATTGCGGCTTCTATGCTGGGCGCGCCACCAAATACAACGTACAGTGAAGTAACAGGTGCGGTAATGCTAACGAAAGCATTTAACCCAGTGATCATGACTTGGGCTGCCGTTACGGCCATTGTTTTAGCCTTGGTTGGTAAGCTAGGCGCACTACTTCAAACGATTCCAGTTCCAGTGATGGGCGGCATCATGATTCTGCTGTTTGGTTCAATCGCAACAGTTGGGCTCAATACTCTCATCAAGAACAATGTAGACCTGCATAAATCACGTAACCTTGTGATTGTGGGTATTACTTTAGTCTTTGGTATTGGCGGCATGGCCTTTGGTATCGGTGACTTCAGCCTACAAGGCGTAAGCTTGTGTGGCATCGTGGCAATTCTACTGAACCTAGTCCTTCCTGAAGAGCTAGGCGACAACACTGTGGTAGACAAAGCTCAAATCGATTAAGCAATCGGTAAAGCTAGATTCAAAAGAATCGCAAGCCAACGAGATCAAAAAGGGAGAGCACCGAATGCTCTCCCTTTTTATTAATACGGCTAATTCAGCGAGTTAAGAAACGGTTTAGAGTGACTTAAGCTGAAACCGAATTACTTAGTACCGAAGATCTTATCACCAGCATCGCCAAGACCTGGAACGATGTAACCCTTGTCGTTGAGCTTCTCATCAATTGCAGCCGTGTAAAGCTCTACGTCTGGGTGCGCTTTTTCTAGAGCGGCAATACCTTCAGGAGCCGCTACAAGTACAAGAATCTTAAAGTGCTTACAACCTTTCTCTTTCATTAAGTCAATCGTTGCGATCATAGAACCACCTGTTGCAAGCATTGGGTCTACCACAAGAGCAATGCGCTCCTCGATATTAGATGCAAGCTTGTTGAAGTATGGTACTGGTTCAAGTGTTTCTTCGTCACGGTAAACACCAACAACGCTGATACGGGCACTTGGAATGTGCTCTAGAACGCCGTCCATCATGCCTAGACCAGCACGTAGGATTGGCACTACTGTTACTTTTTTACCTTTAACTTGGTCAACTTCAACTGGACCGTTCCAACCATTAATAGTTACACGCTCAGTCTCAAAGTCTGATGTCGCTTCGTATGTTAGAAGGCTACCCACTTCTGTCGCTAGCTCACGAAAACGCTTAGTGCTAATCTCACCTTCACGCATCAGGCCAATTTTATGTTTTACTAGCGGGTGTTTCACTTCAACAACTTTCATTTCCAACTCCGGCAATATTTAAACAAACCTGTAGATTGTACACGAACTTTGTGGTTATTTCAGAATCTTTATTCTAATAAAAAAAACCGCGCAAACGTTTGCTCTTCATAAACAAGCCCTGTTAGAATAACGCCGTTTTCACATCCAACTTAAGTTCGAGGACTATCCCGTGAGTGGTAATACTTCTTCTCTAAGCTACAAAGACGCAGGCGTTGATATCGACGCAGGTAATGCACTAGTAGACCGTATTAAAGGTGCCGTTAAACGCACTCGTCGCCCTGAAGTAATGGGCGGTATTGGTGGCTTTGGCGCCCTATGTGAACTTCCAACGAAATACAAAGAGCCGGTACTTGTTTCAGGTACTGATGGTGTTGGTACTAAACTTCGCCTTGCTTTGGATCTGAAAAAACACGACACCATTGGTATCGACCTAGTGGCAATGTGTGTGAACGACCTAATCGTTCAAGGTGGTGAGCCGCTATTCTTCCTAGACTACTACGCAACAGGTAAGCTCGATGTAGACACAGCAGCAGACGTTGTTTCTGGTATCGCTGAAGGTTGTGTTCAAGCTGGTTGTGCACTAATCGGCGGTGAAACGGCTGAAATGCCAGGCATGTATGAGGGCGACGACTACGACGTAGCGGGCTTCTGTGTTGGTGTTGTAGAAAAAGCAGACATCATTGATGGCACTAAAGTAGCAGCAGGCGACGCACTTATCGCTGTTGGATCAAGTGGTCCACACTCAAACGGCTACTCTTTGATTCGTAAAGTTCTAGAAGTTTCTGGTGCTGATAAGAATGAAGAACTAGAAGGTCGCACTATCGGTGAACACCTACTCGAACCCACTAAGATTTACATCAAATCAGCGCTTAAGATGATTGCTGAGCATGACATTCATGCTATCTCGCACATCACAGGTGGTGGTTTCTGGGAGAACATCCCACGCGTACTTCCTGAAGGTACTAAAGCCGTCATTGATGGTAAGAGCTGGGAATGGCCTGCTATCTTCAGTTGGCTACAAGAGAAAGGTAACGTGGAGACATTCGAAATGTACCGCACTTTCAACTGTGGTGTTGGCCTAGTTGTTGCTCTACCTAAAGCTCAAGCAGACGCTGCTGTTGAACTACTGAAAGCTGAAGGCGAAAACGCCTGGGTTATCGGTGAGATCGCAAACGCAGAAGCGGGTGAAGAGCAAGTTGAAATCAAATAAGTGATACGCTCACTTACTTAGTTAATCAATGAGGACCTAATGGTCCTCATTTTGCTATTTAGCCCGCAGAAAGCCTTAGTTTATGTAGGTAAATTGTAAATACTTTTAGTTAATCAATTGCATTTTCCAGTCTATGAAGAACAGCCATTCTATGAATAACAGTCACCCTCAGAAAAACATCGTCGTTTTAGTCTCAGGAAGCGGAAGTAACTTGCAAGCCATTTTGGATGCCTGTAATAACCATACGATTGACGCCTCCGTTAAGGCCGTTTTCTCAAATAAAACGGATGCTTTTGGTCTAGAGCGAGCAAAATCAGCGGGTGTTGACGCTCACTCGGTGAATCCAAAAGAATTTAACTCCCGGGAAGAATTTGATCATGAACTGATGATTAAGATCGATGCTTACCAGCCAGATTTAATCGTACTCGCTGGCTACATGCGTATCCTAAGTTCAGAGTTTGTTCGTCACTATGCTGGGAAGATGGTCAACATCCACCCTTCTCTGTTACCTAAATACCCGGGCTTACACACCCACCAGCGTGCTATTGACGCCCAAGACAAAGAACACGGTACCAGCGTTCACTTTGTTACTGAGGAACTTGATGGTGGCCCGGTGATCTTACAAGCTAAGGTTCCAGTATTTGAAGATGATGATGCTGACATGTTAGCTAGCCGTGTGCTTACTCAAGAACACAACATTTACCCTATGGCCTGTAAGTGGTTCATCGAAGATCGTTTATCAATGGTAAACGGACAAGCAGTCTTAGACGGCAACGTGTTGGGCAAGCACGGTTACGCAGAAGAGTAATTCATCAGACGACTCTCACAAGTCAATAACTAAGAAACAAAAAGGCCGCTTACTGACTTATGAGTAAAGTAAACGGCCTTTCTTTTGTGCGGATCAAATAACGCTATTCGCGACGATTAGCTCAATGGTTCAGTTGGCGCTTGGCTCGCGACCTTTTTCGGCGCATAAGCAACATCTTCCAGCACGTGATGATTGTTGCTGATCAGTTCACCAAAATGAAACAATGCGTACTCGCCCGGCTTCATTCTAAACCACTCTTCGTTATCCGTAAGAGGTTGAGTTGCGACGACAGTCACCACATCATTCGGCGTGGTCTCTTCTTGGAAATTAATTTCAACGTCTTCATCAATTAAGCTCGCTTTACCAAAAGGTGCACGTCTTGTTATCCAATACAAATGGTTGGTACAGTAAGTCATGACGTACTCGCCATCACTTAACAGCATATTGAAAACGCCTTTCTCTCGTAACTTCTCACAGCACTCAGCAAAGAAGCGGAACATGCCTTCCATGTCTTGAGGCGGCTCAGGGAAACGCTCTTCAAGTTGTTTGAGTAGCCAACAGAAAGAGAGTTCACTGTCCGTTTCACCGACGGGTCTAAAACGCCCACTCACCAGATCATCATAATCCGTTAATTGACCATTATGAGCAAAGGTCCAGTATCGCCCCCAAAGCTCACGGGTAAAAGGGTGAGTGTTTTCTAAATTGACACCACCACGATTGGCCTGACGGATATGACTGACAACAGCTTGGCTTTTAATTGGGTAGTTTTGAACCAACTCAGCGATTTTAGATTCACAGCTCGGGGTAGGATCTTTAAATGTACGAAAACCCTTTCCTTCATAGAAAGTAATACCCCAGCCATCACGGTGTGGGCCAGTATTGCCTCCACGTTGCATTAGACCAGTAAAGCTAAAACAAATATCTGTTGGTACATTCGCGCTCATACCGAGCAATTCACACATGGTCTAATCTACTCCCTATTAAAACCAGCGAAGCCTATGCTAGGCTCCAATGTCTGTAAACTGTTATTCCATTTCTTTTTCTACAAGTTGAATCACAATGTGGATGATCTTAATGTGAACCTCTTGAATTCGGTCAGCATAACCAAAATGTGGCACTCGGATTTCGATATCGGCACAACCAGCCATCTTTCCGCCATCTTTCCCGGTTAGCGCGATGGTTTTCATACCTTTCGCTTGAGCAGCTTCAATCGCTTTTAAAATATTGCTGGAATTACCCGAAGTCGACAAACCAAACAACACATCGCCTTTACGACCTACCGCTTCTACGTAACGAGAAAACACGTGATCGTAGCCAAAATCGTTACTCACACAAGATAAATGGCTAGGATCTGAAATCGCAATGCCAGCGAAACCAGGGCGATTTTCACGGTATCGACCAGTAAGCTCTTCCGCAAAGTGCATCGCATCACAGTGTGAACCACCGTTCCCACAGGAAAGCACTTTCCCTTCTTGCTTGAATGAGTCAGCAATCATTTTTGCCGCCGCTTCAATTTGAGCGATGTTATGGTCATCACTCAAGAACTTGTTCAGAACGTCTGCCGCTTCGTTCAATTCACTTTTGATTAGGTCTTGGTACATAAGGCTTATCTCTTATATTTATTTACGCAGCTTAAGGTACGTGAAATGAGAGCTGAGGGGTTTTCCCTCTTTTACCTGAGTTTACCCACAAACATGAAATTGTGTCGACACTTAAGCCCAAAGATTGCCACCTTTATTAACTTGTCCCTGTCAATTCGTCCAAACATTCACCACCGACCTCTCACAATTAGAATTTTAACTCTATTAAGATCACTTTTTATCCACTTTGGAGTTTTACAAATATTTAATATTCTGTTTACACTTGACTGGTTAGACCTCTTACCTAAACTTAATAACAATAAGTGATCTCTGAAAAGGAAATCGTTCATGAACATATTGCTCTCCCTACTCGGCTTTACAGCCATCTTAGGTGCCTGCCTTTACCATAGAGTTAGTCTGGTACGTGCATTAATCGTCTTAACTGGCGCGATGGTAGCATTGACATTGTTTGGTGGCGTCGCTGTCATTGGCTGGCTTTGCTATCTCTTAGCGGTTGCGATTTTTGCTGTCCCAACAATTCGCCAAACCCTAATCAGTCAAAAAGCACTCTCTTTATTTAAGAAAGTTCTACCGGCGATGTCTCAGACAGAAAAAGAAGCATTAGAAGCAGGCACAGTATGGTGGGAAGCAGAACTGTTCAAAGGCAAGCCTGAGTGGAAGAAGCTGCAGAACATTGCTGATCCGAAGCTCTCTGAAGCGGAACAAGCATTTTTAGATGGCCCAGTCAATGAAGTGTGTGAAATGGTCAATGATTACCAAGTGACACATGAACTTGCTGATTTGCCGCCAGAAGTATGGCAATACCTGAAAGACCACAAATTCTTCGCCATGATCATCAAGAAAAAATACGGCGGTTTAGAATTCTCAGCTTACGCTCAATCTCTGGTTCTACAGAAGCTAACGGGTGTTTCTAGCGTGCTGTCATCAACGGTTGGCGTACCTAACTCGTTAGGCCCGGGTGAGCTGTTACAACACTACGGAACAGAAGAACAAAGAAACCATTACCTGCCGCGCCTAGCCGAAGGTAAAGAGATCCCTTGTTTTGCCCTAACGAGTCCAGAAGCCGGCTCAGATGCAGGTTCAATCCCTGATTACGGCGTGGTATGTAAAGGTGAATGGCAAGGCGAAGAAGTATTGGGCATGCGCCTAACTTGGAACAAGCGTTATATCACTCTCGCACCTGTTGCGACTGTTTTAGGTTTAGCTTTTAAACTTCGTGACCCGGATGGCCTACTGGGTGACCAAAAAGATCTTGGTATCACGTGTGCACTTATCCCAACCGATTTAAAGGGCGTTGAGATTGGCAACCGCCACTTCCCACTCAACGTGCCTTTCCAAAATGGTCCAACTCAAGGTAACGATCTCTTCGTCCCTATCGATTTCATCATTGGTGGCCAGAAAATGGCTGGCCAAGGTTGGCGTATGCTGGTTGAATGCCTGTCGGTGGGTCGTGGAATCACACTGCCTTCAAACTCAACAGGTGGCATCAAATCTGCAGCACTCGCAACCGGCGCTTACGCTCGTATTCGTCGTCAATTCAAACAGCCTATAGGTCGTATGGAAGGGGTTGAAGAGCCACTTGCACGCCTAGCGGGTAATGCTTACGTAATGGATGCAGCGAGTAACCTAACCGTTGCGGGTATCGACCTTGGCGAAAAGCCTTCTGTTGTATCAGCCATCGTTAAGTACCACTGTACGCACCGTGGCCAACGCAGCATCATCGACGCGATGGATATCGTCGGTGGTAAAGGTATTTGCTTGGGCCCATCAAACTTCTTAGCTCGTGGTTACCAAGGTTCACCCATCGCAATAACGGTTGAAGGCGCAAACATCCTGACTCGTTCAATGATCATCTACGGTCAGGGCGCGATTCGTTGTCACCCTTATGTTCTAAGCGAAATGGAAGCGGCTTATTCTGAAAGCAGCGATGCACTGGATAAGTTTGATTCTGCGTTAGCTGGACACGTTAGCTTTACGCTCAGTAACCTCGTTCGCAGTTTGTGGTTTGGTTTAACCGATGGTCGTGGTTCTGATACGCCAACACCAGCGAATAAAACCGACAAACAAACACAACGCTATTACCAAAAATTAAACCGCTACAGCGCTAACCTAGCGCTACTGTCTGATATTTCAATGGCAGTACTAGGGGGTTCTTTGAAACGTAGAGAGCGTCTATCTGCAAGACTGGGCGACATCCTGAGTCAACTGTACTTAGGGTCTGCAACACTTAAGCGTTTTGAAAGTGAAGGCAGCCACGCTGAGGATCTACCGCTAGTACATTGGGGTATGCAAGATAGCTTACGTCAGACTGAAGTGGCGATTGATGAGTTCTTGGCGAACTTCCCTAACCCTGTGATTGGTCGTCTACTTCGTGTTGTGTTAATGCCATTTGGCCGTATCCGTCGCGCACCAAACGACAAACTGGATAGCCAAGTCGCGCACATCCTACAAACACCAAGCGAAACACGTTCACGCATCGGTCGTGGCCAATACTTGGCGGACACGCAATACAACCCTGTTGGTAAAATAGAGAAAGCACTGGAAGTGATTCTTCAAGCTGAACCTTTGTTCGATAAGGTTTGTAAAGAGACGCATCAAAAACGTGCTTTCTTACGACTAGACCTTGTCGCTCAACTAGGGCTTGAAAAAGGCATCTTAACGGAGAAAGAAGCTGCATTACTTGTCAGTGCGGAGGAACACAGACTGTACACGATTAATGTTGATGACTTCTCTCCAGAGGAGCTAGCAGCAAAGCCACAATATCCAGGCCAATCGATTGATAACGTAGCCTAGGTTCTGCAAATAGAAACGAAAACGGGACTCCTAGAAGTCCCGTTTTTTTGTTCATGAATCGTTGTCACAAATTCTAATGATTTGTCTCTAGAGACTTATTCTCTCCAGACAACCTAATCATCTAAGCGAGTTACTTTGGCGCTTTAAGCTGCATCTCTGGTAACGCTTTTTTCTTCGCTTTGACCTTACGAACCACAAACCAAATCAATAAACCCAATAAAATCACGACCACATTACCCACCGCGATAATGATCATACTACGCTGCTTATCAGCTTCGCGCTTCTTCAGTATCATTAACTCATTGGCGATACGCTTCTGTTCGGCGAGAGCTTCTTCTTGAAGGCGCCGAGACTCCGCTAAATCAATATCTTCGACAACACTATAAGACTGCTCAGAAATTGGAAAGACGAGTGGACGTTGACTGGATGCATCGGTGGCATAAACCATGCCCGACCAATTATAAATCCCCAAGTCACTGTTGTATGGCATCTCTAAAGATACTTTCATCGCATCGATTTCAGATCGGCCTTGTCGGTAGATCACGTACTCATCAGGAGCCTTGTGCTCAACATGAGCCGCTAATGAACTCGGCGCAATCATGCCCTGTTCACCAGACACCACGATGGTGTGAGGTAAACCCTCTTTACGGGACTGTATAAAGGTTGTGATGATTGGCGTTGGATACACTAATACCTCTTGCTCTTGCGCTCTCAAAAACACACCATTGCCCGAGGTAATACGAGCTCGATATTTACCAGGCTCAATATCAATCGGTAACGACACAGTGAACACGCCATCTCCGGATTTTTCGTCAAATTCAGCCCCATCGTCGGAAAATTCGCCCATCACAACAGGCACAGGGCGTGCTTCTCTGACTAACGATTCTTCATTTTCGACAAACTTGGTAAAGGTCACCTTGAGTTTGACGCGATCGAGAAAATCACGCAGCACAAGAGGCTTGCCGTCTGAAGTCAAACGAGCCGTAAATTTGATGTGTTCGGTTTGATACAATTTGTCTGGAAACTCATTAGCATCCAAAACAAGATGAGAGAGGAGCTTGATGTTATTTTTAGGTGATACTTTACCAATCGCTTGCCAAGGGCCCGGCATCGGATTGTCGATAGAGATAATGTCCATGGACGACTCTTCGTACCAACGGACATTATCAGCATTGCGCCACGAATAGTATTTCTTGCCGTCAGGGCGAACCAACACGACAGGTTTAGAGTTATCGGCTCGATAAATCACAAAGGTGACTTGCTCAATACTGGGATCAACACGAAAACGGTTGTCCAATAAACTCATTACGGATTCTGTTGCTGCATGCAAACTAAAGCTTAACAGCAATAAGTAACCGGTAGCCAATACCCTTAACATACTTTCTCCCTATTGACGCCAAAGGCAGCTTCCGCTTTTCTCGACGAGGTCTAAACGATTCTGATGCGCTTCTACTTCATCGGCCGTAGCTCGTAAAACCTTTAGGGATTTTCGACCACTTTCTACTCTTCGTATACTTTCCGCTTCGCCTTCTTGTTGGCCTGCGTTAAATTGCAGCGACGTTTGGCCACCCGTCATCAATAAGTAGACGTCGGCTAGGATCTCCGCATCGAGTAATGCGCCATGGAGGGTACGGTGCGAGTTATCAATACCGTAACGATCACATAAGATATCTAGGTTGTTTCTTTTACCCGGAAATATCTTTTTCGCCATCGCCAAGGTATCGATAACTTTACAGTAATCATCCGTTTTACCTATCGCAGGGTTGAGCTTCTCAAACTCATAATCCATAAAGCCTGTATCGAAGGGCGCGTTATGAGCCACCAGCTCGGCGCCTTTGATAAAGTCGAGAAATTCTTCATGTATGTCTTGGTATTCTGGCTTATCAACCAAAAATTCATCGGTAATACCATGAACGCCAATCGCTTCTTCTTGAATCGCACGATCTGGCTTGATGTAGACGTGGAAGTGACGCCCTGTCGGCTTACGGTTGATGATTTCTACCGCACCGATTTCGACAATACGATGCCCTAAGTAGTGAGGGCCACCTTCTGTATTCATACCGGTTGTTTCGGTATCGAGTACAATAATTCGCTTATTTTGTGCGTTCGCGTCATTTTCTGTCATGGCGTTCGCTTCTGCGTCAACGCTTTGTTCTGGGGTGCTACTGGTATTCATAAGGATAACTGTGTCAGACTATGCCGATAATGTGCTTGAGGTAATAGTATCAAATCATGACGAAACAAGTTGAAATTTTCACTGATGGTTCTTGTTTAGGCAACCCCGGTCCTGGCGGCTACGGCATCGTACTTCGTTACAAAAAAGTCGAAAAGACACTAGCGGAAGGTTTTACCCTAACAACCAATAACCGGATGGAAATGCTCGCCGCTGTCGTGGCTCTACAAACCCTCAAGGAGCCTTGCTCTGTGATTTTAACGACAGACAGCCAGTACGTGCGTCAAGGCATTAC
Source organism: Vibrio toranzoniae (assembly GCF_024347655.1). Lineage (NCBI taxonomy): Bacteria > Pseudomonadati > Pseudomonadota > Gammaproteobacteria > Vibrionales > Vibrionaceae > Vibrio > Vibrio toranzoniae. Next base: position 784,699 of record NZ_AP025514.1, on the reverse strand, counting down.
ACAGTGGATTCATAACTGGAAAAAACGAGATTGGAAAACTGCCGATAAGAAACCAGTTAAAAACGCCGATCTTTGGCAAAGGCTTGACAAAGAAACGGCTCGTCACACCGTTGATTGGCGCTGGGTAAAAGGACATGCGGGACACAGAGAAAACGAAATGTGTGATAATTTAGCACGGACCGCAGCTGAAAATCCAACTCAAGAAGATACGGGGTATCAGCCAAGCTAACGGCCTGCTTGAGTTAGTACACTTGAGTTAGATACACGCTTCATAGCCATATTTAAAATGAGAATCCGACTGCTAATCGGCTTTTTCTGTTTTTATCGGGTATGAAGTTTTAGCTGAACTCAACGTACGGCGACTGTGTGTTCTGAAGCTTGCTCCTACAGGAGAGAAACGTCGCTTGAGGTGCCAATGTGGCTTAATCGGTTTGAGTGGATAAGTACGCTTACGAGCGACAATAAAATATTGGCTTCCCGCAAATGATGCACAACCACCCAAACCGTTCTCCAGCCACGTCCATATTGCTCGATATTTACTCATAGGAAACAGCGCGTAAGTATCACAATGAATCACTTCATAGTTAAGTACGCCTAGCCAGTCTTTTACTCGACTTGGTGTGTACATACGGCCACTCCAAGGCAAGCTTTTCTTACGCCAAGGCATCAAACTAGCAAGGCCTATTAGGCTGAACGGGTTAAAACCTGTGATGATGATATAGCCATCATCCATCATCACTCGGTCAACTTCTCTCAATAATCTATGTGGGTCATTGCTATAATCTAATTGATGACTAAACACCACAACATCGAAGCTTTTCTCTAAAAAGGGCAAATTATAGCCATCCGCTATCACATTATGTAATGGGTTCTGGATATCTAGGTTTACTTGATGTTGAATGTTGCATGTGCAGCTAGAAATCTCACTGCTGAGGCCTCCAAGTTTGAGCATGTGGTAACCAAATAACTTAGGACACCACTCATCCAGTCGAGTTTGAATTGATTCTCTCGACCACTCTCCATTGTGCAACTGTGCCCAAGTGTAGGGACGCTCAAACTTTTTTCTGCTACGCGCTGGCTTCATCAATAATCTGTCTCACTTATTCTGTCTCACTAAAAGTGACTGGAGAACCTATAATGTTATATATCAAAAGCATACCTGCATTTAATGACAATTACATCTGGCTGATTGAAAATAGCGATCGCCGTTGTGCTGTCGTCGACCCTGGTGATGCAACTCCAGTATTAGAGTACTTAGCACACCATGAGCTAACTTTAGATGCAATCTTGATTACACACCACCACCACGATCACATTGGTGGCGTTCCAGAACTGGTAAGACAATTCCCCGGTGTTGATGTCGTTGGCCCAAGAAATGAACCGATTCCGACATTGACCCACCCAGTTGATGACGGTGACCAGTTAGAGCTGTTTGATGAAATTTTCCTTGTGCTTGGACTCAGTGGGCATACTGCTGGCCACATAGGGTATGTAGGTGACGCCAAGCTATTTTGTGGCGATGTGTTGTTTTCAGCAGGCTGTGGCCGAATCATGGAAGGCACACCACAGCAAATGTTTGATGCACTCAATAAAGTAACCGCTCTTCCTCAAGAAACAGAGGTTTACTGTGCACATGAGTACACAGCGGCCAATATCGCATTCGCGCTTGCGGTTGAGCCTGATAACCAACACCTTCAGCAATATCGAGATCAAGTTAACCGACTGAGAGCACAAAATAAACCGACCATCCCCACAAATTTACGCCAAGAGAAATTAGTTAACCCTTTCTTGCGCTATACCGAGCCAAGTGTCGTGAAATCAGTGTCTAATCGCACCGAACAGACTGATGCTTTATCAGTTTTTACCGCTTTACGTACATGGAAGAACGAATTTTAACAAATACAGACTTGTCACTTATAGGGAGTGGCAAGTATTATCAGCAGCCGTTTATTAAAAAGGCTGTAACATGCGAGTTAAGTACAGCTGGGCTTTGGTATTACTACTTTCTGGTTGCCAATTAACTCAGTCAGAGAATCCAGACCAAGCTCCCGAGCAAACCAACACATCACAGACTAAAGAAGCTTCGCAAACGAACGTTTCATCAGAAGCGACCAAAGAAGAACCAAAAGTTGAAGCACCCGCTGTTACTCCACAAACACAAGAAGATGTTTGGAAACGTATTGCGATGCAACTTGAAATGGCAGTCCCCGACCAAAAGAAGGTCAATTACTACCGAACTTGGTATCTAAAGCACCCTAGCCACCTCAAAACCGTCTCACAACGTGCTGAACCTTTTCTTTATCTGATCACGACTAAGATTGAAGAAAAAGGCTTACCACTAGAATTAGCACTATTACCCGTTGTAGAGAGTTCTTTCGATGCATTTGCCTACTCACATGGTAGCGCTGCAGGTCTATGGCAATTCATTTCTGGCACAGGCAAAGACTACGGGCTAGAACAGAACTTCTGGTACGACGGCCGTCGTGATGTCGCCGCTTCTACCGATGCTGCATTGAATTTCCTATCAGATCTCAACAGACGTTTCGATGGCGATTGGAACCATGCCATTGCTGCCTATAACAGTGGCGGTGGTCGTGTGAACAGTGCAATCCGTAAGAACAAGAAGCTGGGTAAGCCAATCGACTTTTTCTCTTTGGATCTACCAAAAGAGACCAGTAGCTATGTACCTAAACTGCTTGCCTTGGCTGATGTCATTGCTAACCAAGAAAAGTATGGCATCGACATTCCAGCAATCCCTAACAAGCCAGTATTGACTCTAGTTAACCCAGATGAGCAACTTGATTTAGCTATTGCGGCTAATTACGCAGGCATTCCGGTAAAAGAACTGCAAGGTTACAACCCGGCTTACAACCAATGGGCCACAGCACCAGAGAAACACCAACAGCTTTTACTTCCTTTAAGTACCGTTGATAAATTCAATAAAGAAGTGGCAGCCAACAAAGGTAAGGGTATGAAGTTGGTGCGCTACAAGGTTCAGTCTGGTGACAGCATCAGCGTACTGGCAAGCAAATATAACACCACCAGCAAAGTGATCCGCTCTGCAAACGGTTTAAGCAACAACAATATTCGTATTGGCCAACACCTGCTTATCCCAACATCAACCAAAGACGACAAGACCTACGCACTAAGCGCGTCAAATCGCCTAGCAAGCACACAGTCGAAGAGTCGGGGCCAATATAAGCTCAGCCATACAGTAAAAAGTGGTGACAACTTATGGACAATTGCACGTGCGAATAAGGTATCACACCAATCACTGGCTAAGTGGAATGGCATGGGGCCACGCGATACGCTTAGAGTTGGTCAAGAATTGGTCATCTGGAAAAATGGCTCAGACGGCTCAATTATTCGCACTATCTTCTATAAAGTAAGATCTGGTGACACAGTCAGCGGTATTGCATCAAAGTTCAAAGTAAAAAGTGCAGATGTTGTAAAATGGAACACTTTACAGAACAAAAAATACCTACAGCCAGGACAAAAACTGAAGCTGTATGTTGATGTAACTAAGGTAAGTGTATGAACCCGTCAAGTAACCCACTCGTGATGCTGCTGGATATATTCCGAGCACCAACAGCTTGTTTCTTAGCGCTTTATCAGCGAAGTGCTTGGGGATGGCAACCCTACGTCGTATTAATACTCAGCCCCTTTTTATTTTGGGGTGCCTATTTTTCGAATGTAGATTTTGCATGGTTAAGCGCAGAGTTGTCACAGCAACTCGCTCAAACTAACCCTGACCAATTGGCGTTACTTGACAGCAACACCCTGCTTGCAAGTGAGATCATCAGCGACGTGTTTGGCCGAACGTTAACCATCGTTTTGTTGGCGTTCTGGTTTAACCTAGCAACCAAACCGAGCCAACATCAGCATAGCTTTTGGCGATGGTTTGCAGCAGCATCGGTAGTGATATTCCCTGCGGTTTTAGGTGACGTAGCGAGCTACGCAAGCCTAATCCTAAAGCACGGTCAGGTGATGAACTACGCGGCTGACTTGAACAGCTTAAACGGCTTGATCAAGTTACCGCTGACCAATGACTGGTCTCAGTTTGCTAGCTCATTACCACTGCTGCTTCCATGGTACATTGTGCTAGGTTATGCAGCCGTACTAACTTGGACTGAATTTGAACGTGGGCAAGCACTAGTGATTTCAGGCTTGCCATGGGTTGGCTACTACCTAATCTGGGCTATCTACATTCTAGTTTCGTAGATAACCCATTCAATCTAATTTCGTAAATAACCAAGTTAGCAAGAGCTCGCGGCTATTTGGTCTTAAAAGTGACTAACATTGGATTATGATCAGAAGCGTTCGTAAAGGGCGCTTTTGCTTTTTCTACCTCTAACCCTCGATAGAACACGTGATCGAGTACCAACCCTGTCATAAACTGCGTGCGGTTGTCGGGGTCAAAAGCCACCTCAGTCAGACCGACCTTTTCCAGCGCATCCTTCAACACCGTAAAGCGAGATTTACTCCAACTGTTAAAATCGCCCGCAAAAAGCACGGGCCCGCGATACTGCTGCAGTTTGTCAGTTAAACTATTGAGTTGCGATGCGTAGTCTACGGTGCCAAACGTAAAGTTCACGGCATGGATATTGATAACTGCCAATTCTTCCCCATTACTCAGTAGGTAACGAGACCACAGTGCTGATTTTGGCAGTTGAAGCCAAGGCTCTTCATGAGTATAGGCACAAGCCTCGATTGGTAAGTGAGTCGCTAAATTGAGTACACCCGAACTTTGCTTAAATGCTTCAAAAGCGTTAACGCGAATACTGCCCCACTGGCTACTTGTAACCCACAATCGAAAGTCATTAGTCACACGTGCTTCTTGCAGTAACACTAAATCACTTCCTGCCGAAAGTTTGTTCAATTCGCTCTGCCAATTACTGCGGTTCTGCTTGTAGATGTTCCACACAGTGATGCTCAACCCATCAGACACATCAATCGCTTTCGGTGTTGAATTTTGGTAGCAGCTATAGATATCACTGCTGATACTTTGAGAGGAAGTGATCAGGCTAGGCTGACTCGGGATCACGAAGATAAGATGAAAACTAGCAACAGCAAATGTCACCAATAATGTGATAACAATGGTGATTTTCTTAAACATACAACACCCTACCTAAAATGAAAAAGGAGCGATAAACGCTCCTTTTAGGGTAATCGCTTTTTTATACGGCGTCTTCGTCTTCCTCTCCAGTACGAATACGTACCACACGTTCAACGTCAGTAATGAAGATCTTACCGTCGCCAATTTTACCCGTTTGCGCCGTTTCGATAATGGTATCAACACATTGGTCAGCCACTTCGTCGGTCACAACAATTTCTAACTTCACTTTAGGTAAAAAGTCGACCATGTACTCGGCGCCACGGTATAACTCAGTATGGCCCTTCTGGCGTCCAAAGCCTTTCACTTCAGATACTGTCATGCCCGTAATACCCACTTCTGCAAGTGCTTCACGTACATCATCAAGTTTGAATGGCTTGATAATGGCTTCAATCTTTTTCATGTTCATCCCTTAAACTGTATGAATGACTCATTATCGGTTAGCTATAGTAAACATTCAATGAAAAAAGCCAGAGCTTTAAAGCTCTGGCTCGAAATTTATCATCTTGTTTGATCAGCGCTTTTAGAACACTTTACTTAAGACTTGCGTAGTAAGCCGCTAGATTCGCGATATCTTCATCACTCAGCATTGATGCTTGAGCCTGCATAACAGCAGCCAAGCCACCGTTACGCTGCTTTGTTTTGTACGCATTAATCGATGAAACAAGGTACTGCTCGTTTTGTCCTTTCAGGTTGGGATAACCTGGGATCACTGCGATACCATCTGCACCATGACATGCCGCACAGATTGCTGCTTTAGCCTGACCCGCAGCAACATCCCCCGCCAGAGCGTTACCACTCAATAGTCCAAATCCAAGAACTAATCCTAGTGTAATTTTCTTCATTGCATATTCCATTAATTATTTTTATTAAAGTAACGTCGAATTGTGACACAAACTTTTTCTACTTGCTCCAAAGTACTTCACAATCTTGACCTTGGTAATCTTTATCTACGAATAAGCCTAAAACAGCGATCACTCGATCACCATCCATTAATATTGGCGTTCTGCGCCGTAACCAGCTGGGTACTTGGTATTCCTGAAAGAGTTTTTTGAGCTTTCTGCTGTGTCCACGCCCAATTGGATGAGCCGATAGTCCTTCCGGGTTAAAGGTAATTCGTAGTACTCCACTTGTATCCTTCAAGCTGAAGTTTTGCGAATTACGACCATTCGATACTGCATCATTCGATGACAACATTAACTGTAACTTTCCTAAACTATCGGGCAACTCCAAGTTATCACCAAGCACAACATCAGCGTGCCAACACGACAAGTCTTTAGTCTCCTTCACTATGTACAGGTGATGATTAAAGCGTCTCACTTCGACATCGTTCAGTACTAGCTTAGGATTGGCGTCCGCTTGAGCACATGCCACTTCATCCCAGATAAGCTTAAGCTGTTTTTTACTGGGCATCGATTGATTGCAATGGCTTAACCACATCCTTAACAAGCGTGCGCGTAATAGATCGGAGTGCTGAGATAACGCCTCAATGCTTAAGCTCTGGCTATCTCCTAAAGCTTGCTGGAAGTGTGATTCAAGCAACTCATCGAGCAATAACTCTTGCTCTGCACAGAGTTGGGCACTGCGACTGACCGACTCACGAAAGCTTGGCCAACGCTCGGTAAGAACTGGCGTCACTTGATGACGAATAAAGTTTCGATCAAAACGCACGTCCTGATTACTCTCATCTTCGACCCAAGTTAAGCCCATGTCGTGAGCAGCTACTTCAATCTCGGTTCGGGTTACCGATAGCAGTGGGCGAACAATATGAGCATCACAAAACGGCATGACTTTAGCCATAGAAGAGAGTCCTTTTGGACCACTGCCACGCTTTAACGCTAACAGGAAAGTTTCTACTTGGTCATCGATGTGTTGACCAGTGACAAGCACATCGCCGTATTGAATATGTTGTTTGAAGGCGTGGTATCGAGCATCTCGAGCGAGCTTTTCTACACTTTCTCCGCTGTTGAGATCCAGCAACACTCGTTCTATAGCCAATGGAATAGACAAAGCATCACACCATGTTTGGCATTGTTCAGCCCAGAGATCTGCGTTCTTACTCAGACCATGATGTACATGTACCGCACAGCACTCAATGTCATGAGATTTTGCGTATTGAGAGGCTAATTCCAATAACACTCTAGAATCGACACCACCGCTGAAAGCGACGATCAACCGACGAGGTTTGAGTGCGCTTTGATGAAGTACCGATGTGAAGGTATCAATTAAGTGTGTCATGAGGCTAATAAACCAGGAGATCGTGTGTGAAGAGATAATGTCATAATAATAAAAAAGGGTTGGCACTGAGTCCAACCCTTTCATCACTTGTTCGCATAGCCAGCCTTATCGCTAAGGCAACTTATCAGCAGTAGCCGTAGCTCATTAGACGCTGGTAACGACGCTCAAGCAGCGTTTCGTTATCAAGCTGCTCTAGTTCTTCTAGCTGCTTCACTAACATGTCTTTCATGTTCTGAGCGGTTTGTACTGGGTCGCGGTGCGCGCCACCTAAAGGCTCAGGAATGATTTCATCAATAAGTTCAAGCTCTTTAAGACGAGGCGCAATCAGGCCCATCGCTTCAGCGGCTTGTGGTGCTTTATCTGAATCGCGCCATAGGATTGAAGCACAACCTTCTGGAGAGATTACTGAGTACGTAGAGTATTGAAGCATGTTCACGTAGTCACCAACACCAATCGCTAGTGCACCACCAGAACCGCCCTCACCCACAACGTTACAGATAACAGGAACTGAAAGACCAGACATAACCTTTAGGTTTTTCGCGATAGCTTCAGATTGGCCACGTTCTTCTGCCCCAACACCTGGGTATGCGCCCGCTGTGTCGATAAAAGTAATAATTGGCATATTGAAACGTTCAGCCGTTTCCATTAGACGTAGCGCCTTACGGTAACCTTCTGGCTTTGGCATACCAAAGTTACGGAGCACTTTTTCTTTCGTCTCGCGACCTTTCTGGTGACCAATAACCATAACAGGACGGCCATTTAGACGAGCCATACCACCCACAATTGCTTTGTCGTCAGCGTAAGCGCGATCACCCGCCATCTCTTCAAACTCTGTGAAGGCATGCTCCAGGTAATCTTTTGTATAAGGACGTTGAGGGTGACGAGCAAGTTGAGCTACCTGCCATGCACCTAAGTCACTAAAGATTTTCTGTTTAAGCTCTAAGCTTTTTTTCTCTAGTTGTTCGATTTCTTTGTCTAGATCTACCGCTGCGTCACCACCGTGACGTGAAACGTCACGTAGCGCTTCGATTTTTGCTTCAAGTTCAGCGATAGGCTTTTCAAATTCTAGAAAGTTCAGGCTCATCTATGAATCCTTGTTGATTCAGCTTCATATGCACGAAGCTAAATTTTAGTTAAATTCGAGTTCTACTTGGCTATTTCCAAGCAGCTGTTTTAATTCGTCTAGCAATGTATCACTTGGCGTCACACGCCATCCTGTGCCCAATGTTAACCGCGCTCTAGCGTCGGCACGTTGGTAGTATACATTGACTGGGACCGTTCCGGCTCTATAAGGTTCTAAGATTTGACCAAAGCGTTCAAAAAATTGATCATTAATCTGGGATTGGTCGATAGATATCGAGACCCCTCGAGCATATTTTTCACGGGCGCTTCCTAAGTCCATGACCTCGCGCGCGGACATTTTAAGCCCACCGTTGAAGTCATCAAAGCTGACCTGTCCAGAAACGACCACAATTTTGTCTTTTTCGAGCAATTCAGCATAGCGATCGAGCGCATCAGAGAATAACATCACTTCCATTCGGCCCGATCGGTCATCAAGTGTCATCAAACCAATTCGTGTACCACGTTTTGTGGTCATTACTCTCGCCGCAATCACCAAACCAGCAATCGTTAATGACTGGTCACGACGCGTTGGCGTGGCATCCTTCAAACGACAGCTGGTGTATTTCGCTAACTCTTTGATATAAGCATTAACCGGGTGACCCGTTAAATACAAACCAAGCGTTTCACGTTCACCTTCAAGCCAAACTTTTTCTGGCCATTTCGGTACTTGGGTATACTTATGTTCAACCTCTTCTGGAGCATCAGTCAACACACCAAACATATCAGATTGACCAAAAGACTCGGCGTGGTGATGCTGGCTTGCCGCTTTAACTGCATCTTTCAAAGATGCCATCATTGCCGCACGGTGAGGGCCTAATCTATCTAACGCACCGGATAGAATCAACTTTTCGATAACACGTTTGTTGACCTTTTTCAGATCAAGACGCGCGCAGAAGTCGAATAAATCTTTAAAGTAACCGCCCTTATTGCGCGCTTCTATGATCGCTTCAATAGGGCCTTCACCTACCCCTTTAATCGCGCCAATGCCATAAACAATCGCGCCATCTTCATCCACATTAAAGCGATATAGTCCAGAGTTGATATCAGGCGGCAGCAGTTTGAGCTTCATACGGAAACACTCATCAACAAGGCCAATAACCTTCTCGGTGTTATCCATATCCGCCGTCATTACCGCCGCCATAAACTCAGCAGGGTAATGTGTTTTCAGCCATAGCGTTTGATAGGAAACCAGTGCGTATGCCGCTGAGTGAGATTTGTTAAATCCGTAACCTGCAAACTTCTCTACCAAGTCGAAGATTTTCATGGCCAGTTCGCCATCAATGCCGTTAGCTTCCGCACCTTCTTTGAAAATACTACGCTGCTTTGCCATCTCTTCTGGCTTTTTCTTACCCATTGCACGACGCAACATGTCCGCTCCACCAAGCGTATAGCCTGCGAGGATCTGTGCGATTTGCATAACCTGCTCTTGGTACAGGATGATGCCATACGTTGGTTCTAGCGTCTCTTTGAGTGAATCATGTTGCCATGTTTCATCAGGGTACGATACCGCTTCTCGTCCGTGTTTACGGTCAATAAAGTTATCTACCATGCCCGATTGCAAAGGACCCGGACGGAACAGAGCTACCAATGCGATGATATCTTCAAAACAGTCGGGCTGTAGACGTTTGATCAGGTCTTTCATACCACGCGATTCCAGCTGGAATACCGCGGTAGTTTCAGAATTTTGTAATAGGTTAAACGACGCTTTATCATCAAGAGGTATCGACTCAATACGAACCGGCTCTTTGCCTTCTCTCTTCAATCGAGGGTTGACTAGGCCTAACGCCCAATCAATGATGGTCAGTGTCCGTAAGCCCAAGAAGTCGAACTTAACCAAGCCAGCCGTTTCAACGTCATTCTTGTCGAACTGCGTTACAGGGAAGTGACCTTCCGCATCAGCATAAATGGGCGCAAAGTCGGTAATCGTGGTTGGTGAAATAACAACCCCCCCCGCGTGCTTACCGGCATTTCGCGTACAGCCTTCAAGGATACGACACTTATCAATCAGTTCGCGAACCTCTTCATCACCATCGTAAAGCTCTGGCAATGCAGGCTCAGCAAGGAAGGCTTTTTCTAGCGTCATGCCCGGGTCTGGCGGAACAAGCTTAGAAATTCGGTCCACAAAACCAAACGGATGACCAAGCACACGGCCGACGTCACGGATTACCGCTTTCGCCGCCATGGTACCAAAGGTGATGATCTGAGAAACCGCATCACGACCGTACATTTCAGCAACGTGATCAATAACTTGGTCACGCTTATCCATACAGAAGTCGATATCGAAATCGGGCATCGAGACACGTTCTGGGTTCAAGAAACGTTCGAACAGCAAGTCGTATTCAAGTGGATCGAGGTCGGTGATATCTAAGGCGTAAGCTACTAGAGAACCGGCACCAGAACCACGACCCGGACCTACCGGCACATCGTTATCTTTTGACCACTGGATGAATTCCATTACGATCAAGAAGTAGCCAGGGAAACCCATGTTGTTGACAACTTCGAGCTCGATTTTAAGTCGTTCATCGTACTCAGGACGACGTTCGGCTCGAACCTTTTCATCAGGAAATAGAAAGGCTAAACGTCGCTCAAGGCCTTCTTCAGATTTCTTGATCAGGAAGTCTTCAATCGCCAAACCTTCCGTTGGGAAGTTAGGTAGGAAGTATTCACCTAGACGAACGGTTACGTTACAACGCTTAGCAATCTCAACACTGTTCTCAAGCGCTTCAGGGATATCAGAAAAAAGTTCACACATCTCCTCTTCGCTACGAAGGTACTGTTGCGCGCTGTAGTTTTTAGGACGACGAGGATCGACCATGGTGTAGCCATCATGAATCGCAACTCGAATTTCATGAGCATCAAACAAGTCTTCAGTTAAGAACACAACTTCGTTGGTCGCTACAACAGGCAAGTCTGCTTGTTCAGCAAGTTCTAACGCAAAGTGCAAGTAAGACTCTTCGTCTGGACGTCCGGTACGAATCAGTTCCAGGTAAAAGCGGTCTGGGAAGTACGTTTTGTAAAACTCGACATTGCTTGTAACCAGTTCACGATTACCTTTCAGTAGTGCCTTACCAATCTCGCCTTCTTTCGCGCCTGATAGGATGATCAGACCTTCGGCATGCTCAATTAACCACTCTTTATCAATAACAGGCTGATGCTGTATATGACCACGAAGGTAGGCTTTTGATATCAGCAGCGTTAGGTTGTTATAACCTTTATTATCGGTTGCAATGACGGTGAGTTTCGTCAACTCATCACCGAAATCTGGAGACTGCATCAAGAAGTCAGCACCAATAATTGGCTTAACCCCGCACCCATGGGCAGTACCGTAGAACTTAACCAAACCACAAAGGTTGGTAAAGTCGGTAAGTGCTAGAGCAGGCATACCCATTTCAGCGATTTTTTTGACCAATGGCGGTACCTTAGATAGGCCATCCACCATCGAAAAATCACTGTGTACGCGTAGGTGAACAAATTTTGGATCTGACATTATTTTTCCTGAATTCTAGGTTTTAGCCTAGGGTTACAACTGTGTGTATTCTATTTTTTTCTAGCATCACTAAGCAACTTTATTCGATGCCCAGCTCTAATCAACATAAAGCTTAATCAATGCGCTCTAATCTATTCCAAGAATACGCTTTACTGGCTTAAAGCTCTTGCGGTAATGCTCGGTTACACCGTGTTTTTCAATTGCCTCGAAATGCGCCTTAGTCGGGTAACCTTTGTGTTTAGCAAAACCAAATTCTGGGTGAAGTTTATCAAGATCTTCCATCTCTTGGTCGCGAACCACTTTAGCGATAATAGACGCCGCACTGATCTCTGCCACTCGTAAATCGCCCTTCACAATGGCCAAACCGTCCATTGACAGTTGAGGAACACGGTTGCCATCGATCAGTGCCATATCAGGTTGAACACTCAACCCAGCGATCGCGCGCTGCATTGCGACCATGGTTGCTTGTAGAATGTTCAACTCATCAATTTCTTGCGGAGAGCAACGACCAACCGACCATGCCAGTGCTTTCTCTTTTATCTCAGGAAGCAGCGCAAGACGTTTCTTCTCAGACAATTTTTTTGAGTCGTTTAAGCCTTCAATTGGGTTATTAGGATCGAGGATAACGGCAGCTGTCACAACATCTCCCACTAACGGTCCACGCCCAACTTCATCCACGCCAGCAAACAACAGGTAGCCTTGTGGGTATTCAAACGGAGGAAGCTCTTTTTTCTCTTTTACTGCCATGAAAATTCTCTTTGTAACTAATAAGTCAGTGCTTTAGGGAGCTGCACTCTATGATTCAACACACTCTCGGCCGATCAATTTCAGCACCGCGTTGGCGGCTTGCTTATCAGCGTCTTTACGGATCCAATGGTGCATCTCGGTAAAACGTTCGATCAAGCCACTGTTATCGGCAGACAGCATTTTATCGACAGATGGGAACAAGAAATCAGGATGGCACTCTTCAAGAATATGCTCTTTCACGATCTCTTCGCCCGCCAGAATATTCGGCAGTGATACAAACTCAGTGATAGCGAGCTTCTTGACAATGTAGCCCGTCAACTTATTCACTTTATAGCCAACAACCATTGGACGCTTTAGCAGCATACACTCAAGAGCAACAGTACCTGAAGCCAAAAGTACAGAATCAGCCGCAGTAATTACGTTTCTTGCAGTATCTTCCACTAATGTAAATTCAAGCTCAGGCGCTGTTGTTTGCCAAATTTCAGTAAACTGTTTTTTGCGCTGTTCATTAACGAGCGCAACAACAAAATTAATATCAGGGTATTTTTGCTTAATGCGCTGGCAAGTCTCGATAAACGGTTGAGCAATCAACCCCATCTCACCACCACGACTGCCTGGTAATACGGCTAACCACTGTTTGTCTTGATCTAAACCTAATAGCTCACGAGCGTCTTGTTTGCTTGGATCCAAGGGAATTGCGTCTGCCAGTGTATGGCCAACAAACTCACAGGCAACATTATATTTATCGTAAAACGCTTTCTCGAATGGCAGAAACGCCAGTACCAAGTCGGTTGCTTTATCGATTTTAAAGATACGCTTAGGACGCCATGCCCATACTGAAGGGCTCACGTAATGGACCGTTTTAATGCCTGCATTCTTAAGGTCTAACTCAAGCCTCAGGTTGAAATCAGGCGCATCGATACCAACAAATACATCGGGTGGGTTTTGAGTGAAATACTTCACCAGTTCCGCTTTCACTTTTAACAAGCGAGGTAAACGGCCCAAAACTTCAACTAACCCCATTACGGCAAGCTCTTCCATTTCGAAAAGAGATTCACAACCCAGAGCCTTCATTTTCGGTCCGCCAATACCTACGAACTCAGCATTCGGATACTGTGATTTTATTGCTTTGATGAAACCCTCGCCAAGCGTGTCACCAGAGAGCTCTCCGACGACGATACCTATGCGCAATGGTGTATTCGAAACAAAGCCCGAGCTATTGGTTTGTGATTCTTGCTGTGCCATATTCTTTCAATTTCCTTCTTGCCTAAAACAAAAAAGACCGCCTAACGAGTAGCGATCTTTTTTATACCAATCACACCAAGTATTAACGAATAATACCGCGCTCAGAGTTCTCTAGCATTTCTAGCATAGGGGCCACCGAAGTAAACTCTTTCGCCATTTCAACTAAAGCCGCTTTCGCTTCTTCAAGTGTTTTGCCTGAACGGTATAACTCTTTGTACGCTTTCTGTAGTGCACGAATTTCTGGTTTCTCAAACCCGTTACGCTTCAGGCCAACAAGATTCAAACCAAATGGAGCAGCATGGTTACCCTGTGCAAGTACGTAAGGTAGTACATCTTGAACTACCGCAGAACAACCGCCAATGTAAGCATAAGCGCCAATTGAACAAAACGGGTGAATCGCAGAGAGTGCCATTACACCAGCGTAGTCGCCAACAGTCACGTGACCGCCAAGGATAGCGTTGTTACCAATGTGAGTGTGGTTGCCAACAATAACATCGTGCGCTACGTGAGCATTAACACAAAGTAGGTTGTCGTCACCGATCACTGTGGTTGCTTTGTCTTGAGTCGTACCACGGTGGATCTGAACGGCTTCACGAATCACGTTGCGATCACCGATCACAACAGTAGTATCTTCACCGCCGTATTTCTTATCTTGGTTCTCTTCACCGATCACTGCGTGTGGGAAAATGCGGTTCTCTTTGCCAATCGTTGTGTGACCTTTGATCACAACATGCGACATCACTTCAGTGTCGTCGCCAATAGTCACATTACCAGCAATGTAAGTGAAAGGCCCAACCGTCACGTTAGCACCGATAGTTACATCACCTTCGATTACTGCTGCCGGGTGAATTTTCGCTGTTTCATGAATCATATTAAAACTCTCTACGAGCACATTTAAGTTCAGCTGAACATACAACTACGCCATCAACTTTAGCAACGCCGTTAAACGATGCGATACCACGACGTTCTTTTAAGAATTCAACTTCGATAACCAATTGATCACCTGGTACGACTGGCTTACGGAATTTAGCTTTATCTACGCTAGCAAAATAGTAAAGCTCATTACCCGAAGGTGAACCAAAAGATTTAAATGCAAGAAGACCTGTTGCTTGTGCCATTGCTTCTAAAATCAACACACCTGGGAATACTGGAAGCTTTGGAAAGTGGCCCGTAAACTGAGGTTCATTAACAGAAACATTCTTAATCGCGGTAAGTGTTTTTGCTTTTTCAAAGCTAGTCACACGATCAACCATTAAGAATGGGTAGCGATGAGGTAATAGTTCCTGAATTTCAGTAATGTTCATCGTTGTCTGTTCAGTAGTCAAAGTCGTATTCCTATGTATATTCTTTATTTAATTAGAAGGATTATAAACGAAAAAGACTCGCTGTACGCGAGCCTTTTATTAGAAATGCTGGAATTATGATTCCGCACTCTTCTCGATAAGTTTTTCAACGGTTTTCAGACGCTTGTTCATTTCATCAATACGATGTACACGCGTTGCCGTTTTACGCCAATCTTTATTTGGCTGTAAAGGAATCCCCGAAGAGTACATGCCTTTCTCAGTGATGCTGCGCATTACCATCCCCATACCGGTGATTGTAACGCCGTCAACGATTTCAATATGACCATTAATCACACAACCGCCACCAATAATACAGTACTTACCTATCGTCGTGCTGCCAGCCACAATAGTACCACCAGCAAGAGCTGAACCATATCCGATGTGAACATTGTGAGCAATTTGAAGTTGGTTATCTAAGATAACGTTATCTTCAATCACTGTATCGTCCAAAGCACCGCGGTCGATAGTCGTACACGCGCCGATTTCTACGCGGTGACCAATACGAACTGAACCGACTTGCGGTATCTTAACCCACTCACCTTTCTCGTTCGCATAACCAAAACCATCAGATCCGATAACCGTGCCTGATTGAATCAGACATGCTTCGCCAATCACAACTTCATGGTAAATGCTAACATTAGCCCACAGCTTAGTGCCGGTGCCAATTTTTGCGTTTTTACCAATGAAGCAGCCAGCACCGATGCTCACGTCATCACCAAGTACCACACCAGACTCAATCACAGCATTCGCACCAATAGACACATTTTGTCCAATGATCGCATCACCTGAAATTGAAGCTGAATCAGCAATAGCCGCAGCAGGTGCAGGAGTAGTATCAAGCGCTTGAGCCACTTTAGCAAAAGCAACGTATGGGTCATTAACCACAATCACGTTAGTCTTACACAGTTCACGCTCACTCTCTTTGACCATAATAGCGGATGCTTTACAGTCACCTAAGTGCTTGCTGTACTTCACGTTAGAAAGGAACGTAATGTTACCTTCTTGCGCTTTATCCATAGGAGCAACTGCTGAAACGGTAATAGTCCCGTCTCCATGTAGCTCTCCACCGGTAATTGTTGCCAATTCGGCTAAAGTCAGGTTCTTCATAAAAACTTATTTCAGTGCTTTAATTACTTTCTCAGAGATGTTGTATTCTGGCTTGCCGTATTGCAAAGCTTGAATATCAACGATCATGTCGTAGCCTTCTTTCTCTGCAACTTTTGTTACAGCATCTTGAATCACTTTGAATAGCTTCTGCTTCTCTTGTGCTTCACGACGTTGGCTTGCTTTTTCTAGTGCTTGAGCTTTGATTTTGTACTTGCTGTCTAGTTGACCGACTTCGATACGAAGCTTCTCAACTTCGTCAGGACCTAGTAGCTCGCCATCACGCTTAAGCTTTTCAATCTTCGTTTTGGCTTCAGCTTGAATACTTTGTAGCTCAGCCGCTTTGTCTTTGAACTCTTCCTGCATTTTTTGAAGAACAACTTCGCGTTGAGGTAGAGCCTGGAATACTTGTGCAGTGTTTACATAACCCACTTTTTGCGCAGCTTCTGCCGCTGTTGCAAAGAAAGAAGAGCTAAGAACCACAAGGCCTAAACCTGCTGCTTTAATCATATTTTTCAAAATATTGTCCTTTAAATATTAGAAAGTTCTACCAATGGTGAATGAAAAGAATTCTTCGTCATCACCTTCGTAAATTTTAATTGGTTTCGCTAGAGAGAAAACCAGTGGGCCCATCGGTGACATCCATTGAAGCGCGGCACCATAAGATGAGCGGTAGTTTGTTGGATCAGAGTAGTCGTAGTAATACTGGCGGCCACTATTAGGTGCGCCGCGATCTACGAATTCAGTATCCCATACACTTGCCATGTCAAAGAAGACACTGGTTCGGATCTGGCTACGAGCTTCGTCAGAAGCAAACGGTGTTGGTACGATTAACTCTAAACTTGCCAAAGCAACCGCGTTACCACCAACTGAATCATCGGTTGCAGAACTGTAAGTCGGGTTGTTCCCCGTACTGCTTCCGTAAACTGCTTTTGGGCCCGCTGAGTTAGAGCCAAAACCACGTAAGGTTGTAAAGCCACCCGCGTAGTAGTTCTCGTAGAATGGGAACAAGTTATCGTTACCATCCGTTTGACCATAACCATTACCATAGCCTAATCGGCCGCGCATCAATAGTGTGAACTCATGCTTTTTGGTCAGCGGGATGTAATGTTTTACATCATACTGAGCTTTAAAGTACTTAGCATCAGAACCTGGTACTGTCATTTTAGCGAAAGCACGTTGGTGGTTACCCTCGGTAGGGAAGAAACCACGGTTCAGATTGTTACGAGTCCAAGAGATATTGATGTCAAAGTCATCGGTTAAGATATGTTCGTCACCATATTGATCAATACTTCGTGCAAACTGTTCAACCTGAATATAAGTCGGAACATTACCGATCTTGTTGTGCGTGTAGCCGACACCAAACTCAATACGGTTCAGCTCATCCATAGGGAAACCCCATGTTAGGCTTGTACCATAACTTTGGTTGGTATAATCGACAATACCCGCTTCAGATGCTTCAAATTCGTTATAGAAGACCTTACCACCTAAACTCACACCATCAAGGTTCCAGTATGGGTCACGGTAATCTAAGCTTATATTCTTTTGATAATCATTCATCATGGCGCTTACGCCAACGCGGTTACCTGAACCTGCAAAGTTGTCTTGTTGTAGGCCAACTTGGAAGCTCACACCTGACTCAGTACCATAACCGACACCAAAGTTAATACTGCCCGAGTTCGCTTCTTTAACGTTATAAACCAAATCGACTTGGTCTTCGCTGCCAGGAACACGAACCGTTTGTACATCTACGGTTTCAAAATAACCTAAACGGTTCAGGCGACTCTTACCGGTATCGATTGATTTCGAGTTGAGCCAGCTGCCTTCCATTTGACGCATTTCACGACGTAACACTTCATCTTTAGTTGAGTTGTTACCCGTAAAACGAATATCGCGCACGTAGATACGGCTACCCGCTTCTACATTGATAACGAGCGAAACTTCTTTCGTCTCGTCATTGAATTCTGGAATAGTACGAACTTGTGGGTAAGCATAACCAGACTCACCCAGAATACGTTTTACGCCTTCTTCTAGTGAAGTCACAGAGGAGCCGTTGTACGTATCGCCATCTTCAAATGGTACTAGAGCATCAAAATCCGCCTCGCGACCAATAAGCTCACCACGAAATGCGACATCTTTAACGGTGTAAGCTTCACCTTCATCAATACCCAGCGTGATATAAACGCCTTTCTTATCAGGAGAGATAGCAACCTGTGTTGAGTCCACTTTAAATTTAAGGTAACCACGATCAAGGTAGTACGACTTCAGCGCTTCTATATCGCCGGCTAAGACTTGCTTCTGGTACTTCTCATCCGCAAGGAAGTTCCACCATGAAACGTCTACGTTGAGGTTGAAACGGCTAAGCAGGTCAGCATCAGAGAAAACTTCATTACCGATAAAGTTGATTTGCTGAATCTTAGCGGACACACCTTCAGTAAACACAAACTTAAGGTCTGAACGGTTACGCGGCAAAGGCGTGACTACCGCTTTAACTGTCGCGTTGTACTTACCAACACTGTAGTAAAAGTCTTCAAGACCTTTCTCTATATTACTCAGCGTTGTGCGGTCAAGCGCTTCACCTTCACGGACACCAGACGCATCAAGGTTCTGCTGAAGCTGCTCTTCTTTGATCGCTTTGTTACCAGAGAATGAAATACTTGCAATGGTTGGTCGTTCTTGAACTTGAACAATCAATACACCTTCATCACGAAGTACTTTAACGTCCTCAAAGTTACCTGAAGCATACAATGCACGAATGATCTCAGATACGTCGCCTTCATCCACTTCATCGCCAATACGCACTGGCATTTTCAGTAGAGCAGCACCAAGTGCAACACGCTGTAAACCTTCGATCTTAATATCTTGAACTACAAAGTTTTGTGCTCCGTTCGCAGCCACACTAGTGGCCAATAGACTTGCGAACAGAATTTGCTTAATCGCCATACTTATTCTAATTATTCCTTGCTACTACCAATGCCTGTGAGAAACCATTCACAGACGAGTAAAATCGTTAAATATTGCCAGAGCCATCAAAGAGAAGAGGATTGCCCCTCCCACTCTGTATCCCATTTCCTGAACTCTCTCAGGTACCGGTTTACGAGTAACGGCCTCAATAGCGAAAAAGAGCAAATGTCCGCCATCAAGCATAGGCAGCGGAACTAAATTAATAATACCCAAGTTAACACTAATCAGAGCCAAAAAGCCTAAGAAGTAAACCAGACCATAATCGGCGGTTGTACCTGCACCTTTAGCGATTGAAATAGGGCCACTCAAGTTGTTTAAGCCAACATCGCCAACGATGAGCTTCTTAAGCATTGTCAGCGTCAAACCGATGATTTGACCTGTTTTATCAAATGCTTTTCCTACAGACTCAACTACACCAAATTGTAACTCAAAGCGATAATCTTCTGGCCATTCTGCGACTTCCGGAGCAATACCCGCATAGCCGATTGTAGAGCCATCAGAAAGCTCTCGACTTTTTGGCGTCATAACTAATGACTTCTCAATACCATTTCGCAACACGACCATGTCCAATGAGGTCATTGGGTTTGCACGAATGAGGTCCACAACCGACTGCCACTGTTCAATAGATTGCCCGTTGATCTCAACAATTTTATCGCCGGCTTCTAGCCCTGCATGATATGCCGCGCCATCATCAATGACTTGAGCAAGCACTGTCGATATCTCTGGAGAGTACGGTCTAAAACCAAGCGTTGTCATTGCAGATTCAGTTTCTGGGTTGAACGACCACTCTGAAATATCCAATGTCATTTGCTGTTCAAAGCCGATATCGTCTTGAGAAGCAACCGTTACTGTCATGGATTGATCACCTATATGAGATATCAACCCCATATTAACTGATTCCCAATCTGCGGTTTTGATTCCTGAAACAGATTTAAGTTCCATCCCAGTTTCAATTCCGGCTTGTGCTGCAATAGATTGCGGAGTGACTTCACCAATTACGGGCTTAACCGCTGGCACACCGATCAAAAATACTAACCAATACGCGAACACCGCAAAGATAAAGTTGAATGCAGGGCCAGCCCCCACAATCGCGGTTCGCTTCCACAACGGCTTTTTGTCAAAAGCGTACTGCTGTTGTCCTTCAGAGATATCATCAACACGACCATCAAGCATTTTAACGTAGCCGCCCAGTGGGATCACTGACAGGCTATATTCAGTACCATCACGGCCAACTTTGCTCCAGATTGATTTACCAAAACCGATCGAGAATTTTTCAACTTTTACACCACAACGGCGAGCGACCCAGAAATGTCCAAATTCATGAACAGCGACCAGAATGCCAAGCGCTACAATAAAAGATGCGAAGTTCCACAGAATTCCACTCATGTTAGTTGCTCTTTAATAAATTGAATGGCTATTTGACGAGACATATTATCTAGCTCGAGAAGGCTTTCCAAGCTATCTAAGCTCTCAGAGTTATGTTGTTCACATACTTTGCTCATAACATGTTCGTTAATGACAGCAATATCGGTAAACTTCACTTG
Source organism: Vibrio toranzoniae (assembly GCF_024347655.1). NCBI lineage: Bacteria > Pseudomonadati > Pseudomonadota > Gammaproteobacteria > Vibrionales > Vibrionaceae > Vibrio > Vibrio toranzoniae. Next base: position 763,792 of record NZ_AP025514.1, on the reverse strand, counting down.
ATTACTCAAGAAAGCATCGACTGCAATTTCGTTTGCAGCGTTAATTGCCGTTGTTGCATGTTGCCCTAAATAGCAGGCTTCAATTGCTAACCTCAAACACGGATAACGACTAAAGTCTGGTTCTAAAAAGGTCAGCTCGCTCACTTTAGTGAAGTCCAAAGGCTTAACACCGGCTTCAATACGAGCAGGGTAAGACATCGTCAAGGCGATTGGTGTCGCCATATCGGGTTCGCCCATCTGAGCAAGCACAGAACCATCCTTATACTGGACCATAGAGTGAATCACAGACTGAGGGTGAATGATGACCTTTAACTGCTCCTGAGAGGCATTGAATAACCATTTAGCTTCAATGTACTCTAAACCTTTGTTCATCATAGTCGCAGAGTCGACAGATATTTTAGGCCCCATAGACCAGTTGGGGTGTGCGATCGCTCTTTCTGGTGTCACTGACTCAAGCTCTTCAATATCGCTATAGCGGAAAGGACCGCCAGAGCCCGTCAAGAGAATATGGTTGATACCGTTCTCTTCCAAGTCACAACGACCTAGATTAGTTTGTACGTTTTGCGGCAGACACTGAAAGATAGCGTTGTGCTCACTATCGACAGGAAGAAGCTCTGCACCGTATTTTTCCACAGCGTCGATAAACAACTGCCCAGACATCACCAAGGCTTCTTTGTTAGCCAGTAAAATACGCTTACCCGCTTCAACCGCAGACATCGTAGGAAGTAATCCCGCCGCACCAACAATCGCAGCCATTACTGTATCCACTTCATCTAGGGAAGCGACCTGACACATGCCTTCAGCTCCTGAAAGCACTTGCACGTTCGGGTAATCCGCAGACAACATTTCAACCAACAGAGACGCTGCATCAGGGCAAGCCATAGCAACATAGCTTGGTTGCCACTTTTCAACGAGTGCCAGCATCTTTTTAACATTCGAGCCAGCAGCCAATGCCACAATCGAATAGAGGTCTGGGTTTTGCTCAACGACTTTTAGTGTACTTGCACCAATTGAGCCGGTAGCGCCAAGGATAGTTAGATTTCGCATCACATATGACCGTAGAAATGTAATAAAGGGCAGAATCACTGCCCTTTTTATTAGAATGCTAAATAAAGCAGAGCAAAGACAGGGAATGCAGCCGTTAAGCTATCTATTCTATCAAGTATACCACCATGACCAGGAATCAGATTACTGCTGTCTTTCACCCCAGAAACACGCTTAAACATGCTTTCAACAAGGTCACCAAGCACAGAGATAACGACGGTCACAAGAGTAATAACAATCATGTGGAAAGGGCTTGTAAACTGGATGTCAAACAAATCAGCAAAGATCCAAGCCACGATCACCGCAGTAATAATGCCACCAACCAGACCTTCAATCGTCTTATTCGGGCTTACCGCTGGCGCCATTTTACGCTTACCAAAACTCTTTCCTGCAAAATAAGCACCACTGTCTGCAGCCCACACCAGCAAGCAAACGAACATCACGAGTTTTGCACCATGGTAAGGGTCAACATCGATACCATTAGCACGCAAGATAACCACGCTCCAGAAGAAAGGAAGCAGAGTCAGGACACCAAACGCATGACGGAGTAGCAATGAACCTTTCCATGCAGGCATAGACTTAGGGTAAGTCACTGCCATACCACTCGCTATAACCCACCAAATCGAGCCAATAGTTAGAATGGCGTAGTGAGCACTAGATAAGTTATTAAGGCTAAATGCATCAAAAGGAATAAAAGCAAAACTTGCAGCACTTATAACAACTGTTGGAATCAACGCTAAATAACGCGATTTACTTTCAACAAATTGAGTCCACTCCCAAAAACCCAACAGCGCAATGACTGATAGTGAAAGAATAAAAGTGGGAAGTGATAACTCAAAAATACCTAGAATAACTAGGGGAGCCAAAATCAACGCCGTAATAATTCGTTGTTTCAAACCAAAAAATCCTTATTAACTGTCCATCAGAGCTTTAATTTGCTCACCGGTGCATCCAAAGCGACGCTCACGGTTTACAAACCAAGTCACAGCTTCAACTAAGCTGTCTTCATTAAAGTCTGGCCAGAATTGTTCAGTGAAATACATTTCAGCGTAAGCCAACTGCCAAAGCATAAAGTTGCTAATGCGGCACTCACCACTGGTACGAATAAGTAGATCAACCTCAGGAATATCAGACATCGTAAGGTGTTGTGTAATCATAGCTTCATCAATGTCTTCTACATTAATATTGCCAGACTTTACCTTTTGAGCAATAGAGGTCATTGCTTGCTGAATATCCCACTTTCCGCCGTAGTTAGCCGCAATATTAATAACCATACCGGTATTAGTGCTAGTCAAAGCTTCCGCTTCTTCTATCTTCTTTTGTAGTCGATCATTAAAACGACTTTTATCACCAATAACACGAAGTTGTAGATTATTCTTATGAAGCTTTTTCACTTCGCTCGACAGCACTGAAATAAACAGTTCCATCAAGATTCCGACTTCTTCTTCAGGACGACGCCAGTTTTCACTACTAAATGCAAATAAAGTAACGGCTTTAATGCCAAGCCTGGCAGCAGAAGAGATGGTTTTACGAACAGCCTGAACGCCGTTTTTATGGCCAAAGACGCGAGGTTTGCCCTGAGCTTTTGCCCAGCGGCCATTGCCGTCCATGATGATAGCAATGTGTTTAGGAAGAGAGTCTGTGAACGCTTGAGAATTATGCATAAAAGAGTGAATCAAATTCTAATAGTCGAACAGAGTAGCATAAAAAAACGCTGAACAGTGAGTACAGCGTTTTTCCGGAAAGAAAAGAATATGGGAAGTTAAACTTCCATCAACTCTTTTTCTTTAGTGGCTAGAACTTCATCTACGTTCTTAACCGCAGCGTCAGTTAGCTTTTGAATTTCGTCTTGTGCTTTACGATCTTCGTCTTCAGAGATTTCTTTATCTTTAAGAAGCGCTTTTAGATCGCCATTCGCGTCACGACGGATATTACGGATAGCAACACGGCCACCTTCAGCTTCGCCACGAACAATTTTCACGAGGTCTTTACGACGCTCTTCCGTTAGCGGTGGAAGTGGAACACGAATAACTGTACCAGCTGACATAGGGTTTAAACCCAGGTCAGATGTCATGATCGCTTTTTCTACTAGAGGCGTCAGTGTTTTATCAAACACTGTAATTGCTAGTGTTCGCGCATCTTCTGCAATCACGTTCGCGACTTGAGTCAAAGGCGTTGGTGCACCGTAGTACTCCACAGTAATGCCAGAAAGTAAGCTAGGGTGAGCACGACCCGTACGAATCTTTTGCAGGCTGTTTTTTAGTGCATCAACACTTTTTACCATGCGCTCTTGAGCGTCTTTTTTAATTTCGTTAATCACAATTTCACCTTGATTATGTTCTTTCTTCAAGAAAGCTTTTTATTTGGAGTGATAAGGATAAGCTTACTGAAGTAGAACACATCAGTAAGCCCGAAAAATTAGTCAGCGTCGCTGATTAATGTACCTTCAGTTTCACCCATAACCACGCGACGTAGTGCGCCTGGTTTATTCATGTTAAATACACGGATTGGCATTTTGTGATCACGTGCTAGCGTAAATGCAGCCAAATCCATTACTTTAAGTTCTTTATCAAGAACTGTATTGTAAGACAACGTATCATACAGCTCTGCTTCTGGGTTTGCTACAGGGTCAGCAGTAAATACACCATCTACCTTTGTCGCTTTTAGAACGACGTCAGCTTCGATTTCGATACCACGTAAACATGCAGCAGAATCCGTAGTGAAGAATGGGTTACCAGTACCAGCAGAGAAGATCACAACACGACCTTGACGTAGTTGACTGATTGCGTCTGCCCAATTGTAGTCGTCACACACACCTTTAAGAGGGATTGCTGACATTACACGTGCATTCACATAAGCACGGTGTAGAGCGTCACGCATTGCAAGGCCGTTCATTACCGTTGCAAGCATACCCATGTGGTCACCAACAACGCGATTCATACCGGCTTCAGCAAGACCAGCACCGCGGAAAAGGTTACCGCCACCGATAACAACACCGACTTGAACACCTAGTTCAACCAATTCTTTTACTTCTTGAGCCATACGATCCAAGATCGTCGGGTCAATACCAAAACCTTCTTCGCCTTGTAGTGCTTCACCGCTAAGTTTTAACAGAATACGTTGATACGCTGGTTTAGGGTTCGTAGTCATGGAGTTTACCTTCCAAAGAGTTGTGATTAACAGTCATGGATAAAAACTGAAGATGTCAGTTCGCATTCATAACCGCTAACATTGCGAGCAAAAAATAAGTCACTATTCATAAAAAGACCGCAGCAATTGCCACGGTCTTTTTTCAAACAATACGCTAAGGATTAACCTTTTTGTACCGCTGCAACTTCGTCAGCGAAGCTCATTTCAGCAGTTTTCTCGATGCCTTCACCAACTTCTAGACGTACGAAGCTAGATACTGAAGCGCCTTTCTCTTTAAGGATAGCGCCAACAGTTTGCTTAGGCTCCATGATGAAAGCTTGACCAGTTAGAGAGATTTCGCCCGTGAATTTCTTCATACGGCCAACAACCATTTTCTCTGCGATTTCAGCTGGTTTGCCTTCGTTCATAGCGATTTCAACTTGAACTGCTTTTTCTTTCTCAACTACGTCTGCAGGTACGTCTTCTGGGTTTAGGAACTCAGGACGTGATGCAGCAACGTGCATTGCAATGTGCTTAAGAGTTTCAGCTTCGCCTTCACCAGCAACAACAACACCGATTTTCTCACCGTGACGGTAAGAAGCTAGAGCAACACCTTCAACGAATTGTACGCGACGGATGTTGATGTTTTCACCGATCTTAGTTACTAGTGCGATACGCGCGTCTTCAAATTTAGCTTGAAGATCTGCGATCTCTAGACGCTCTGCTAGAGCAACTTCAGCAACTTCGTTAGCGAATGCAAGGAAACCTGCATCTTTAGCAACGAAATCAGTTTGGCAGTTAACTTCAAGAAGAGCAGCAGCGCCGTTTGCTTCTTTGATGATGATTGCGCCTTCAGCCGCAACGTTACCAGCTTTTTTAGCTGCTTTTGCTGCACCAGATTTACGCATGTTTTCAATTGCTAGCTCGATGTCGCCTTCAGCAGCAACAAGCGCTTTTTTACATTCCATCATGCCCGCAGCTGTGCGTTCACGAAGTTCTTTAACTAGAGCTGCAGTTACAGTTGCCATTCTCTATTCCTCAGTAAATTCTAAAAAAGATAAAAAACAGGGGCCTCATTAATTGGCCCCTGATATTGACTGTATTCAGTTCCTCAAGCCATCTATTATGATTACTTAATGTGAACTAAATATGGCTCAGAGCCGCTATTATTCAGCTTCTACAAAACCGTCTTTTTCAGCAGCTACAGCAGCAACATCTTTGTTACGACCTTCTTTAACCGCGTCTGCAGCAGCATTTAGGTAAAGCTGTACTGCACGGATTGCATCATCGTTACCTGGGATAACGAAGTCAACGCCGTCTGGGTTAGAGTTAGTATCAACAATAGCGTAAACTGGGATACCTAGGTTGTTTGCTTCTTTAACTGCGATGTGTTCGTGATCAGCATCGATTACGAATAGAGCGTCTGGTAGGCCGCCCATGTTCTTGATACCACCAAGAGACTTCTCTAGCTTCTCCATTTCGCGAGTACGCATTAGAGCTTCTTTCTTAGTAAGCTTGTCGAAAGTACCGTCTTGAGCTTGCGCTTCAAGTTCTTTCAGACGCTTAATAGACTGACGAACAGTTTTGTAGTTCGTTAGCATACCGCCTAACCAGCGGTTGTTAACGTAGAACTGGTTGCTGTTGATAGCAGCTTCTTTAACAGCTTCAGATGCAGCGCGCTTAGTACCAACAAAAAGAACTTTACCTTTCTTCTCGCCAACTTTAGCGATTTCAGCTAGAGCGTCGTTGAACATTGGTACAGTTTTTTCTAGGTTGATGATATGTACTTTGTTACGAGCACCAAAGATGAATGGCTTCATTTTTGGGTTCCAGTAACGAGTTTGGTGACCGAAGTGAACACCAGCTTTAAGCATATCGCGCATTGATACAGTTGCCATTTTAAAATCCTCTATGGGGTTAGGCCTCCACATCCCCCATGAATCCGACCCCTAACAACTAACCACTTTTCAGCCGTTATCTGCGTTGTTGAGGCACCCCGGAACATGTGTCGGAATGTGTGTGATTTAAAGAAATAAGTTAGTGGACACAAGCTTGTTTCGCCAATTGGAGAAAACAGTCCTGACGTCCGGCGCGCTTTATACCATATTTTGTCTATCTGTGGCTAGCAAAAATTCTAAGAATGGCAACGACTATAATGAACGTTATCATCCGTTTTTACCTATAAATAGCGGCCTAAACCATTCACATCAACATCATCAAACAGAACGTTATTAACTTAGTTTGGGGTGTTTCCACCAGCATTGAATGGGCATGGGAATGTTGCGCTAAAATGCTGCACTGCTAGAATAGCCCAAATATGCACACTTAGGTGCTACCCAATTAAGAGATATGCAATGGCTGTAAAAATTAAAACTGCTGAAGAAATTCAAAAAATGCGCGTCGCTTGTAAGCTGGCTTCTGAAATTCTAGAGATGATCGAACCTCATATCCAAGTAGGTACAACGACAGAAGAGCTAAACCAAATCTGTCACGACTACGCAATGGAAAGAGGCGCATACTCAGCACCACTTGATTACCACGGTTTCCCTAAGTCAATCTGTACGTCTATCAACCACATTGTGTGTCACGGTATTCCAGCATCACAAGACGAGACGGGTAGCACGGGTCAATTCAAACCTGCGGTACTAAAAGATGGCGACATTCTGAACGTTGATATCACGGTAATCATACCTGATGACGAAAACGCAGACCTAAGCGTTCGTCCACAAGGTTACCATGGTGACACATCTAAGATGTTCTTAGTTGGTGATGTATCACCGGCAAACAAACGCCTATGCATGGTTGCTCAAGAAGCCCTTTACGAAGGCATGCGTCAAGTTAAGCCTGGAGTTCAACTTGGTCAAATCGGTACGGCGATCGAGAAGTACATCAAAACAAACAATAAGAATAACCCACGCGCTAAGTTCTCGATCGTAAAAGATTACTGCGGCCACGGCATTGGTTCTGAGTTCCACGAAGATCCACAAGTGGTTCACTACAAAAACAACGACCGTACCGTGCTAAAAGCGGGGATGTGTTTCACTATCGAGCCTATGATCAATGCGGGTAAGTTTGGTTGCCGCCTAGATGACGAAGATAGCTGGACAGTTTATACGGCAGACAGCAAGAACTCTGCTCAGTGGGAACACACTCTCGTTGTTACCGATACTGGCTGTGAAGTACTAACACTACGCAGCGATGATACCATTCCACGTATCATGAAAAACGCTTAGCTCATCAAACCGAGCGCACCAGCCTTTTAAAAATATCCTCGCGTTGTCGAGGATATTTTTTTATCCGCTCAATTTCGATTTTCCATCAGCTTCTGTTAAATTGTTTACTATTCTCATTTGCTTGCACGGATAGCAGACTATGCCTTATCAATGCCCTCTTACGTTCAATGACGAACAAATTGAAATCTGCGAATTGAAAAATCAGCTCGAAATTTTCACACAGTTTCAAAAAAATGAATTTCTAAATCATCACCCAGTCACCGACTTGGTATTCTTACGATCCGAGTACATGGACTTGCTCCTTAATCGATTGTGGGAACATTTCGGATTCAATAAACTCCCACATATATCACTCGTAGCGGTAGGTGGTTATGGCCGTGGTGAACTACACCCTTTATCCGACATTGATATCTTAGTCGTCTCGCAAAAGACACTACCAAATGCATTTGGTGAAAAAGTCAGTCAATTCATCACCCTACTTTGGGATTTGAAACTCGAAGTCGGCCATGCAGTACGAACAGTTTCAGAGTGTATCGAGATTGGTATCGACGATTTAACGGTTGCAACCAATCTACAAGAGTCGCGTTTACTGTGTGGCAGTGAAGACACTTTTCAAGAACTGAAATTGAAGATTCATTCCGATTCTTTTTGGCCAAGTGAGAACTTTTATAAAGCCAAGATTCAAGAACAAAGAGAACGCCATGCTCGCTACCATGACACCACTTACAATCTAGAACCTGATATTAAATCGACCCCTGGAGGCTTGAGAGATATCCATACGCTAAGCTGGGTTGCACGTCGACACTTTGGTGCAACTTCTTTATTAGAGATGAGTAAGTATGGCTTTCTTACCGATGCCGAATATCGTGAGTTAGTCGAGTGCCAAGATTTCTTGTGGCGCATTCGCTTTGCACTTCATATTGAATTACGCCGTTACGACAATCGCCTCACGTTTGCACATCAAGCCCAAGTCGCTGAACATCTAGGTTATACCGGTGAAGGAAACCGTGGTGTCGAGATGATGATGAAAGAGTTCTATCGAACCCTTCGTCGCGTAGCAGAGCTCAACAAGATGCTGCTTAAACTGTTCGACCAGGCAATAATCAATGGCGGTGAAACACAAGAAGCTGAGATTCTCGATAATGATTTCCAACGTCGAGGGACATTGATCGAAGCGCGCAAGCCCGCCCTATTCCAGGCTCGACCGGAAACGATTCTCGATATGTTCATCCATATCGCGAACGACTCTTCCATCGAAGGGGTTAGCCCACCGACATTACGACAGCTACGTACTGCACGCCGTCGACTCAACCGTTTCTTGCACACCATTCCTGTAGCACGTGAAAAGTTCATGTCGTTGGTTCGCCACCCTAACGCACTGCATAAAGCATTTAGTCTGATGCATAATTTAGGGGTGCTCTCGGCATACTTACCGCAGTGGAGCCAAATCGTTGGTCAAATGCAGTTTGACCTTTTCCATGCTTACACCGTTGATGAACACAGTATTCGTCTTCTCAAGCACATCAACCGTTTCAGCCAAATTGAGAACCATGACAAACATCCTATTTGCTGCGAAGTGTATCCACGCGTTCAGAAGAAAGAGTTACTCATTCTTGCGGCTATCTTCCATGATATAGGTAAAGGGCGTGGCGGAGATCACTCAGAGATTGGTGCCGTCGAGGCTTACTCTTTCTGTATTGAGCATGGATTATCTAAACCAGAAGCCAAGCTAGTATCGTGGTTAGTACAAAACCACCTATTGATGTCTGTCACCGCTCAACGTCGTGATATTCAAGATCCTGACGTGATCACAGAGTTCGCTAAAAAAGTGCGCGATGAAGAGTCCTTAGAGCTGTTGGTTTGTCTAACCGTCGCCGACATTTGTGCAACGAATCCAGATCTATGGAACAGTTGGAAACGCACTTTATTGGCTGAATTATTTCATTCAACACAAAGAGCACTACGCCGTGGTCTAGAAAACCCGGTCGATGTCAGAGACCGTATTCGTCACAATCAACAAATGGCTTCCGCATTGCTGCGTAAAGAGGGCTTCACCGCTCGTGAAATTGAAGTACTTTGGCAGCGTTTCAAAGCCGACTACTTCTTACGTCATACGCACAATCAAATCGCTTGGCACTGTGAACACCTACTTCGCCTCGAAGACCCAAGCCAACCCTTGGTGCTGATCAGCGAAAAAGCGACTCGTGGTGGTACTGAGGTGTTCGTTTACTGTAAAGACCAAGCAGCACTTTTTGCAACTGTGGTTGCAGAACTCGATAGACGCAACTTTAATGTTCACGACGCTCAAGTCATGCTCAGCAAAGATGGTCACGTTTTGGATACCTTCGTTGTGTTAGATCAGCATGGTGAGGCCATTGATGAAGCAAGGCATAAAGCGGTCGCCAAACACTTAACCCATGTTCTATCAGATGGGCGTCCTACTAAGATAAAAACACGTCGTACACCACGTAACTTGCAGCATTTTAAGGTAAAAACTCGAGTTGAGTTCCTACCAACCAAAAGTAAAAAACATTCCTTGATGGAACTGAAAGCATTAGACACTCCAGGATTATTGGCTCAAGTAGGTGCGACCTTTGCGGAACTAGATATCAATTTGCACGGAGCGAAAATCACCACTATAGGTGAACGAGCAGAAGATTTGTTTATTCTAACCAGTGAAGCGGGAGGCAGGCTTTCAGAAGAACAAGAGCAAGCGCTAAGAGAAAGATTAACGGAACATGTTTCTGAACTCGCACCTTAGAAACTCAATGTAGCTCCCAAAAATAAGCAATCCGAGAAATCAGATTCAATAATCTATTGAGCGTGGGTAAAGATAGAGAGCGATCTTGCCCACAACTTACAATCAATTCCCAGATATCAACTATCTAGCTTATCGTTAGGCTGCTACATTAATTAAGTCAATTACATAAAAGTACTACACTCATAAACTAGAGGTCACTTATGTATCCAAACCTCACTGGCTTAGGTATCCACGAACCTAAGCAGATTGAACGTTACTCCCTTCGCCAAGAAGCACACAAAGATATTCTCAAGATTTACTTCCGTAAACAGAAAGGCGAACTGTTTGCAAAAAGCGTTAAGTTTAAATACCCAAGACAAGTAAAAAGTGTGCTTGTTAGCGGTGGTAACAATCAATACAAAGAAGTGACAGAGATAAACCGTAATCTCACGCTTGTGATTGATGAACTGAACAAGATCACCAAACCAACACCAACCACTGAGATGGATGTGAAGCAGAAAATTCTGACTGACTTACGCCACTTAGAGAAAGTAGTCTCGAGTAAGATCTCAGAGATCGAAGCCGATCTAGAAAAGCTAAAATGATCCCCGCAATGGCTGTTAGCCTATGACACTCAAGCTTCACCGTTCAATAGCACAGAAGTTCAAAAGGGTTGATATTCCTATCAACCCTTTATTTTTATTCATCTTTTATTTGAACACTCAAGCTGGAGCATCTAATAACTTGATATCCCAATCAAAGGTTTCAAACAACCTTAGCCACGTTTCATCAAGGTTAGCCTTCATCACTAACTCTTCTTGGGTAAAAGGATGAATGAATCGCAACTCAGAAGCATGCAGTAACAAACGATGCGAATCGAGGTCATCACGAAACAGTCGGTTGTGCTTACCATCACCATGGGAAGTATCGCCCACGATTGGGTGTCTTAAGTGAGCCATATGACGGCGCAACTGATGTTTGCGACCTGTCTTTGGCAACATCTTAACAAGACAATAGCGACTCGTTGGAAAACGCCCCGTTGAATATGGCACTTCTACTTTTGCTAGCGGTTCATAGACCGTCACCGCCTCTTGCGCTTCTTTGTCTTCTTTCGCGAACTTATCCGCAATCTTATCCAGCTCAACCTTGAGTGCGTAGTCTAGAGTATCACCCGCCTCTATCCAGCCTCTAACAATTGCATGATAGGTTTTCTGCATCTCATGGTTAGCGAACATTGGCATCACCTCAGAGGCAACCTCGCTCGACAGCGCAAACACCAATACGCCAGACGTTGGGCGGTCTAAGCGATGCAGAGGGAATACATGCTGACCAATTTGATCACGCAGTGTTTGCATCACAAATTGAGTCTCATGCTTATCCAACCATGAACGATGCACTAGCATGCCCGCAGGTTTATTCACCGCGACAAAATACTCATCTTGATAAATGATCTCTAACATTACGCGCATACCTCATCAATGCTCTGAATCGTCACTAGCAATTCGGCCTTACCTGCCTCATTTTTCCACACTTCACCAAAGTAAGGATGAATCGCGAAGCCCTTTGGTAGAGTCATTTGTGCATTCATCATTGCGTTAATCTTAACGATAAAGATCCACTGCAACCACTCTTCCGGTTGCAGAGAATCAATCGCGAAAGGCTCAACACTGCCTAGAGCTTCGTCCGAAGGTGGAACATCACTCCACAGCGAACATTGGCGCATTTGTTGTTCTAATTGTTGAAGTAAAATAGGTAACTTTGTGGCTGCTGTCATTTTTCACCAAGTTATTTATCTAGTGACCTTGAAATTGGGGCATAGAGTACCATCTATTGAGGAAAGAAAGTTAGGAGCTTTATTGCTATGGAAACAATTCACACGCTCACTCAGTTGCTTAAGAATAGCGGTTGCCAATACGATATCTACGACCTAGGTCGTCGCATTCAGAAGATCGACAACACCTTATTTTCTGATGTTGAGCAAGGGAAACAGCCGTACCCGTTTCCACTTCAAAAACAAGCTCACTTAGCCATTAGCTACTGGAACGAACACAAACAGCCATGGATTTGGTTTCTAAAATTCAAACTGGATGAAAGAGGCCTGTTGCATCAAGGTGATGTGGGTAATTTCCTGAAGTTTGTTATCGAAGCAATGGGCACACGTTTGAACGGCGAGATCAGCGAGGAGCAACAACAAAAGCTGTCAAACAACCCTTATACCTTTAAGCCTTCTGAAGACAAAATGGCCGTGTTCCATAGCCAAGTAAGAGCAGGTTTAGACCTCGCGACGAGCCAATATTACGAACACGCTCAGCATTACTTCACTGGTGAGCTAGGCTGGGATAACTGGAAAACGGTTGGCCTGCAAGGCATCACAGATATGTGTGCTCGCTTAGGTAGCCAGCAAAACGGTGTCGCGATTCGCAAAGCGCTCAATAAACTGCCATCAGAACCTCTATACGCCACACTGGGGGCACTTGAACATACGCAAATCAATGACAAGCTCGCGCAACGTTTGCAAGAAATGGCAGAGAGTCAGATCACAAGTAAAGAGCCGGACCTATTCTTGCTGTCTGCGTTGGTTCGTGCCCTTTCAGGTGCAGAACAAGGGATCACGAATAACATCATTAACCAAGTTCTGGCTAGCCCACGCTTGAGCCACCAAGAAGTATTAATTGGTTTAGCGGGTCGCAGCTGGCATGCGCTACAAGATCCTGCGATTGCTGAGCAATTCTTGTTACGTCTCGCACAAACGGGCAACCAAAACCTGTTCAACCAATTATTTGCAGATTTAGTGATGATTCCGACGTTGAGAATGGTATTTTTACCTTTACTGAGCTCAAACCCATCGCCTGAGCTTGCTAATGCCTTAGTTGAACTACAGCAAGCGGCAAAAGCTCAATAACTCGTAAAAACAAGATCAAATCACGATAGGAATAAAGAGATAAAAGGAAGTATGGATTAAATGATAGATAACTTATTGGCTATTTTAATGCTGTGCTTCTTTTGCTTTTTATTTTGGCAACAGCGCAGGCAATCAGAGCTTGCGAAAACTGCCATTGCGAGAAAGTGTAAAGAACTAGACTTACAGTTGCTAAGTGTCGCTTTCAGTGGTCATAAGCTTAAGATGCGCCATGAATTGACCACGATTTGGCGCTGGCACACTGTGTACCAATTTGAATTTTCAGCGTTAGGTGATGACTGCTACCAAGGCAAGCTGACCATGGTTGGCTTCCGCTCGATGCGGTTTGAGCTACAGCCCCATCGAATGTAACGTCACAATACGCTGTATAGCGATACTCAGAAAAAGAAAAGCCCCGACACCGAAGTGTCAGGGCTAGGGTCTTACTCGCAGCAGTCCGGCTACTAATTAATGCTCCATGCATCATCCATAATAGTGGCTGTAATCCTTCAGCTCTTTCCTTTACTTCGCCATCCTAGCGGTGTCCAATCATCCTGAAAGCTAACAATCCTAGTTAGCGCACATAACTTGTTCCCTGAGCGGTGTCCTTTACATCGTCCTGATGCGAATCCAACCCTTTAATCCCAAAGGTGTCCATTGTCATTCCGTTGCAGCTAACTTCCTGTCAACTGACTGTCTCCCTACAATGTCCTACGCTCCATGCTTGATCACTCAATCCTAAATGACCAAATCTTCATCCTGAAGATAACCAAATCCTTGGTGCTTTCCTGTTCCGTGTCAGAATCCTTCCGACAAGGTTTAATTTACGCGATTTACGATTTCGGACAATAGATTCTCATCACATTTCACATCTAACTGAGTTGTTAATTATATAAAACAACTAAAATTCAACACCTTACTCATATGCATATCAATCTCTCTAGAAATATATTCGTGTTATCTCACAGCGCTTGTAAGAGATCTCTCACACGTTATGGGCTGTTTTATGATTCGCTATCATTTGCTGGAGCGAGTAAAATGCACAAAGACTAAAAATGGAGGTCAACATGCTGACAAAAGATGTTTCTGAAGAGTTGAAATCGGTGCTTGAAGGACTGCAAGCACAAGGTAAAGAGCCAACCGTTGCGTTAGTGAAAGCTCGCATGAGTACATCGGTTCCAATGCCTGCTTTAATCACAACCATCAAGAGCTGGAAAAGTGCGAATCGCGTACCTAAAGTTGAAGTCGCGACACAAGAAGAGCCAGCACTAGACCGTGTTAGCCAACTGGAAAAGCAAATCCTTGAACTTACCGCTCGCATTGCCACGCTTGAAGCTAAGTTAACGGAACAATAAGTTAACTGAGCAATAAGCTAACTGGTCAATTAGGCAACAGAGCAATAAGTGACAGACAACAAGCTAACAGAGAAATAGAACACTATGAAGATATGGGTTGATGCGGACGCTTGTCCTAAAGTTATCCGTGAAACAATCGTACGTGCAGCAGAGCGCACAGGTGTTGAATGCACCTTTGTGGCAAACCATTTAGTTCCCGTTCCTAAGCGCAATAACATTCACTCAATTCAAGTACCAAGCGGGTTTGATATTGCAGATGATGAAATCGTAAAACGCACTGAACCCGGCGATCTTGTGATTACATCCGATATCCCCCTGGCTGACGAAGTGATCACCAAGGGTGGTCAAGCACTCAGCTCTCATGGCGAGCTTTACACCAAAGAGACCATTAAAGCGCGTCTCAACATTCGTGATTTTATGGATACCATGCGTTCAAGTGGCATCCAAACGGGCGGACCAAGCACCCTTTCTCAAACCGACCGTCGTGAGTTCGCGAACCACTTAGATAGAATTCTAGCCAAACGCTAGCAGGCTCATCCGAGCTTAACCTAGTTCTATCTCTCTATAAAAACAAAAAAACCTGCAAACAATGCAGGTTTTTTTAATATCAATTAAGAGAAAGTTTCTCCTGCTCTACAACTAAGGCGTGTAGTACGTCGCCGCACCTGGGCCAACAGGTAGGCCAAATACGAATACCCAGATATAGAACATTAAGCTCCAACCAACCAAGAATACGATTGAGTATGGAAGCATTGTAGCAATCAGGGTGCCAATACCTAGGTTCTTCATGTAACGCGTTGCTACAGCAAGTATAAGACCGAAGTAGCTCATCATTGGTGTAATGATGTTCGTTGTTGAGTCACCGATACGGTAAGCCGCTTGAATCGTTTCAGGTGCGTAGCCTACTAGCATTAGCATTGGAACGAAGATAGGTGCTGTAACTGCCCACTGAGCAGAGGCCGAACCGATCATCAGGTTGATGAAACCACACATTAGGATGAATGCGAAGAACAACATTGGACCCGTTAGGCCGATATCTTGTAGGAAAGTCGCGCCTGCAACGGCAAATACTTGACCGAAGTTAGTCCACTTGAAAAAAGCAACAAACTGAGCAGCAAAGAATACAAGTACAATGTACATGCCCATAGAGGACATAGACTTCGACATTGCATTGATAACGTCACGGTCAGTTTTCATTGAGCCGGTAACTTTACCGTAAACAAAACCAGGAACCGCGAAGAAGACAAAGATAAACGCTACGATACTTTTTAGGAATGGAGAACCTGAAACCGTACCAGCCGCTGAACGCAGAACACCATCAGCAGGAACAATCGTCCACGCAAGAAGAGCAGAAACGGCTAGCACAGCGATGCCCGCTAGCTTAAGGCCTTTCTTCTCAATTTCCGTTAGCTTGCCCATTGAATCGTTTGATAAATCTTCAGACGCTTCTTCGTCGTTGTATTTACCCAGTTTTGGTTCAACAATCTTCTCAGTTACAAATGCACCGGTAATTGCAATGAAGAAAGTAGAAACAAACATGAAATACCAGTTTGATTCAGGACCAACGCTGTAAGTCGGGTCGATCATTTGCGCTGCTGTTTGGGTAATACCAGAAAGCAGTGGATCAACCGTACCGATTAGAAGGTTTGCAGAGTAACCACCAGATACACCAGCAAATGCTGCCGCTAGACCCGCTAATGGGTGACGACCCAAAGAGTGGAAAAGCATTGCCGCAAGAGGGATAAGCACAACATAACCAAGCTCAGAGGCCGTGTTAGAGATAATACCGGCAAATACTACGGTTACTGTAACCATACGCTTAGATGCGCCCATTACCATGCCACGCATCGCCGCAGATAGTAGACCTGAGTGTTCAGCAATCGCAACACCTAGCATTGCAACCAGCACAGTACCTAGTGGCGCAAAGCCGACAAAGTTTTTAACGAGATTAGTGACGATAAGCTGTAAGCCTTCAGCGTTAAGTAAGCTTACAACGTGAATCATGCCGTCAGCAGCACGACCTGGCGCACCGTCTGGACGAGGATCCATAACAGACACCTCAAAATATCCAGCGATACCTGAAGTAACTAAAATTGCGACACAGAAGATTGCAAAAAGAGTAATTGGGTGGGGTAAAAGGTTCCCCAAATATTCAACGCCATCGAGAAAGCGGGTAAAAATAGGTTTCTTTGGCGAGTTGTTTTTTATTGAATCTGATGAACTCATCAGTTCCCTCCTTGTAGTGATTCCTGTGCAATTGTGACAAAAATGTTCAAATTGCCAGCGAAGGGTACGCGACAAAATTATCAATTAGAAATTCAAAATGTTACAAAATGTGTAATAATTGATGATTTTTAACTCTATTTGGACAATTAACTAGCAAATAAATCCACATAGAGAGATAAAACTAGATTTATAATTCAAAAGGACACATTCACTACAAATATAATTGACGATATAAGCCATTGATTAATTTAAAAACAAAGTTCGCCGTACTATAAAAAACACTTTATATTTAATAACCTTCCTCTCGAAGGAAAAGAAAAACTGACAAATGAATGAAGTTTGACTTTCCCCTCGTTTTTAAAGCTGTGTCACGTCGTATTGACTGACTATTTTTGAACCGCTTTAAATCTCGGATTGGACTTACAGATGACATAGAGGCGACCTCTGCGCTTCACAACCTGACAATCTGGGTGACGACTTTTTGCACTCTTAAGAGATTTAACCACTTTCATCTACTTATTCCCTTTACCTAATTGACCAAAACGACGAGTGAAGTTCGCAACACGTCCCTCTTTATGTAGCACTCTCTGTTTACCGGTATAGAAAGGGTGCGACTTTGACGACACTTCAATAGTGAAGTAAGGATAAGTATTGCCATCTTCCCATTCGATAGTTCGATCTGTTTTCAGCGTAGAACCTATTAAGAAGTACTCATCAACGCTGGTGTCATGGAATACCACTGTGCGGTAGTCCGGGTGGATATTCGGTTTCATTGTCTTTCCCTAAATGATTAAATTGATACGTTATAACATACTAGATGATAATTATTATCAAAAGAAAGACAAGCGATTTTATGGTATTTTTCCGCTATAGATCGTAATTAGAGAGTGTCCGTCCATGTACTCCATTGAACCTATTGGCTTTATAGAGTCTCCTTATAAAGAGAAGTTCGCGGTACCAAGGCAACCTAGATTAGTACCAACATCCAGCTCAAGAATAAGACTCGTTGACTCAGCAAACTGCCTTGAATCCGTCCGTAATATTGAGCAATTTAGCCATGTTTGGTTGTTGTTCATGTTCGACAAAAACCTCGAAGCAGGATGGAAACCCACCGTAAGACCACCTCGACTTGGTGGGAATGAACGTATTGGTGTATTCGCATCTCGCGCGACATTTAGGCCCAATGGAATTGGCATGTCCGCGGTTGAGCTCAAAGGTGTGTCTCAAGAAAAGGGGCAAACTTGGGTGGGTTTGGGCAGTGTCGATCTGGTTGACGGCACGCCAATTATCGATATCAAACCTTATATCCCCTACTCTGACTCGATTCCTGATGCATTAGCAGGGTTTGCCGCTGATGAACCAGAAGTGCTAGAAGTTAACTTTTCACAGCAAGCCCAAGCGAAGCTGGTACAACACCCAAAGGGGCACCACATCATTCAGGTAGTCAAAGAAGTGCTTGGCCAAGATCCTCGCCCTGCCTATAAAAAAGGCAAACCAGACAGTAAAGAATATGCGGTAAATTTGTTCGATCTTAACGTAAAATTCGTTGTTGAAACGCTTTTCATCAATGTTACTGACATTGAGCGCTTTTGAGAACTCAAATAGGCTGATATTATATACGGCTATATCAGATTTGCTGACGCCACTAAGCTCAGCAAATTTTCTTTTATCAATGATGAAACGGATACCACAGAATGCGTACCAGTAACTACCTTCTTTCTACTCTGAAAGAGACTCCAAACGACGCAGAAGTTATCAGCCACCAGCTGATGCTACGTGCAGGTATGATCCGTAAGCTAGCTTCAGGTTTATATACTTGGCTACCTACTGGTCTACGTGTACTGCGTAAAGTCGAAAATATCGTTCGCCAAGAGATCGATAATGCAGGTGCCGTTGAAATCTTGATGCCCGTAGTTCAACCGTTTGAGCTTTGGGAAGAGACTGGCCGTTCTGAAAAGATGGGCCCTGAGTTACTTCGTTTCACAGACCGTCACTCTCGTCCGTTCGTTCTTAGCCCAACAGCTGAAGAAGTGGTGACGAGCCTAGTACGTAACGAGATTAGCTCTTACAAACAGCTTCCTCTAAACCTGTTCCAAATCCAGACTAAATTCCGTGATGAACGTCGCCCTCGTTTTGGCGTAATGCGTGCACGTGAATTCTCTATGATGGATGCGTACAGTTTTGATATCGACAAAGAAGGCTTAGAAAAGTCTTACCAAGCGATGCACGATGCTTACTGTAAAGCATTCGACCGCATGGGCCTTGAGTACCGTCCAGTATTGGCCGACTCTGGCGCAATCGGCGGCAGCGGCTCTCAAGAGTTCCACGTTCTTGCTGAAAGCGGCGAAGACCTAATCGCATTCTCTTCTGAATCAGATTACGCAGCAAACATCGAGAAAGCCGAAGCACTTGCTCCAACGACTGAAGCGGCAGCGCCGACTCAAGAGATGGAACTGGTTGACACGCCAAACGCAAAAACAATCGCAGAACTTGTAGAGCAACACGGTCTAGCAATCGAGAAGACAGTTAAGACTCTATTCGTTAAAGCGTCTGATGAAGTAGAAGCAGATATCATTGCGCTAATCATCCGTGGTGACCACGAGCTTAACGAAGTGAAAGCAGAAAACCTTCCACAGGTTGCTTCTCCACTAGAAATGGCTTCTGAAGAAGAAATCCGTGCACTTGTTGGTGCTGGTCCTGGTTCACTAGGTCCTGTTGGCCTAGAGCTACCATTCATCGTTGACCGCTCTGTTGCTGTAATGAGCGACTTCGGCGCTGGCGCAAACGTAGACGGTAAGCACTACTTCGGTATTAACTGGGGTCGTGACGTTGAGCTTGCTCAAGTTGAAGACCTACGTAACGTTGTTGAAGGTGACCTAAGCCCATGTGGTCAAGGTACTATCCAACTTAAGCGCGGTATCGAAGTTGGTCACATCTTCCAACTGGGTAATACTTACTCTAAAGCAATGAACTGTAACGTGCTTGGCCCTGATGGTAAGAGCGTAATCCTAGAAATGGGTTGTTACGGTATCGGTGTTTCACGTGTTGTTGCATCTGCGATCGAGCAAAACCACGATAAATTCGGTATCACTTGGCCAGACGCACTAGCGCCGTTCCAAGTTGCTATCGTACCAATGAACATGCACAAATCTGAGCGCGTTAAAGAAGCAGCTGAGAAGCTATACGCTGAATTAACCGCTATGGGTATCGAAGTACTATTTGATGACCGTAAAGAGCGCCCTGGTGTAATGTTTAAAGATATCGAGCTAGTGGGTATTCCTCACACTATCGTTATCGGCGATCGCAGCATGGACGAAGGCAACTTCGAATACAAAAACCGTCGTACTGGTGATAAAGAAGCTATCGCAATGGACACGGTGATCGAGCACCTTAAAGCTCAACTAGCTTAGTCATCCGATTACTGACTAGATAAACATTGAAAGGCTGCCATTCGGTGGCCTTTTTTGTACCTGTCATTTCCCTGCAAACTCCCTTCTATTTATCAGTAGAGTTAATAACGTAAGTTAATCCCCTGTTCATATTCAAATCCGTATATTGGTGTTATCAACTTTTTGGACATGCTCACCATTGGAGGTATCGATGGATATCAAAAGCTTACTTAACCAAGCACTTAAGTCAGATCTCGTTAAACAAGGTACTCAGAAGCTTGCCCAAGGGTCTTCGGGTTTAAGCAGCCTCTCTCAAGGCAGTAGCAGCAATGACAAGGGTATCAACAAGAACACACTTGGCGCTTTCGGTGCAGGCGCTGTTGGTGGTGGACTGTTAGGGACGTTAATGGGCTCTAAAAAGACCAAGAAAATGGGTAAGAGAGCAGCCGGCATTGGTGGCGCAGCAGCTCTTGGGGCTCTCGCTTATAAAGTCTACAACGACTACCAGTCTAAACAAGGTCAAGCACCAGATGTCGATCAGGCTCAGTTTGATGAAAATGATGCTAATCACAGTGTTCTGATTCTACGATCGATGATAGCCGCGTCTAAAGCTGATGGTCATGTTGATGAAGAAGAGATGGCTAAGATAGAACAAGCAGTAGAAAACATGGGCGCTGATTATCAACTGACTAAGTTGGTCTCTGAAGAACTGCACAAGCCACTCGACCCAAGTGAGATTGCGCAACTAGCCACTTCACCTCAGCAAGCGAGCGAGATCTACTTAGCCTCTTTGATTGTGGCCGACGAACAGAATTTCATGGAAAAGGCGTACCTGAAAGAGCTCGCGAAACAACTAAACCTTGCTGATGAAGTCACCTATCAACTTGAACAACAAGTCTCTGGCTAATCGGTAAATACCAAACGAATCAGTAAAGAGAAGCCTAAGCCGCAGGCTAACTAAGTGATATATTGAGCAAAGACAAACTAACTCTGCTCTTGAGCAGATCCACTTTGTTTTTGCTTATCTCTATGTGTATATTGATATCAGTTATCATTTGGTTAGGTATAAAAATGAAAGTATACGATTGTTGTGATTTAGTGCGTGAACTGTATTCTCAAATTGGCAGTGGCGACCAAGGCTATATCCCTAAAGCGATCACCTGCGCAGTAAAAACATTGAACGACCTTGCTGCCGATGAATCCCTTGCTAAAGAAGCTCGTGAACGTGCAGCATTTGCCGCCGCGAACCTACTGATTTCAGATTTCGAGGACTAGTATGAATCTCGCTAACTTTGAAAAGATGGATCCAGTAATGTTGATGAGCATCGTCAATATGAAGCTTCGCGATGACTTCGGCGGTAATTTGGATCGAGTAGTTAACTTCTACGAAATTGACAAAGCTGCATTGATCGCTAAGCTCGCATCTGCTGGTTTTGAGTATCTTCCAGAAGCCAAACAGTTTCGATAATGATTTAAACGAGCTTCCTATTAAAAGACCAACCTCTGTGTTGGTCTTTTTTGTTGGTGATACGTAATAAGTAAACATGCAACAAACCCGTTATAAATTATCTGTCTACATCTATACTTTTATATCTTAGAGTCAACGAACGCTCCTTGAACCGAAGCGTATTGTTGTATAGGCTACCTCAAATAGCATATAAAACTCATCATCCAATCTGATGATAGCGAAGGATTAACAATGAAAAGACTCGGACTTTTGGCAGTTTTCGCTGCAACACTGACTGCAGGTTGCGCTTCAAATACACAGCAAGACAACTTTCGTGAAGCCTCTTTTGAGCTGTGTAATACCGAAGTCGATATTTACTCAGTAAGCCATGATGAGCGAATTCGTATCGTCTGTTCTGATGGTTCTAAATTCGCCCTAAACAGCGAAGACACACTAGAAGTAATGCGTGATATTAACATCGACTACTGTGATGGCGAAGGCTTGGGAAAATTCAATGAAAGCCGCAGCTATTACTCATTTAGATGTAAATCAG
The DNA here is from genome assembly GCF_024347655.1 of Vibrio toranzoniae. Taxonomy (NCBI): domain Bacteria; kingdom Pseudomonadati; phylum Pseudomonadota; class Gammaproteobacteria; order Vibrionales; family Vibrionaceae; genus Vibrio; species Vibrio toranzoniae. Next base: position 741,777 of record NZ_AP025514.1, on the reverse strand, counting down.
GTACGCTACTTAGCATCAAAAAGTAGAACCAACTCAAAGAGAGAGAACAAAGGGTTAATGTGCAAGCATTAGCCCTTTTTAGTACCCGCTTTTCTATATTTTCAGCTACTCAAATCACCAAATACAACAAAGGCTCCTAACAAGGAGCCCTTCAAATCGTATTTCAATCTAATAGCTTTAGTTCAAGGAAAAGGTGCGGAGTCTTCAACACCTTTCCCTAAAACAAAAAAGGGACTCAATGAGCCCCTTTAAAAGTATTTTTCAAAGTAGATGAGCAAAGTTCAAGGAGCTCACACGGAGTTTGCGCTAGCAAATGAGTATGTGCGACACAGAAATTCGTTCACTCTACGCAGAAAAAATTAAGCGTAAACCGGTAGACGCTTACAGATATTTAGTACTTTTGCTTTCGTTGCTTCGATAACAGACTCATCACCCATGTTATCTAGGATGTCACACATCCAACCTGCTAGCTCTTTCGCGTCTGCTTCTGAGAAACCACGACGAGTTATAGAAGGAGAACCGATACGGATACCTGAAGTAACGAACGGGCTACGTGGATCGTTTGGTACCGAGTTCTTGTTCACAGTGATGTTCGCTGCACCTAGTGCTGCATCGGCTTCTTTACCTGTGATGTTTTTGTCGATTAGGTCAACTAGGAACAGGTGGTTCTCTGTAGAACCTGAAACGATGTTGTAACCACGTGCTAAGAATTCAGCAACCATTGCTTTTGCGTTAGCAACAACGCGTGCTTGGTATTCTTTGAACTCTGGCTCTAGAGCTTCTTTGAACGCGACTGCTTTACCCGCGATAACGTGCATTAGAGGGCCACCTTGGCCGCCTGGGAATACTGCTGAGTTCAGCTTCTTGTAAAGATCTTCGCCTTCGTTAGAAAGGATAAGACCACCACGAGGGCCAGCAAGCGTTTTGTGTGTGGTTGTTGTAACAACGTGCGCGTGTGGAACTGGGTTCGGGTAGACACCTGCCGCGATTAGACCCGCAACGTGAGCCATATCGACGAAGAAGTAAGCACCTACTTTGTCAGCGATTTCACGCATGCGCTTCCAATCACAAACTTGAGAGTAAGCTGAGAAACCGCCGATGATCATCTTAGGTTTGTGCTCGATAGCTAACGCTTCCATCTCTTCGTAATCGATTTGGCCCGCTTCATCGATACCGTAAGGGATAATGTTGTAAAGCTTACCAGAGAAGTTTACTGGAGAACCGTGAGTCAGGTGGCCACCGTGCGCTAGGCTCATACCAAGAACGGTATCGCCAGCATTTAGTAGTGCCATGTACACAGCGTTGTTTGCTTGAGAACCTGAGTGAGGCTGTACGTTCGCGTATTGCGCACCAAATAGTTCACATGCACGTTCAATTGCTAAAGTTTCAACTTTATCTACGTACTCACAACCACCGTAGTAACGCTTACCAGGGTAACCTTCAGCGTATTTGTTTGTAAGTTGAGAACCTTGAGCTTCCATTACACGTGGGCTTGTGTAGTTTTCTGAAGCGATAAGTTCGATGTGCTCTTCCTGACGAAGAGTTTCTTCTTGGATAGCTGCGAATAGATCCGCATCGTAATCAGCAATGTTCATGTCACGCTTAAGCATCTGTATCTCCTGACTCAGATTGTACTGAAAGTTTCAAAAAAACCACACAACGACCGAAAGCAAACGTTTCCGTCACCGTTTTGATGTGACGCATTCTACATAATTTGATTTAGGTCATAAAGATCTAATTGCAATTTTATCATGCGGTTTTTTCATAATCACAATTAAGGCTCATCATGGTTATAAAGCTTATCCAACCAAAGATGGTACTTACTGTCAATTTTACGCTTTACACCCTGTAAAACGAAGATTACATAGGTTTACCTTAATTTTCCCCCTCTAGCTACCGAAAGCTAAGGTTTTTCTCTACTATGCACGCCTTTATTGGTTAGGTAATTATAAAAACGATGGAAAAACACTCACGTAAAGAAGATTGGGTAGCGATCCTCACTGGTACGTTTTTAGTCGCATTAGGCGTCTTCTTTTTACAGTCAGCAAACCTGCTTACTGGTGGCACGACAGGCTTGGCACTTCTTTTGAGTCAATTTACACCAGTAACCTTTGGTATTTTGTACTTTATTGCCAACTGCCCATTCTACTTATTGGCATGGAAACGATTTGGCCGTCACTTTGCGATAAGCAGTGCCATTTCTGGCGCTTTAGTGTCTGTGTTTGCCGATCATTTATACTTGGTGATCTCGTTAGACGTTCATAATGAGATTTACTGCGCTGTTGCAGGCGGCCTGTTGATGGGCTTAGGTATGCTGATCTTATTCCGTCATCGCTCAAGCTTGGGTGGCTTCAACGTCTTATGCTTGTTCATTCAAGATCGCTACGGTATCTCAGTGGGCAAAACCCAAATGGCTATTGATGCGTGTATTCTGTTTGCATCATTCTTCTTCGTATCGCCTTGGGTGATTGCGGTTTCTGTGTTGGGTACAGCGGTATTGAACATCGTATTAGCGATGAACCACAAGCCTACTCGTTATTCGGTCAACTACGCGTCTTAATTCCAAGTTATCCAATCAATGAATTACTAGCTGTTTTTCATAACGAAAACAGCTAGTATTTAGCTTTTATAAGCTACCCTCTCTTTTTTTATGCAAGATTACCTCTCTAGTGCCAAAGACACTCAAACCTCGATCTCTATCGAAGGTTTAGAATTCAATCCAGCGACACGTGTCTTAAGTTGCAACGAGCAGGTCATCGATCTAGAACCTCGTTCTATTGAATTACTCGAACTGTTTCTGACTAGCGTGGGTGAGCCGCTCGCAGCTGAGCAGATCATCGAGTCGGTTTGGCAAAGTAACTTCATCTCGAAGAATGTGCTTACTAACAGGATCAGCACACTGCGCTCAGTACTGCAGAAGTACCTACCAGAAAGTGATGCGACTAAGATCTTGGTCACCTACCCACGCAAAGGGTACTTCCTTAATCCTAGCTCTGTGAGCTTGGCCAATGCACAGCCCCAACCTCTTGAGGTAACCGAGCAACCTCAGCCAAGTAAAAAGACATCACCGTTTAATATTTTGTTACTGTCACTCTCTACTGTGCTGCTGATAAGCACCGCGGCTTTAGGTTATATGCTTTGGCACTCTTCAAACCAAGCCTCTGAGCTTGAACGTACACAAAGACTGATTCCTAAGGTAGAGCTATTACTGAACCGTATCGATGCCATTGGAGACAATGCGAGAGCGCATCGCAAAGCCGTTAAAGCGCTGCTGCTTCAACAACAAATTGAATACGCTTATACCGATTTAGCGAATCAAGACGCACCAAGTTACTTCGTAGACCCAATAGACAGCACGCCCTTCTTTCCGGGTGCCAAAAACATGCGCACCAGTGACTACCTGCTCAATATTCAATTGAAAGATCAGGAAGTCGATACACGCCTTGCGGCTAAAGTCAGCCTTATTTATCCAAGTTCAGGGAAACTTGCTTTCCGCGGTGTCTACTCAATAGAGATAGATAACCTCAGTGAAGACTTGATGGAAATAAATAGAGAGCTAACGAACTACTTCGCTTTACCTGCTCCACTATCACCTGAGTGGTCTGTCAGTGATAAAGAGCTGAGCCGCTTGCTAAACGGGCAAACGCTGAAACTTGATAGCGTGCCACTCAACGTGATGACTTCAACCTTGCTTGCTCGACAACTGGCACTGTTTGAGACTGACCACCAACGCCTTATTAGTTTCACTAGCCTGGTACAAACGCGTTTTAAGTTGATTCCCGACGAGCTAAAACTCTGGCTTGGGATTATTCACTTCAAGTTAAGAGACCTACAAACCGCGAAGGAATTTCTAACCAACACGGCGGGCAATTCGACCATTGAGAACGCACTGGTCTATATGATGATTTCCCATATTGCTTATAAGCAAGGGGACATGGATAAGTTTCGCCTCAACTACATGGAATCCTTAGTCGCGTTATTGCGAGTGGTTCCTTCAGAAGAGTTGTTTGCTCGCTTATCCAAACCTGAGTCGAAATCGACCTGTCTCCAGCCTTGGAAAAACCTAAAATTGAGCATCAAAGAGCCACTTATCATTAAGCAGTGGGAAAACCTGATGCTTAACTACTGCACGAATGTCGGTCATCAACCCTCCGAATAAAGAAATATAAAACACTTAAAAACAATAGCTTAAATATAAATTAAGATCTTATGTATCTTCATTTTTTGCCCTGTTAACTCTCTCACCAATAGCATTCCTAAAAACATCAGGTCGCTCTCGGCCAACTATATTAGGAATGCTCAACATGAAAAAATCCATGACGCTGCTTGCGACTTCTCTCTTTGCTCTTTATGGCTGTGGCGGCGGAGGTGGCTCTTCTTCTGGTTCAACAGATGGTAATAAAGGTCCAAGCAATCAGGTGGATTACCCAATTGCGAGCTCTGTATTTGCCCCTAAACCAGAAACAACATTGGGCTACTCATTTACCAAAGATGGTCAGACTGAAGGCGTGATGACAATGAACTTCACTCCTTTAAGCGGTGAACTCATCATTGCAGGGTTAGAAGAAGAGACCGGCAATGAAGCAGAAGTTCAAGTTATCAATGACCTAATCAACTACGGCATCACCGAATTTTATGTTTCTGAAGACATCATGACGAATGTTGAAGGTACAGAAGAAGACGGCAGCATTTATTTTGCAGGCCCTGACCGCGGTCTACACGAAATCACTAATGCCTATTTTATTGGTAGCCAATACATCACAACCGTTATGTACAGCAGCCCTCTTTTCCGTTTAAAAGGTGCTGACGTAAAAGAGAGTAACCCAATCATTGATATCAGTAAGGAAACCGTTTCATTACAAATGACGTTAGATGGCGAAGCTGTCGCGAATATGTTGAGTGACTTTGAGGATCACCAGTGGGTTGAAAACTTACCATCTAACGCCTCATGCCAAGTCACTTGGCAGCAAGACATTAATGAGACTGGTGTTCGTAAAAGCTTCACTGTTTCGGGTAAATCGATCGAAGCTGCGAATCTTACGGAAAAAAACACTTACTACATTGGCTGTGTAGGTATGGATTCAGCAGAGTTTGGGACATCGTCTGAACGCTGGTTCAATCCAACGATTGGCCTAATTGAACAGATTGAATTGATGTCAGTGGAGCAATCAACGATCGAAGAATCAGCAGCGGTACTGACTTCGATTAGCTAGCCCTGACTTAGATTCACTGAACCTGAGCGTAACTGCTGACTAGCTACAAACAATAAAAAAGGCTTTGGGGAGCTCTCCAAAGCCTTTGTAAAAGCCCAATCCTTTAAGGGGAATAAGAATCAGGCTTCTTAAAATGAAACAAGGTTAACCTTCAATCAAGAGAATACGAGTCTCGTAAGGGCGTAAGACTTGATGATGTAATACTGCTGAAGTGTTCGCTTCTTGATAGTTAGACAACAAACTCTTCGCCTTACTCATATCAAAACGTTCCGGTAAAACGCATTCCGCCTCTTCACCATAGTAGTTGTTAATACACAACAAAGTCTGACTATCCGTCTCACGAGAATACGCAAATACCGATGGGTGCTCAGGCAATAAATCTTTGTAGCTACCATGAGTAATCACTGGCACTTCTTTACGTAACTCAATCAAGCTCTTGTAGAAATAGAAAACCGAGTCTTTGTCTTCCAGCGCTTGCTCAGCGTTGATCTCAGTATAGTTATTTGCAACATCTAGCCACGGCTGAGCTTGTGAGAAACCTGCATTGGCTTCACTATTCCACTGCATCGGCGTGCGAGAGTTATCACGAGATTTCTGCGCCAGAATCGCCATCATATCTTGATGCGCCACACCATCACGGTTCACCATGATGTCGTACATGTTGGTGCTCTCTACATCACGATACTGGCTGATCTCGGTGTAACCCGGGTTGGTCATGCCAATCTCTTCACCTTGATAGATATAAGGCGTGCCTTGCATCATATGGACAGACGCAGCCAACATCTTGGCCGATTCAACACGATATTGCTGATCATCACCTAAGCGACTCACCACTCGCGGTTGATCGTGGTTACACCAAAATAATGCGCCCCAACCTTTGCCGTTCAAGCCCGTTTGCCAATGATTGAAGATCGACTTGAGCTGCAAGAAATCAAACGGCGCATTAGTCCACTTCTCACCATTGGTGTAATCCACCTTAAGGTGGTGGAAGTTAAACACCATCGATAGCTCACTGTTATCAACGTTCGAATATTGCTGACAATGTTCCAACGTGGTTGAAGACATCTCGCCTACTGTCACGCTACCGTATTTCTGGAATACCGCTTCGCTGATCTCTTTCAGATATTCATGCACTCGTGGGCCATCAGTGTAAAAACGACGACCATCACCGATATCATCATTAGGGAAATCTTGCTGTTTCGAAATCAGGTTGATCACATCCAAGCGGAAACCATCAACGCCCTTCTCAGCCCAGAAGCTGATAACGTCTTTCACTTCATCACGTACAACTGGGTTCTCCCAGTTGAGGTCGGCCTGCTCTTTCGCGAATAGGTGTAGGAAATACTGCCCCGTCGCTTCATCCATCTCCCATGCATTACCACCGAACTTAGACTGCCAGTTGGTGGGTGCTTGACCGTTTACAGGATCTTTCCAGATGTAGTAGTCGCGGTATGGGCTGTTTTTGTCACCCAATGCAGACTGAAACCACGCATGCTCGGTTGAGGTGTGGTTTACCACGATATCCATCACGATACGGATGCCACGTTGATGCGCTTCAGCCAGTAATAGGTCGAAGTCTTCCATGGTGCCGAATTGCGGGTTAATCGCGTAGTAATCTGAAATATCGTAGCCGTTATCAATCATTGGAGATGCGTAAACTGGGGTTAACCAAATGGCATCCACACTCAAGTGTTTAAGATAATCCAGTTTTGAAATGATCCCTTTGATATCGCCAGTACCTTTACTGCCACTATCACAAAAGCTCTTTGGGTAGATTTGATAGATGGTTGCGGTTTTCCACCAACTTTCATCATGCTCAGTCATCGCCATCTCTAACACTCACTTACCAGAAAATATAAATAAAAAATCACCATGTGAATCATGGTCGAATAGCCGTTACAACTAAGAGAAAAAGCGATGGCTCACTTTGGAGTCATCGCTTATTTAATGCATTACGCGTTGGCGGTTTCTAGCTCGCCTTTCATCTGTGCTCGTTTATAGAAGAACAGTGTTAATGTGACGGGTAGTACAATCGCCACCAGCATCGCAATTAAGTAAACAGACCAATATTGCGGTTGAATCGATAAGATGCCCGGCAAACCACCAACACCGATACCATTCGCCATCACACCGGCACTACCACAGATTGCAGCCGCTGCGGCACTGCCGATCATCGCGCTCAGCATTGGGAATTTGTATTTAAGGTTGATGCCGTACATCGCAGGCTCTGTCACACCTAAGTAGGCAGAGATTGCAGCTGGAACCGAGATATCTCGTTCACCTTCGCGTTTGCTTAAGATGATGATGCCAACCACCGCTGAAGCTTGTGCGATATTTGATAGCGCAATCAAAGGCCAGATTGGTGTGCCGCCCAAGTCTTGCATCAGTTGTAGGTCAACGGCGTTGGTTGTGTGGTGAATACCTGTAATAACCAAAGGTGCGTATAGGAAGCCAAAGACCACTGAACCAAGAATCGCAAAATCACCCGTCATTGCCGCTTTAGCCGCGAATGCCACGCCATCGCCTAACATACGGCCAAATGGGCCAATGAAAGCGTGCGCTAGAATCACAGACAAAATAATCGATACAAATGGCACGACAACAAGGTACAGATAAGAAGGTACAATACGCTTAAGGTTGGTCTCAATGAACGCCAGAGCCACGCCCGCTAACATCGCAGGGATCACCTGTGCCTGATAACCAACTTTCTCAATCACGAACAAACCAAAGTCCCACACCTCAGGTACCGATTTACCTATCATGTAAGCGTTCATCAATTGTGGGGAAACCAAGGTCACACCGAGCGTGATACCTAAAATAGGGGTTCCGCCAAGCTTCTTAACCGTCGCCCAACACACACCAACCGGTAGGAAGAAGAAAATCGCTTCACCAATCAGCCACAAGAAAGAGTGAACGGTTGCCCAAAATTGGCTGATTTCAACGAGGGTTTTTCCGTCGAACATGCGAATGTCGCCAATCACATTACGGAAACCAAGAATCAGACCACCCGTAATGATGGCAGGCAACAGTGGTACGAAAATTTCGGCTAAATGGGAGATACCACGCTCAAGAAAGTTCATGTTCTGACGAGCAGCAAGCTTCGACTCATCTTTTGATGACGCCTCTTTACCCGTTTGCTCAATCAGAAGTGCGTACACTTCATCAACCTCTGTGCCAATCACGACTTGGAATTGACCTGCGTTCGTAAAGCAGCCTTTTACCAGTTTAAGCTTTTCTAGTTCTGCTTTGTTCGCTTGTTCTGTATCGTTCAATACAAAACGCAGTCGAGTCAAACAATGGCTGACACTCGCAATATTTTCTTTGCCACCGACTAACTCGATAAGACGCGCAACGTCTTGCTTCGCTATCTTACTCATACTACCCCACCCTGGTTTCATTCAATTACTCATCTAAACCATGCAGCGATAATCACTCAGGATTTAGAATCATGGGAACATTCCCAAATACGATTATTATAATGCCCGCATGAATGATAAATTAAAATGGGAACAGTCCCATTAATTGAAAGAGATCACACTCTAATTTTAATCTAAGCGGTTCAATTTCGCTTAATTGAGTGGATTATAAAATAGGAGATTGGGTGTGGTGAGAGATCTCGGAATTACCTAAAAGCTGAGAGATCAATAGATTAGCTGCCAATTTTCCTGCAGATTGATAGCCAGGATCAATGCTAAATACACGAGGAAACAAAAAAGAGAGCAAAGTGTTGCCACCAACGCCTGTCACAACTACATCTTCGCGTTGTCGCTCTTGTAGACGTTTGATCACGCCAAGAGCCAATGTGTCACTGGCACACACAATCGCTTGAGTCGCAGGAGTCAGTATCTCATCCACCAGCTGATAAGCGCTTTCATGATGAAGTTGACCAGTACGATAGTTGGCGATCGAGCCTGTAACTTCACACCAATCTAGGTAGGCCTTAAGACGAAGCTCACCGGTTGATTTGTCGCTAGGATCAACGCCAATGAAGCCAACATCAGAGATCCCCTGATCCGATAGATGCGTTAACGCACTATTGATCACTTGTTGGTTATCATAGTTAATCGACGTTACGTTCTCGGTATCCAGAGCAATAACCACGGCTTTGTGTCCCCACGCTTCGATCGCTGGAATGTCACAGTCCGTAAAGCCAAACACAATGATGCCATCTACATTGCGACGCTTAAGAACCTGAAGATGCTCGTTGGCTTTGTCCCTATCAAGTTGGCTTTCCATGATCACCACGTCGTAATCCGCTCGATACAACTCAGTTAGCATAGTGCTAACGGCTTTGTTTTCAGAGGGAGAATCTAAACGAGAGATGATCACGCCGATGACTTTTTGACTGCCACCACGCATTGATTGCGCAGACTTTGAAGGCGTGTACCCAGATTCTTGAATTACTCTTTCCACCCTTTCACGGGTTTCAGGTTTCACTTTAGGATCATTGGTCAGGACGCGAGATACGGTTGACTTACCAACACCGGACAGCTTAGCAATATCGAGAATAGTGAGTTTTTTGCTCATAAAAAGTCTAACGTTAAAAGGAAGAGAAGAAAAAGTGAGGGTAGACACCCTCACTTAACTGTTTGTAAATCCTAGCAGTTCTTACTATGACTTACTTATTGCAATTTCGATACACAACACGACCAAGTTCGAGACGTGCATTGTCACCTTTAGTACGCAAAGTGATGCTGTTCATTACCTCTGCAGTACCATCGTCTAGGATGTATTTGGTTCCTGAACCTGCCGGTACTTGAGTCAGACGATATTCATTATCAGGCAAACGAAGTACCGCTTTTTCATTATCAAGGTAAGCGACGTCAAACGAAACATCCGACTCACATTGATAAGTCATGAATTGATTATTCGATGCTTCACTATCGGGGGCCGCTGACTTAGAGCACCCGACCAATGCTACCGTACATAGAGATGCTACCAACATAGCTTTCATACTTCGTTCCTCATCTTTATATGATCAATAACACTTAGTTTAGTCTCAAGTTAGAAAACCCTTATTGATAATTAAGTGCCTAGTCATAGGTAAATACCTTATGTGGCAAATAAACGCTTAGCCTTTTAAGAAAGCAGGTACGTCTTTAATGCTATCAAGTACTACGCTAGCTAGCGCTTCACCCTTTTCAGTAATGGGCTTACCGGTTCTCACCAATACTTTAGTGCCAACTCCTGCCGCCTCTGCTGCCATCATGTCTTCAGCTTTATCGCCGATCATGACTGAATTAGCCATATCAATTTTCAGAAAGTCACGAGCAGAAATGAACATGCCTGGCTTTGGTTTACGACATTCACAATCTTGTTTGTAATCCCCAATGCCGTGTTCAGCGTGGTGAGGACAGTAATAGATGCCATCGAGTTCGACACCATTATCAACAAAGTTCCAATCCATCCACTGCGTCAGAGAAAGAAAACGGTCTTCGCTAAACATGCCACGAGCAATGCCTGACTGGTTAGTCACTAGCACCAATAAATAGCCCATATCTTTAAACGCTTTAGCCGCTTCAAACACACCGTCGATGTATTCAAAGTCATGCTCATCATGTACGTAGCCGTGATCAACGTTAATCACACCATCACGATCTAAAAAAACAGCAGGTTTAGACAAAATTCAGTTCTCTATCAACGCTCTATTAATCATTAATTATTACACGCTTTATTTGCTTCATCACTATCTATTTATTTCTGCACTTGTTAAAAAACGGTTTCCAACTTAAATAACACCTCTTACGTTTAGCCGTCTAGACGTAAAAATATCTATTGACTTAGATCATAGAACACCATAGCATCGTCTGTAAATCGAGCGAGCTATCGACATATTATTCTGTTCTATCTGCACGGGTTTCTCTATGATTAAAGTGAATCAAGTCAATAAGGTTTTTTATCAAGGCACTAAAGAAATCAATGCCTTAATTGATATCAACCTCCACATACCTCAAGGTCAAATCTTCGGAGTCATCGGCTCTTCAGGTGCAGGTAAAAGCACCCTGATCCGTTGTGTAAACATGTTAGAAGCCCCGACTTCAGGTGAAGTGATTGTTGACGGTATCGACCTAACAAAACTCAGCAAATCTGAACTAAGCGAAGCGCGCCGTAACATAGGTATGATCTTCCAGCACTTCAACCTATTGTCTTCTCGTACCGTATTTAACAATGTAGCACTGCCTTTAGAGCTTGCTGGTAGAGATAAAGCGGCTATTGAAGCGAAAGTGAGTGAGTTACTTGATCTTGTTGGCCTTGCGGACAAACGTGATACTTATCCAGCGAATTTAAGTGGTGGTCAAAAGCAACGTGTCGCGATTGCTCGTGCATTAGCGTCAGACCCAAAAGTACTGCTTTGTGATGAAGCAACCAGTGCTCTGGATCCAGCAACCACTCAATCTATTCTTGAGCTGCTACGAAAAATCAACCGTAAGCTAAGCATCACGATTCTATTGATTACTCACGAAATGGATGTGGTTAAAAACATCTGTCACGAAGTCGCCATCATTGGTGGCGGCGAGCTTGTAGAAAAAGGGACTGTGGGTGACATATTCGCACACCCTAAAACAGAACTGGCGCATCAATTTATTCGTTCAACGCTGGATCTGACGATTCCTGAAGATTACCAAGCGCGACTGCAAGAGACTCGTGTAAACAGCAGCTATCCACTGGTACGCCTTGAGTTTACGGGCGCAACGGTTGATGCTCCGCTGATGACGCAGATTGCACGCAAATTTAATATCGATGTCAGTATATTAAGCTCTGATCTTGATTACGCCGGCGGTGTAAAGTTCGGCATGATGGTCGCTGAACTGTTCGGTAATGAAGCCGATGATAATGCTGCTATCCAATTCCTACGCGACAACAATGTAAAAGTAGAGGTGCTTGGTTATGTCCTTTAGTTTCAACGAGATTGCTGACTGGATCAGCCTGAACGGTAACCTTCTATTAGGCGCAACAGGCGAAACGCTGTACATGGTTGCTGTTGCTGGCATTGTGGGTTTTGCTGTCGGTATCCCATTAGGCGTGATTCTACACACGACTAAAAAAGGTGGTCTGTTAGAGAACACCAAAGTAAACAAGATTCTAGGCGCGATTGTGAACGTGGGTCGTTCAGTGCCTTTCTTAGTGCTGATGGTGGCGATTATCCCACTGACTAAGATGCTGATTGGTACCTTCATCGGTACAACCGCTGCAATTGTTCCACTGACGATTGGCGCTATCCCATTCGTGGCTCGACTTATCGAAAGTGCATTACTTGAAGTGCCAACAGGTCTAGTGGAAGCGGCTCAATCAATGGGCGCAACACCAACACAAATCATCAATAAGGTTCTGCTTCCTGAAGCACTACCGACGATCATCAACTCAGTCACCATCACGCTAGTAACGCTGGTGAGCTACTCAGCAATGGCAGGTACTGTGGGCGGCGGCGGCCTGGGTGATGTTGCCATTCGTTACGGATTCCACCGCTACGATGTCACCATCATGGCTGTGACGGTAGTGATGTTGATTGTGCTAGTACAAATTATTCAATCAATCGGTGATTCATTAGTTCGCCGCGTTGACCACAGATAAAGACTCAGCGTTTAAACGCAAACTATCTAAAACCAAGAGTCGTCTGAACCAAATTAAATAGATTTATTAAAAGGAGATTATTATGAAATTTAACCTTAAAGGTTTACTTACTATCGCAGCAGCAGCTTCAGCGCTAGTACTAGCAGGTTGTGGCGATAAAGAAGTCGACACTTCAAAAATCAAAGTCGGCGTAATTGCAGGGGCTGAAGCACAAGTTGCTGAAGTTGCAGCGAAAGTAGCGAAAGAGCAATACGGCTTGGATGTTGAGTTAGTGACTTTTACTGATTATGTAACACCAAACGCAGCGCTAGATGACGGTTCTATCGACATCAATGCATTTCAACACGCACCATACCTAGAACAACAAGTTGCCGATCGTGGTTACAAACTGACTATCGCTGGTAACACCTTTGTTTATCCAATTGCTGGCTACTCAAAAGAAGTGAAATCAGTAAACGACATTCAAGATGGTGCTCGTATCGCAGTACCAAACGATCCAACAAACCTAGGTCGCTCTCTCCTGCTTCTTGAGCAACAAGGTCTGCTTGAGCTTAGCGAAGATGCCGGTCTTCTCGCGACAGTGCGTGACATAGTTAGCAATCCTAAAAACCTAACGATTGTTGAACTAGACGCTGCGCAGCTACCGCGCTCTCTGGATGACGTAACTCTATCTATCATCAATACAACTTACGCAAGCTCAATCAACCTAACTCCAGAAAAAGATGGTGTATTCGTTGAAGACAAAGACTCACCATACGTAAACCTAATTGTTTCTCGTGAAGAGAACCTAAATGCGGAAAATGTACAAAACTTCGTAAAGGCTTACCAAACTGAAGAAGTGTACAAAGCTGCTTATGATATTTTCCAAGGTGGTTTAGTTAAAGGTTGGTAATTACCGACACTTAGCACCTCACTATACAAAGACCCAAAAGGGCTGACTTAGCGTCAGCCCTTTTTATTAATGACAACTCACGAGAAAGACTCGGCTTACCACCAAGCTTCCACTTGCATACCGACACTCATTTCACTGTTTTTACCTTCACCGAAAGCATTGTCATTTTCAGCATCATTTAGGTAAGTCGCAAAGATACGGAATTCAGGACGTGACCAAAAACCCACTTGCGGTACCCAAGCCTGAGCGACGGTAAACTTGCCACCCGCGCCATCTTGGTTATCAATAGTTTCAACAAAACCGCCAATTTCAAGGATGGTACGCATACGTTTGTCCCACTTATAAAGCGGGCGGATTACTGCACTGAACGACTCATCATCACTGTTATTTGCACCAACGCCCGTTGACGCCGCATAACGAACCGTGTGGCCAAACTCGATGTTCTCACCGATAGCAAGCACACCCCAGTTAATCAATCGGAAGCCATCCGCATCGTTATTGTTTGCATCACGAACGATCCCCTTACCTGTACCAAAGGTTGTCATCTGTTCGGCATAACCAGAGTTAGCCACTTGAAAAATGGTTTTGTTGAAGCCACCAGTAAGGTTTTGATTTAGGCTGGCTGTCAGCATTACGCTGTCATCCGCGTCCACTGTTTGCCCCTGCTTTTCATTGGCGAAGTTCATATCAATGCCGACCTCAAGATCCGCATTGTTCCACAATGGAATACCCGCATAGCGTATATCAGCAATCATGGCTGTGGTTTCTTTGCCATCAAACACATCGCCTGTCACTGTGTCTTGAATCAAAGCCACCGATAATTTACCTGGTCCCATATTGATGTGTTCAACACCCGCACCAATACCGCTTACATCCCAATAGTAGTTATCAACGATGTGTACATCATGGCGTTGGTAGTAGCGCTCACCGGCCCAAATACCAATGTCTTTATCTTCAAAAAGCCCTACCGCTTGAACATTGAGTTGAACTACATCCACGCTTTTATCCGCCGCGTTCTCATCTTGGCCTTGCCAGTACGACAACATGGAATCAACTAAAAATGAAACGTCGTCCTCGGCATACACCTCTTTTCTAAAACCAAACTCGCCATACAGGTCATTTTCGTTGCCGAGTCGTCCAACTTTACTCACTTCCCATTTACTATTTGAACCACCTTCATTACTCAGGCCAACGCCGCCGCGCATGTAGCCATTAAACTCCAATGGCGTGGTTTCATCAGCGTATAAATTAGGTGCAAGTAAAGCAGTAGAGAGTGCAGCAGCAATAGGTAACAGTTTCATCGTCCATTCCTTTCAGATCTAGAATTGCGTTATTTTTTTACAAATGGGAACATTCCCATGGGACCGATCCCATTTATATTGAGCAGAATATAAATTGAAAGAGAACTGATTGATTATTGTGATCAGGTTAACTATTGAGGTAGCGAAAAATTGATGAGTGTTGGATTATTCCGGTGAATATTTGAGGGATACAGAGAGAGACATACAGCACAGAATGTGTGCATTTAAGGGCGAAATAGGTTCGACAATATTGGCAAAAGCCAATACTGATTAATACTCAATATGGAGGTCAAAGAAAGAGAGCGGGAAAGAGAAACAGACGAGAAGCTAACAGGGAGAAAACTGAGAAATAGGTATCGAAGTATTGATTAACACTTCGATACCTTGAATCGCTAATTAGGCTTATGGATTACTTAAGATGATCCCAAGAGATGTTTGATACCAAACGGCAGTCATCACACTTGAAATAGAAAATATCGTGGATCGGTGCATCTAGCAGCCACTCGCCACCACATTGCGGACACTTACGCTCTTTTTCAGCCTTTAAGCTGACGCCACCCACACGGTATAAGTAGTAGTAAGTTGGGATCTTAGTCAGATATTCGATGCGCCCTCTTAAGCCCCAACCACGTTTAAATAATACGCTTTTGGTATCACTGATCTCGGTCAGCGTTGCATGTTCAGCACGGCAACCCCCGCCCATTTGGACTTCATCACAAGCTTGCCATTCAGTCTGCCATTTCAACACCGCTTTATGGTCACCATTGAAGGTTGACGGGTTACGGTACAAAGGGATCGGTAATAAGCTATCGCCACTACGCAACGGTGAGCAGGTATGAACGAACGTCGTGTAAAGCACCTGCCAGCTAGGCGCTTCGTCTTCAGCCACTTCTTCAGAGTTAAGATCTCGACCAAGCAAGCGCATTTTAGGCGCAAGCAAGCTCGCGTTAGACAAGCGCTCAAAACACACTTTTACGAAGTCTGAATGGTTACGTGGGTGTAAACTATCTTGTTCTGGGCAGACAACGCGAACATAAAATTCGCCGTCACCCATCACGATTGGGAATTCACGCCCCAATACTTGTCCGTTATAACGAAGTGCATCCATTAAGCCATTAACAGCCTTATCGACTGCACTTACCGTTGTGTTATCAAAACACTCAAATTGAAGTTCTAGTACGTACATCTATTTATACCGCTGGTTGTAACTTTGCTAAAAACGCTGCTAATGTCTCGGCTAATACATCACGATTTTTAGTGCCTAAGCGCTCTAGAATCACATTACCCGTTAGGTTACAAATAGAGATAACATCCAGTTCAGCATCGGTCGCAGCGATAAAAACCGTAGGTTTTAGCTTTAAGCGACGCTGAGTCACTAGGTGGCCTAAGATATTTTCTTGTAGGCATTCGAAATCTTCGTCACTCCAAATCTGTAATAAAGTCAGTTCATTACCGTCAAAGGTCGCATTCATATCCGCACTGTATTGCGAACCGTAGAAAGTTTTGATGTCTTCATGTAACGTCAATTCAATGCCGGTTTCAACGTTGGTGAAATCCGCGAATTGCTCACGTGGATAGTGCTTCCATAACACGGCGTCGCCGCTCTTTTCTTCTACGCATGGCGATACCACGTCCACCAACTCCTCATTGCGAGGTAAACTTTGGTGTTGCTGTTGCCACTCGTCAACGTATCGCTGACTAAAAGAAAGTAGTGCGTCTTGAGCACGTTGAGTCATGAAAATCTCCTAAACACAAAATAATAAATAGAATCCGAACCCTTTCCGTGCCGATTAAGCGATGACTTAATGACAGGGTTATGGGGATTCAGTAAAATCGACCCCATTCTAATCGAATTTGAAACGAAAGTATGAGCAAATATTCTGACGCAAAAGAGCTAACGGGTTTAACCCTAGGCCAAAAAACTGAGTACGCTAACCAATACGATGCAAGTTTATTGCAACCAGTACCTCGTAGCCTTAATCGTGATGATCTTGCGCTAAACGGTGAGTTGCCTTTTGTTGGTCATGATATTTGGACGATGTACGAGCTTTCGTGGCTAAATAGCAATGGCCTACCACAAGTGGCCGTAGGTGAAGTTTTCATCCCAGCAACGAGTCCAAATTTAATTGAATCAAAATCTTTCAAGCTGTACTTAAACAGCTACAACCAGACTCAATTCGAAAACTGGGATCAAGTGACAGAGCGTCTAACTCAAGATTTGTCAGCATGTGCAGGCGAGACGGTGACTGTGAATGTAAACTCAGTCACCGACTACACTAACCAGCCTATCGTAACGATGAAAGGTGACTGTATCGACAACCAAGACATCAAGATCACCAGCTATGATTTCGAAGCCTCATTGCTTGAAGGTTCTACTGGCGAGCAAGAGGTCAACGAAACACTGCACAGCCACCTATTGAAGTCGAACTGTTTAATCACCAATCAGCCCGATTGGGGTAGCGTTGAGATCGAGTATTCAGGTAAGCAAATTGACCGTGAAGCACTGCTACGCTATTTAGTTTCTTTCCGTGAGCACAACGAATTCCACGAACAATGTGTTGAGCGTATTTTTACTGATATTATGAAACACTGCGAACCCTCGAAGCTAACTGTGTTTGCACGTTACACACGTCGTGGCGGCCTAGATATCAACCCATATCGTTCAACTGAGCAAGATAGACCAAGCCACAATAAACGTATGGCACGCCAATAATCAGGCGTGAACCACCCACACTTACTTGAACCTAACTAATTATTAAAGGGACATTGAAATGCGTTGGTTATACGTTGTTAGTCTATTTATTTTAAGCTTAAGTACATCGGTTAATGCATCGATCTATTCGTCAGCGCTGCTCAATGAAGCCAATAACTTGGTTGAGATCGAGCCAAATCAAGCAAAAAAAATGGCTAACAGCTACCTAACGCTACGTGTCCTTTCAGATCAACGCGAAAAAAGCCCTTCTGCGATTTCTCGTGAAGAAACAGATTCTTCGATTAGAACACCAAATAGCAGTATCGATGCCTATAAGATCTTAGCAAAAGCAGAGTACAACCTTGGTAACAGTCTTACTGCTATTCAGCACATAGACAAGGCGTCTGGGCTCGCAAAAACCTATAAACTTGAGTACCTCAAACTGGATCTTCAAATCTTAAAAGTTAAGTTACTCTGGCTCAGTGATAGAGAATCAGCCAAAGCGAAAGCTGAACTTACTAGCATCGAAGCGAACCTAGAGTCGGAAAATAAAACGTTACTCTTAGCAGAAGGCATCACCTATCGTTTGATCATGCTGAAAGCCGATATAGCCTCGTACGACAACAAAATCGACGAAGCTGAGAAGTTCTACCAAGAAGCAAAAGCCTATCTAGATCAGCGCTATTCTGAAAAGGTTACCATCGACTACCACATCGCAGTCGGAGAGTTTTATCTAACTCACAAGGAATATAACCACGCACTATCAGAATTGCTGTATGGCTACTGGAAATCAGTAGAAGGAAACCTAAGCGCACGCTTAGCCAAAGTAAACCGCCTACTTGCACAGCTTTTCTTTGAACGCCAAGTACTAGATAAGGCATTAGAACACCTTTCTCAAGCCGCTGACTTCTATGACAACTTTGAAAACTCACCGGTGTTGGCACAAGTGCTTAATCAAATGGGGGATGTATACTTCTTGCAAGGTAAATATAACCTGGCTCTCGTGCATTTTTTTAATGTCCTTGATCACGAGAGTACCGAGCGAGATATCTACCAAGTCATTGATATTCGTCTAAGTTTATCGGCAACCTACTTACGTCTTTATAACTACCCTCTTGCAGAGCAGTACCTAACCCGTGCCCTTGAACTGTTAGAATACACCGACATTCCAAACCTGGAAGGTCGCGCTGCCCTACTCTCGGCTGGATTGGCTTACCACCTACAAGAGAGCGAAGATGTGATCAAACATGCAACGCGTGCACTCGAGATCTCGCGCCAAGTAGAGAACATGCACTTGTCACAACGCTCATACTACTTGCTCTCTTTAGGTTATGAGCAAGCAGGTCGCCCTCAACAAGCCTTAGCAAACCTCAAGCAATACAATAGTCTTGTCTCTTTAGAGCAGCAACAACTCAACCGTGTTGGTGAAGATGCATTCCGCCAACAGAAAGAGTTTGCAGAACAGACCCTGCACTATGCAGGCCAAGAGCAGGAGCTAGATAAATTCAAATTGGAGCATCGTAAGTTCCAGAAAATATCGTTTGCCCTCTTCTTGTTCAGTATTATTCTGTTCTTCTTTGTGCTTCGTAGAGGTTACCTGATCCAAACCTTAGCCAAGGAAGTGGACTCACTTCGTACAGACCTCTTTACGCACTCACGCTCGAAGCTTCCAAATTTAAGAATGCTCAATGCGAAACTGTCTAACGCCTTAGAACAAACCAGTCATACCTTCGAACAATGGCAACTGGGTGAATTGATTTATGAACCACTGAACGATCGTTTACGCTTCGTGATGATTGATTTACCTTTCCTACGGAACATGTACACACAGAATGGTTATAAAGCAGGCTTAGAACTAGAAAATGCTTTCGGTGAGTTCCTTAAATCGAAGCTTGAAGGTCCGGCTCGCGTCTACCACTTTTCTGATTCAAACCTGCTTTATATTGAACCAAACTCAGACCGTGATTTATCACCAGAAGCAATATTCATGAAGATTCAATCTTGGGTTAATAACTTTGAGCCAGAGCGTAACATCAATCGAATTGTCCGTATGGGCATCGCTGACTACCCGTTCTTACCACGTGCTTATACCGCAATAAATGACCAAGAACTGCTAGATGTACTATTAATGTCGACTAACCTAGCACGTGAAATCAGCTTAAAAGAGCGCAGTAGCCAATGGGTATACCTAAAAGCTATCGATAATGCTCCCGCAGCTAGCCTTGCAACTGGTAACATAAGAGAAGCGTGTAAACATGCGATAAATCAAGGGTTAATTAAAATACAATCGTCGTACCAGAATGAGGACAACATCAAAAAAATGCTAAAAGATGACTGATTTGCGAGCGGTTAATACTGGTAAGTCGTGACCTTATTTTTAGTTTTGTTATTATTGATGCAACGGAACTTCACTACATGATCATGACCGATCTACGCGGCGCTAATTAATACATCTATGGGCATTCTTGAAAAAGACATTCAGGCGCAACTCCACCAACTGAAGTTTCAGTTAGAGCAAGTTCGTTTGACGCAAAGAGACACCTCGTTCAAGTTTATGAGAGAGCAGAAAGTTCTAAAGCGTATTGTCACATCTTTGAGTAAGGCGTGTATTGGTAGTAACAGTCATTTAGATGAAAACCTCATTGCTCTTAGAGAAGAGTTAGAAAATCAAAAAGACATTAGCTCAATGATCCCAAAGTTGGCAGTCTTAGAGAGGATGCTTAAGCAGAAAACGTTGGCTATGGATAAACAGAACGGGTATCTAGACGATAGTATTAAGCACAGTGGTGAGACGTTACAACGTATAACTGGACTTCCCGCTCAGCTAAAACGCGACCTACGTAACTTACTGAGTTTCTCAGAATGCAATGGCAGCCAGAAAGTCGATCATGCCATGAAACTCCTCGGCATTTATGAACGTGCCATAAAGATTATGGCAAATAACTCACCGACTCATTTTGCCGAAGCTACACAAACGCCCGAGCAAGAATTACTTTCCGATTTATCGACAGAGTTACAACATCTGATCACTGAACTCGACTTCGAAGGTGAATCAGGCGATCTGCTTACCGATATTCGAGCGAGGTTGCTACTTGGTGTTTCAGTACAAAACCTACTTGAACTAACACTTCAGATCCTCAAACAGGTTATCGAAGGCACCAACTTAGAACGAAAAAAATCTGAGCAATTTATCGAGCAACTCAACACATCACTCGCTTCCAGTATCAAAACAGCAGACCAAAATGCAGACCAAAGCCAAAGCTACTTTGAACACCGCCAAGGTCTAAATTCTGAGTTAAACCATCTTGTAACTAAGAGCCTGAATTCTGTTGATAAAGCTACGGACATTGATAATTTAAAGCAGTCGATAAACCCGTTGCTTCGTGAAATCGCCTCCCTTTCAGAAAGGCTTAATCACGCAGAGCAGAAAGAACAAGCTCTGATAGAGAGAATGAGTTACGGAAAAACTCAGTTAGACTCTCTCTATGAGGTGACTCAGGATTACCGAAAACGTTTGGAAGATCAGGCTCAGCGAATGCTGCTTGATCCTCTGACTAAAGTCTACAATCGAACGGCCTTTACCGATCGCTTAGAGCTTGAATATCGCCGTTGGATTCGCGCACAACATGCACTACAAGTGGTACTGCTGGACATCGATAACTTCAAAGCCATTAACGATAGTTTTGGCTATATGGCTGGTGACAAAGCACTCAAAGTCATCGCAAGAACCATCACCAAAGAAACGGGGACTACCGATACCGTAGCTCGTTTTTCTGGTGAAGAGTTTATCTTATTGCTACCAGAGCAAAGCGATGAATACTGCCATCAATTGATTCAAAATATCCAAACTCAAGTTAGTCGCCTACCATTTAAATTCCGAGACCAGCAGATCACTATTACTTTGTGTGCAGCAAGTACTCAATTTAAAGAGTCAGATACACCTGAAGAAGTATTAGAGAGGCTAAATAAAACGTTAAATAAAGCAAAACAACGCGGTACAAACCAACTTGTTCGGTACTAATCCAGCTCCAAATTTAATTTATTTCATTTTTTCAAATACTTATCACATACTAATTTCCTCAATGTTTGCTAAGCTAATGATTACATTCGCTTAACAAACATCTTGGCAAGCAATGCTGTATATACGCTCTTAAGCAAGTTTATATAATCCATTAAGCAACGCTGTCGTATCCGTTTCGTCTGGTTAACTCTCTCACCTTTAACCAAACACTTTCAACGTTTGCTTCTCACTCTCGAGCTAGAGGGTCACTTCAAAGTCGCCTCAGCTCTTTTCAGCAAGGAGGCATTATGATTACTCATATTAGCCCTACTGGTAGCATGGACTTACTTTCTCAACTTGAAGTTGAGCGCCTTAAGAAAACTGCATCTAGCGATCTGTACCAACTGTATCGTAACTGTACGTTAGCGGTACTCAACTCAGGTAGCCACACCGACAACGCCAAGGAGTTACTCGACAAGTATCAATCGTTTGATGTTGAGGTACTGCGTCGAGAGCGTGGTATTAAACTCGAATTGAGCAACCCACCCGAGAATGCCTTTGTCGATGGCGCGATCATCAAGGGTATCCAAGAACACCTGTTTTCAGTGCTGCGTGACATTGTTTACGTCAATATGCATTTGGCCGACAACCAACGACTCAACCTAACCAATGCCACCCACATTACTAACCTTGTGTTTAGTATTTTGAGAAACGCGGGAGCACTAACTCAAGGAATTGAACCAAACCTCATTGTTTGTTGGGGTGGTCACTCGATTAACGCGACTGAATATCAATACACTCGCGAAGTCGGTAATGAATTAGGTTTACGAGAACTGAACATTTGTACTGGTTGTGGACCGGGCGCAATGGAAGGCCCAATGAAAGGCGCTGCAATTGGCCACGCTAAGCAACGTTATACTAACCATCGTTATTTAGGGCTTACCGAACCTTCAATCATTGCAGCGGAGCCACCCAATCCCATAGTAAACGAGCTGGTGATCATGCCAGACATTGAGAAACGTCTCGAAGCCTTCGTTCGTATGGCACATGGCATCATTATTTTCCCTGGCGGCCCTGGTACTGCCGAAGAGCTTTTGTACATCTTAGGGATCATGATGCACCCAAATAATGCCGATCAACCTATGCCTATTGTTTTGACTGGCTCGAAAGAGAGCGAAGCTTACTTCCGTTCGATTGATAAGTTCATCAGTGAAACCTTAGGGGAAGAAGCACAAAAACATTACGAAATTGTGATTGATGACCCAGCGCGCGCCGCTAAGATCATGAAACAAGCCATGTCGAGCGTACGTTCACACCGTAAAGAGACCGGCGATGCATACAGCTACAACTGGTCACTGCATATTGAACCAGAGTTCCAACTGCCATTCGCTCCTACTCATGAATCTATGGCGGCACTCGACCTTCACATGGACCAAAGAAAAGAAAGCCTTGCGGCTAATTTACGTAAAGCGTTCTCAGGAATTGTGGCTGGTAATGTCAAAGCCGAAAGTATTCGAGAGATAGAAAAATACGGTCCATTCCTGATTGATGGCGATAAAGAACTGATGACCAAAATGGATCTGCTGTTGAATGACTTTGTGGAACAACATAGGATGAAATTACCCGGCGACACGGACTACGTTCCTTGTTATAAAATTGCGCCAAATATCCGATAGCAAGCCATTCGCCACAGCCAAATGAACAAGTCATGACGTTTACGTCGCTAACGTTTCAACTCACGAAGTGATACGGTACTATAAGGGGCTAGCAACCCCTTATTTATTGGAAACTTATGTCTATCCATCTTGTTATTATCGATGCTTTAAACCTCATCCGACGCGTGCACTCAGTTCAGCCGGACCCAGCAGATATAGCAAGAACCATCACCACAACCACGCAAACTTTAAATCGAATTTTAAATGAGTCGCAGCCAACTCATATCATCGCAGTATTTGATCATCATGAGCAAGATCGAGGCTGGCGTGCTGAAATTCTGCCTACTTACAAACAAAACCGTAAGCCGATGCCAGAGCCATTGATGAAAGGCCTTGATGCGATCCAGCAAGCATGGTGGGAACTAGGCATTGACTCTCTGCTATCCGATGGAGATGAGGCGGATGATTTGGTGGCAACCCTCGCCAAGAAAGTAGCTGATCATGGAGAAAAGGTCACTATAATCTCTACGGATAAGGGCTATTGCCAACTATTATCACCAACACTACAGATCCGTGATTACTTCCAACACCGCTGGTTAGACAAACCCTTCATTGAAGCTGAATTTGGTGTCAACCCTGAACAACTCGCTGATTATTGGGGATTAGCAGGAGTAAGCTCAAGTCAAGTTCCGGGGATCCCAGGTATTGGGCCAAAAGCAGCCAAAGAGATATTGACCACCTACCCGGATATCGAAACGGCATTCCAATCTAAAGAACTACCAAAGAAATATCGTAAAAAATTCGATGAACATATCGAATCCGCACGTACCTGCAAGTTGGTTTCAGCCTTAAAGACCGATATTGACTTAGGGTTTAACCTGCAAGATATTCGCTACGAAGCAAACGCTTAATTCTCTATGATGCACCGACTCAGAAACTAAAAATGCCCCTTAAAGGAGCATTTTCTTTATCACTGGCACTAACAACAATATTAGTGTGGTGAGATATTTGAAAGTGATTGAATATGTACCGTGATCTCTTCGCGATCATGGTAAAGATGCTTAGCTTGCATCTTGAACTTCACTTTGTTCTCAATAAGGAACACTTTTAGGTTCTCGATATCCTGCAGTACTTCATCGTAACGGCCTTTCATCGGCAGTTTAAGATTGAACAGTGCTTCTTTCGCCCAACCTTTGATGATCCATTCACCCATTAAGTGAGCAACACGAGCTGGCTTCTCAACCATGTCACAAATAATCCACGTTACGTTCTTACGGTCAGGTTCAAACTTAAAACCATCCACCATGTGGTGCTTAACTTGACCCGTTTGCATTAAGCTGTCTGCCATCATGCCATTATCAACACAGTGAACGAACATCGAACGCTTAACCAATTGGTAAGTCCAACCACCTGGACACGCACCTAAATCCACCCCCCACATCCCCGGAGCTAGACGTTCGTCCCACTCATCACGAGGGATGAATACGTGGAAAGCTTCTTCTAGCTTCAATGTAGAACGGCTTGGGGCATCTGATGGGAATTTCAAACGAGGAATGCCCATGAAGAATTGTGAGTTATTGGTTGGGTATGAGTAACCAACGAAGCAATGGCCTGATGCGATAAAGCACAAGTGAAGCACTGGCTTCTTAGCGTTATCTTTCGCAGTCATCAAGCCTTTACCACGCATTGCTTGACGCATCGGCACAGTGAACTTACGGCAAAACTTCAAAAGCTCTTTAGCTTCGTTAGTATCTGGTGTTTCGATGCGGATATCACCACATCGTGGAAAACCTTCTTTCTCAGAAAGCGCCTCAAGAATTGGAGAAATACGGTCATCAGTTGGTAGATCTTTAATTTCTACAGCCACTGCCAGCATTTGGCGAGCAAAGATCAGCGTTTGGAAATCGATCTCTTTGATCAGCTTATCAGCTTCACCTGCTTGGTAACATTCAAACAATACAAAGCCTGTATTGCTCTTTAAGCGAGGAAAACCAAACACTTCCAGTTGTGTTGCCTTGTCTTGAATTTCGCCAGCACATTCTTTTTCAAAACCAGAGCGACAATAAAGTAGTACGTGTTTCACTGAGTTACCTCTTTTATATTCAAAGCAGCGAAGGAGAAGACTCCCCAACCAATGATAAATAGTAGACCACCAAACGGAGTGATAGGGCCAAACCATTTTATTCCTGTCAGTGCTAACCCATAAAGGCTACCACTAAAACAAAGGATGCCGATGATAAAGCAAATTGCCGCAATGAAAAAATATTTTTGTGATTTAGCGCCAAGTTTCATCTGTAGCAGAGCGCCACACGCCAATATCGCGAGCGTATGGATAAACTGGTACTGAACACCAGTTTCAAACACACCCAGCAGATACTCAGGTAAAATAGCTTTTAAACCGTGCGCGGCAAATGCCCCAAACATCACAGCTATCGCACCAGAAATGCCCGCGATAGTGAGTAAATACTTACTTCTCATTGAGCACCTCTTTAATAAATGAAGAGAGCTTCTCAACAGTTAAGGCAATGTTCTGCTGTTCTGTGTAACCAGAGCTTTTACGCGGCTTGAAGCTGTGGTCGCCATCAGGAATAAATTCGACTCGAATTGAACCAGATAGATTGAAGTCAGCAAACTCTTCACGCTTACCAAAGGTATCGCGCTCGCCTTGTAAAATGAGACACGGCTTTGCTAACTCAGCGAGATGTTCGCCCTTGTATTTCTCAGGCTTACCCGGCGGATGGAAAGGGAACCCCAAACACGCCATCGCAGCTACTTTATCCAATTCAGATAAATGGCTCGCCATGCGTCCTCCCATCGACTTACCGCCAATCACAAGCTTATCAGCATCACACTGCTCGATAATCTCTTGGTAGGCTTCAAGCAGCTTAGGGGCTCTGTCTGGTGGACGACGCTTGCCATCTTCAGCACGTTTAATCATATAAGGGAAATTAAAACGAATCACTCGTATCCCTTTAAAGGCTAACCCTTTTGCCACCGACTGCATGAATTCATGATCCATACCTGCGCCAGCACCATGTGCAAAGACAAAGGTGATAGGGTTAGTTTCACCATCAATAATGACGTTATTCATCCAGCAAATCCTCTTGTTCACTTTGTGCTTTAGCCAGCATCCAGTCGCGAAAGGTGGCGATACGTCCCATGTCAGCTTGTTTCTCATGACACACCACATAGAAAGCATTCTTGCTAACCAAGACTTCGTCAAATGGCGCGATCAAGCGACCAGCCTCAATTTCAGGTTGTGCTAAAACGTTATTGCCCAGTGCAATCCCTTGGCCATGGGCTGCCGCTTGTAGCACCATAGTTGAGTGACTGAAGATCGGACCGTGATTAACGTTGACACCTTCAATACTATTTTGCTTAGCGAACTGTTTCCAATCCTTTCGAGAGGTATCGTGCAGTAGCGTATGACATGCTAAGTCACTTAAAGACTCTAATGGTTTTGTGCCAAGTAACACTGAAGGAGAACAAAGAGGAATCAGATATTCTTGATAAAGCTTATCGGCTCTTAGCCCAGGCCAATTACCTCGACCATAGTAAATTGCGACATCGACATCATCGGTCAGTGAGCCTTCATCCATATCCACGGCTTTGATTCGTACATCAATATCAGGTTCTTGCTGATTAAAATCGGCAAGCCTTGGCACTAACCACTGAATAGCAAAGCTTGGCGGTAAACTGATAGTTAAGGCGCCCTTTTCACTTCGCTCAAGCACTTTATCCGTCGCTTCTGCTAATGAAGTAAAAATATCTTTGATGTCTAAGAAGTAACTTTGACCTTCTTCAGTCAGCAACAAAGAACGGTTTCTTCGACGAAAAAGCTTCAAAGATAAGAACTCTTCAAGTGCTTTGATCTGGTGGCTTACCGCAGCTTGGGTAACAAACAACTCTTCTGCAGCACGCGTAAAACTCAAGTGCCTAGCTGCGGCTTCAAACACTCTCAATGAGTTTAATGGGGGTAATCGACGAGACATAGTTACTCTCTAAATAAGCATTAGTTTTTTTTATCTGAAACATTATAATTTGTCCATTGCCTAGCGGCCAGAGAAATTCTATATTTCATCCCGCAGAAGCTAGCCTGAACGGCTTGATTCTCTCCAGAATCAATTGGTTTAGCTCCTGCGATGTTGTGTTTGCAAACTCGTTCTTTTCGAGTTGGGTAGAGTTCTACCAAATGCTTTGTTGCAGTTCTATACTGAAACGAAGCATGTACTTCCTGTATTTATTTTGACCTGTCTGTCAAATTTGTTTACGCCGCCTTTATGGCGGTGTTTTTTTATGTTCAAAGAAAAACAACAACAAGTTTATCAATAGCTGTGCTAATTAATCTTTATTATTTTTCATCGTTAATCACAGAATCAGACATCCACTCAAATAATCAACTGAACACATACAAATAGAAACATTGAGTTGCATTAAAAAGTAACAGAATAGATCAAGATGCTCACACTTTTCAGCCACTCAGAAACCAGCTAAACCCATCACTTCAGAATACAACACACCAAACTCACTCCTGTTTCTGATGACTGTAAATCATTCATCATAGAAAACCAAAAAGCCGCTTACTTTTCAGTAAGCGGCTTTGCAAATATTTAACTATTCGGTTAACACCACACTAAGGGCGGTAAACCTTAACGTTATGGAAGCCTTGCTCTTGTAGGTAAAGTGCCTGTAGACGGCTCATTACACCACGGTCACAATACAGCAAGTACTCTTTCGATTGGTCAAGGTCACCAAATTGAGTCGACAGCTTGAAGAACGGGATGTGCTTAACTTCAACACCCTCGATCTCTAATGGGCTTTCGTCTTCTTCGTCTGGGCTACGGATATCAAGAACGATAGCGTGCTCAGCTACGGCCTCAACTTGTTCAACTTCAGGCGCTTGCTCTTGGCTCTCTTTCTCAATGTCACGGATGTCCATAACACGAGCGTTCTCAATCACTTGATCCAGCACTTCAAAGTTAAACTTAGCTTCTTCTGCTTCAAGCTTGCCTTTCTTCGCTTTCACGGTTGGCTTCTTAGAAATAACACCACAGTACTCTGGCATTACTTTCGCGAAGTCTTCAGTACCAATAATACGAGAAAGATCGATGATGTCTTCTTTGTCCCAGTTAATAAGCGGGCGAAGGATCAACGTATCTGTCACGTTATCGATGTGACGAAGATTGGTTAGCGTTTGGCTAGAAACCTGACCCAATGCTTCACCTGTGACTAGCGCTTCAATACCAAAACGCTCTGCAACCATACCACCAGCACGCATGAACATACGCTTAAGAACAACGCCCATTTGGCCATCTTCTACGTTCTCAAGGATCTCAGCAACAACAGGTTCGAAATCCACAGAGATGAACTTCACTTTTGCCGATGAACCGTATTTGTTCCATAGGTAGTGAGCCACTTGTTTAACGCCAATCTCGTGCGCAGGGCCACCAAGATTAAAGAAACAGTAGTGGACCTTAGAACCACGTTTGATGTGCAGGTAGCTTGAGACACCAGAGTCGAAGCCGCCAGAGATCAAGCTGAGTAGATCTTCTTGAGTACCAAGAGGGAAGCCACCAAGGCCTTTATGACGAGCGAGTACTTGGTTAAGTTTGTCGTTAGACACTTCAACCTTAACGGTCACATCAGGGTTCTTAAGTCGAACTTTCGCTGACTCAACCGCTTGGTTTAAGCCACCGCCTACGTAGCGCTCTAGCTCGATAGACGTAAAGTCATGCTTACCACGACGCTTAGCACGGACAGAGAAAGTCTTGCCTTCAATGTCAGCACGGCTACGTTCTAGTACTTGCTCATAGATATCGTGTAAGTCTTTAAATTCTGACTGTTGTACTTCTAGAGAATGATGAATACCCGGCGTGTGAGTCAATGCCTCTAACACTTCTGAGTAGTACTTATCACTTTCTGATGTTACTTCGATGTGGTCGCGACGGTTAAATACCGCAACACCTTCACAGCGACGCTGAATAACGTTACGAATGTTGCACTCTAGAATCCTTGTGAAGCGCTTACGCACCGATTCACTTTTTACAAAAATTTCCGGATGGGGCTTAACAATAAATTTCATAGTACTTTCACAACATTAATGTTCAAAATTTTCAAAAAGCTCTTCGCCAAGTAAATTAGACAATTTACACAGCACTTTAAGCAAGAGTAGATCATATCTAAATCTAAGGGCGCGAATTATACATGAGAAAGTGAAACAAGGAAAAGAGTGCTTGCTTGAGCACCAGTAATAAATACGCACCTTATTAAAAATAGCGTCTCTGTTTGCCATCAATAGTTTGATAGATGCACCAACCCGCAATCAGTCGATGACAAACCAATAACACAAAGAAACTAAATGAATAGAAAGAAAAAGCCCAACTTCATTATAAAGTTGGGCTTTCTGGTTCATTCAATCACTTGACACTACTCAGAAATAACTGGGACTTCTTCACTGTAAAGTGGTTCACCCTGCATGATACTGATCTCTACGCGGCGGTTTAGGCTGCGTTGCCATTCTGTATCATTGGGCTCTACGGGTTCAGTATCAGCCATACCACGCACTCTCAAACGTTGATGAGAGAAACCGCGAACTTTTTCCATCTCTTGAGCGACAGAGACTGCTCGTTGTGATGATAGGTCCCAATTAGAGCGATAAAGGTCGGAATCAAGCCGTTGATTATCAGTATGCCCTGAGATTCGAACGATACCCGGAACATCTTTCACTAACTCTGCAACTTGTCTGACTAAAGGTCTAAACTTCGGCTGCAAAAATGCAGAACCTGATGGGAATGCGCCTTTTTCACGAATACGAATAACGATCTGTTGGCCGAGATTTTCAACCTCAATCGCACCTTGATCGATTTCCCGTTCTAGCGCCTTCTTGATACTCTCCATCAAGGTTTCCATCTCTTGCGATTGAGCTTCAGCTTGCTGTTGCTGCTGGTCCGATTCCGAGTTTTGATTGTCGTGAGTCGAAACCTCTGGTGACTTCCCTCCCGTCATCTTGCCTTGGTCACGCATTGTACCGCCCGCTCGCTCAGATTCACCTTCATGAAACTCCAGCGTCTGCTGCGTAATATCAATGGTCTGCTGCATGATTACATCAATCGGTGTCGGCTCAGGGCGACCAGGACGAAACTCTTGGGCAATGATGCTGGTCCCTTTCGGGATATCTTTCACTTCCAAACGATTTTGTACACCAAACGCAAACTTCATCGATCCTGCAATTTGCTTGAACTTCAATACATCCATTTCTGAAAACGAAAGTAGCAGTACAAAGAAACACATTAGCAGTGACATCAAGTCAGCAAATGTCCCCATCCATTGAGGTAACCCCGGAGGAGGACATTTACATGGATTCTCTTCATCCATCTTCAATTCCTCTTACGCCGGTTCACCATCAATAGTACGTTTACCTTCATTTAGGTAGCTCTTCAGGTAACCGTCAATCACTCGTGGGTTCTGACCATCTTGAATCGCTAATACACCATCCATCACCAGACGGCGGTTCAGTGTTTCTTGGTCACGACGCAGCGCAAGTTTATCTGCAATTGGAAAGAACACCATATTCGATAGGATTGCACCATAAAGCGTGGTTAAAAGCGCAACCGCCATCGCAGGCCCGATGGCTTTTGGATCATCCATGTTCGAAAGCATGGCTACCAGACCAACCAGGGTTCCAATCATCCCCATTGCAGGCGCAACATCACCAAAGGCAGAGAATACTTTCGCGCCTTGCTCGTGACGCTCGGTGGTTAACGATATATCCTTTTGTAGTGCAGCACGAACCACATCACCATCATGGCCATCCACCAATAAGTCGATACCCTTTTGCATGAAACTGTTGCTGATTTCCATCTCTTCAAGTGCCAAGAAGCCACCTTTACGTGCAGCATCTGCCATCTCTACCACTTTAGCGATCAGATCTTCAGGCTCATCGGCTTTAAACATAAATGCTTTACCAGCAATTTTAGCCGCACCAAAGAACTGCCCCATGGTGAACTTCATTAGAACAACAAATGTTGAACCACCAATCACGATCAAAATGGATGTCGTGTCATAGAACATCCCGAGGCTACCACCTAGGATCATTGCCATGATTACAAAGGCAAATCCACCAATTAAACCTATTAGGGTTGCTAAATCCACTGAGCACTCCTCATGCTTTTTGTAGTTCTACGTCGACGATAATCTTCTTATCGGCCAGACTATAAGATCTTTTAGTCAATTCTTGGCCTAAGTATCACACTTTTCGTTTTTGAATCACAACTATTGGCTTACTTTACTCTTATCCATAGCGCATAAACTCGATAAAGCTAAGGTTATTCAACCAAAGTAAGTTCAAGCCTCTTAAAAACGAACTTTATAGCAAAATTTATTGGTTACATTTGACCATATCTGCGGCCTAGGGTAACGTTCGTTCATCTTTCCAAACGCAGATTTATTATGGCGACTAAGAAACCTGAAAATATGAGCTTTGAAGCGGCAATCGAAGAGCTTGATGGCTTGGTTGATCAACTAGAAAATGGTGATCTAGCTTTAGATGATGCGCTAAAAAAATTCGAACGAGGTATCTCCCTCGCTCGTGCTGGTCAAAGTAAACTAAACGATGCTGAACAGCGTGTCAGTATCCTACTGCAAAATGACGAAAATGCAGAACTTAGTGACTTTCACCCACTACCTGAATAACGAATTGTATGAGATCCCCTATGATCGAGACTTTATTATTGTCTTATCAAGCACGTAATAACGAGCAACTGAACCTTTGGCTTGATCGCTTGCCTCACCAAAATCAGAATCTTATCAACGCGATGCGTTATGGATTACTTTTAGGCGGCAAACGCGCACGTCCATTTCTTGTCTACATTACAGGGGAGATGCTCGGCTGCACCGCTGAAGAACTCGATACTCCAGCTTCTGCAATCGAATGTATTCATGCCTATTCTCTGATTCACGACGATCTTCCAGCAATGGACGATGACGACCTTCGTCGCGGCCATCAGACTTGCCATATCAAATACGATGAAGCGACAGCAATTTTAACTGGCGATGCGCTACAAACTCTTGCGTTTACTATACTTGCGGAAGGCACATTAAGTGCTGACGGGGAAAGCAATCGCGTTCGAATGATTCAACGCCTAGCTGAAGCCTCTGGAGCTCAAGGTATGTGCATTGGTCAAGCACTTGATATTGAAGCAGAAAACCGCGCAGTCACACTAGAAGAGCTGGAAGAAGTTCACCGTAATAAAACAGGTGCTCTGATGAAAAGTGCAATTCGTTTAGGTGCACTTTCTGCTGGTGAGAAAGCGTTTGAAGTACTGCCTCAATTAGACAAGTATGCCGACGCCATCGGGCTAGCCTTCCAAGTTCAAGACGATATCTTAGATATCACTAGCGATACCGAAACGTTGGGTAAGCCACAGGGTTCTGACCAAAATTTAAACAAAAGTACCTACCCTTCTTTGTTAGGTTTAGAGGGCGCTCAAGAAAAAGCGCACACTCTGCTACAGGAAGCGCTTCAAGCTTTGGCTGCAATCCCATACAATACCCAGTTACTCGAAGAGTTCGCCCGATACGTCATCGAGCGCAAGAACTAAGACAATAAGCGCGCATTACCTATGACTCTTGATATATCAAAGTACCCAACTCTTGCTTTGGCTGATAAGCCAGAGGATTTGCGTCTTCTTCCAAAAGAGACGCTAACACAGCTTTGTGATGAATTACGCACCTATCTTCTTAACTCAGTGAGCCAGTCAAGTGGTCACTTAGCGTCAGGCTTAGGTACGGTAGAGCTAACAGTGGCTCTGCACTACGTGTACAACACACCTTTTGACCAATTAGTTTGGGATGTTGGCCACCAAGCATACCCGCACAAAATCCTTACTGGCCGTCGTAACCGTCTGTCGACTATTCGTCAAAAAGATGGACTGCACCCATTCCCATGGCGTCAAGAGAGTGAATACGACACGCTTTCTGTTGGCCACTCTTCAACGTCGATCAGTGCAGCTCTCGGCATGGCAATCAGTGCTAAGAAAGAAGGCAAGAATCGTAAAGTCGTGAGTGTGATTGGTGATGGCGCAATTACCGCAGGTATGGCATTCGAAGCGATGAACCACGCGGGCGATATTCACAATGACATGCTGGTTATCCTTAACGATAACGAGATGTCGATCTCTGAAAACGTAGGGGCTCTAAACAACCACCTAGCTCAAGTTCTTTCTGGCAGTCTTTACACGTCTATTCGTGAGGGCGGCAAGAAAGTGCTATCTGGCGTTCCGCCGATTAAAGAGCTCGTTCGTCGTACAGAAGAACACCTAAAAGGCATGGTTGTTCCTGGCACCATGTTTGAAGAATTAGGCTTTAACTACATTGGTCCAGTTGACGGTCACGATGTGAATGAGTTGATTAAAACGCTGAAGAACATGAGAGACCTTAAAGGCCCTCAGTTCCTGCATATCATGACCAAGAAGGGCAAAGGCTACGAACCAGCAGAGAAAGACCCAATTGGCTACCACGGTGTGCCTAAATTCGATCCTGCACACTCAAGTCTGCCTAAGAGCACCAGCTCTAAACCAACTTTCTCGAAGGTTTTTGGCGACTTCCTGTGTGATATGGCCGCGCAGGATCCGAAGCTAATGGCGATCACGCCAGCGATGCGTGAAGGTTCTGGCATGGTGCGTTTTTCGAAAGAGTACCCAGAGCAATACTTCGATGTTGCGATTGCTGAGCAGCACGCAGTGACGCTAGCAACCGGTATGGCGATTGCTGGCGATAAGCCAATTGTGGCTATCTACTCGACGTTCCTACAACGTGGCTACGATCAGCTGATCCACGATGTGGCTATCATGGATTTACCGGTGATGTTTGCGATTGACCGTGCAGGTCTTGTTGGCGCCGATGGTCAAACACACCAAGGTGCGTTCGACTTAAGCTTTATGCGCTGCATTCCAAACATGGTGATCATGGCGCCAAGCGACGAAAACGAGTGTCGCCAAATGCTATACACAGGCCACCAACACACAGGTCCAAGTGCCGTTCGTTACCCTCGAGGTAATGGTATGGGTACTGAGATTCAAAGTGAATTTACTGCGCTTGAGATTGGTAAAGGTCGTATCGTTCGCGAAAGTGCAAAAGCAAAAGATGGTTCGAAAGTCGCTATCCTAAGCTTCGGTACTTTCCTTGAGAGTGCACTTCAAGCCGCTGACGCTATTGATGCGACGGTTACAGATATGCGTTTTGTGAAGCCGCTAGACGAAGCTCTGATCAAACAACTTGCCGCTGACCACGATGTACTTGTAACAATCGAAGAAAACGCAATCGCAGGTGGTGCGGGCACAGGGGTGGTTGAATTCTTGATGCAAGAGAAGCTGCTAATGCCTGTATTGAATCTTGGCCTACCAGACAAGTTTATTGCTCAAGGTACACAAGGTGAACTGCACGAAGAGCTTGGCTTAGACGCGAAAGGCATTGAGAAGTCTATCTCTGATTACCTTGCTAAATAGCTTTCACAGGCAAATGACATAAGCTATAAAACAAAAAGGTTGCTCTTAAGAACAACCTTTTTTGTATCTGCTAACTCATTAACTATTCGCTGTTTAGCTGTTAGTTATTCGCAATTAAACCTGCTTAGTAACATGGCTTAAGCACTGGTGCGTCGTAGTTCTCTGGCTCATCAGAGTAGATAGCCACATTGAATTTCTCAACCAAGCCAGCCTTTTCAACACACTGCTCTTGGAAGAACTGTTGGATTTCGCGACGTTGGCAGTGCGCTTCAAACGCTTCGTTATCCGCCCAAATTTCGTTGAACGCGATAGGAAAGCTATCCCCTTCTGCAAATGGGCTCTGAATATGACGAGTCACTGTGTATTGAATACAACCATCTTCACGCAGAGTATTCGGTTCTAGCGATTTTAATACGTCAAACAGCGCGTTCAATTTACCTTCTTTTGGCTGAAACTGAGCAACACAATAAACTTTCTTAGACATTGTTATTCCTTGTTCTTATTCGGTATTTTCTATTTTTAATTAGCTAACCAACCAGCGAAATGTGCAACTGCATACAGCGAGATAGCGGCCATAAGACCCGCCACAATATCATCAATCATAATGCCCCAACCGCCGTGGATTCGCTGATCTAGCCAACCAATTGGCCATGGTTTTACCATATCGTAAAAGCGAAATAACACAAAGCCAGTGAATAACCACTTCCAATCATCAGTAGGGATATTCAACATCGGCACTAGGCTCATGGTAATCCAAAAACCCGCAAACTCATCCCATACGATAGAACCGTGATCGTGCACGCCCATATCATCAGACGTCACTTGGCAGATCTTGATACCAATAATGCAACTCATAACAACAGCTACTATATAAGCAGGGAAAGGTAATTGAACCAACAATAGGTACAATGGAATAGACGCGAGCGTACCCATCGTTCCAGGAATAATAGGCGATAAGCCACTGCCAAAACCCGTTGCTAACAGGTGCCAAGGGTTTTTAAGAGAAATAAGAGATAGTGGGTTTGTCATCAATTAACCTTAAAGTGATCGTAACCAGTTAAGTCCCAGCTTAGCGGTTCACCATTATTGTGTAATTCAAAATATTCTACAGGTCTTATTTGCCCAATGCAGGTGACTTTTGTGCCAGTGTGCGATAAAGCACTTTCCAATGAACCTTTATTTTCTTCAGGCACAGTAAAGCACAGTTCGTACTCTTCACCACTGGTAAGGGCGTATTGCTGGGCAGATTCAATATCAGGGGCGAATTGACGTAATTCAGAAGATATTGGTAGCGAACTAACATCAATGCTAGCGCCAACCTGAGAACGCTTAAGGATATGTTTTATGTCGGCGATAATACCGTCTGATATGTCAATGGCAGACGAGGCAAGATTCACTAATGCCTGACCTGCCAAAACGCGTGGAGTGCTCAGGTAGTGTCTCTCTTCAAGCTCTAACGCATAAGGCTTCGCTTTGTTCTTTTCGGGGTTAAGTAACACGTCTAACCCAGCTTTGCTATCGCCTAAATTACCCGTGACGTAAATCCAGTCTCCGATTTTCGCGCCATCTCTGCGTAGCGCTCGTCCTTCGGGCACAAAACCTTGCACCGTCAGTGTCAGGCTTAGTGGCCCTTTCGTTGTGTCACCACCAATTAACTGAATACCAAAGTAGTCTGCGAGTTTAAAAAACGAATCACAAAATGGAGCAAGCCACTCTTCATCGACCTCAGGCATGGTTAAAGCAAGTGAAACCCAAGACGGAGTCGCCCCCATAGCAGCAAGATCGCTAATATTCGAAGCCAAAGCCTTGTGTGCGACCCAAGCAGGGTTCGCTTCCGCTAAGAAGTGCGTGCCTGCAACTAAAGTGTCAGTACTGATCGCAATCTCAACATTACTTGGGGCTTTTACCAAGGCACAATCATCGCCCGCAGCCAGGTGTACATCTTTACGTTGTGGTTGTCGATTTACAAAATATTTTTCAATAAGGTTAAATTCGCCAGACATCACATGCCCTATCTTTAGATTTCACAATAATTTAGTAACAAAAAAGGCCAGCATAAAAGCTGACCTTTATATTCAATAAACGAACGTATTATTTCTTACGAACGTGCGGCGCAGCTTTATCAAGCACACCGTTAATAAACTTATGACTGTCTTCTGCTGCAAATACTTTTGCAAGTTCGATAGCTTCGTTGATAACCACTTTGTATGGTACATCTTCACGACGAGTCATCTCGTACATAGCTAAACGTAGAAGCGCGAGTTCCATCAAATCCAGATCTTGCATAGGGCGAGATACGAATGGACGAAGCTTGCTATCAAGTTCCATGTGGCTAAGAGCAACACCAGTTAGTAGGTCGCGGAAGTATGCAACGTCTGTTTCAGGCATAGCTAGAGCAGGCTCTGTAGCATGATGCTCTTCTTCATCATACTTACCACCAGATAAGAACTGTTCTTCAACGGTAGCAATATTTTCTTTAGTAATTTGCCAAGAATAAATTGCTTGTAGAGCAAATTGACGTGCATTACGACGTGCGGCTGGTTTCACACTGGCCCCCATTAGGAATCGATTTCAGAAAGAACGTTGATCATCTCAAGTGCGCTAAGTGCTGCTTCTGCACCTTTATTACCAGCCTTGGTCCCTGCGCGTTCAATAGCTTGATCGATCGTATCAACGGTAAGAACACCAAACGCAACTGGAAGAGAGTATTCCAGAGACACTTGTGCCAAACCTTTATTACATTCACTACAAACATAGTCAAAGTGAGGTGTACCACCACGGATAACTGTACCAAGAGATACAATCGCATCGAACTTACCTGTTTTTGCAACGCGCTGCGCTACCAGTGGAAGTTCAACTGCACCAGGGCAACGAACAACAGTGATGTTGTCTTCGCTTACTTGTCCGTGACGCTTTAAAGTATCGATTGCACCAGAAAGTAAACTTTCGTTAATAAAACTGTTGAAACGAGCAATAACGATAGCAATTTTTGCATTTGGCGCTGGGAAGCCACCCTCGATCACTTTCATAAGCCTTCCTTTAACTATTTTCATAAAGTGAGAATCGCCGGATTCTAGCACAAAACTGTGAGCAATATCTAATGCTAATTTAGAAGAACGGACACCGGAGATGCAAAGATGATAAAGCAGCGCGACTCCGAACCATCTAGGAACCACAAGTAGCCCACCGCCACATTTAACACACTTAAAAATGAGCTCAGCAACTATGCTCTTTGGGCTTAATTTATTACCAAAAGAGCAAGCAGAGTCATCATTAATTTATGTTGCTACAAACTGATATGTGAGTGACTACTCACAAACGTATTCAACCACATTAAGACCGAAACCACCCAGTGCGTGGTAACGCTTAGTGCTTGAAGACAATAGGCGCATATCATGAACGCCTAAGTCTTGTAGAATCTGAGAACCTACCCCAACACGGCGCGACGTCCCCTGCTTCTTCGCCATCGTTGGCTGCTCGTTCTTATCTTGTGCTTCGAATGTCTTCACTTTGTAAATCAAAGAATCAGACGACTCTTCATTACCAAGAATAACCAACACCCCGCCTTCGTCGCCAATACGCTTCATCGCTTTATCTAGCGACCAGCTGCGCTCGGTACCACGATCGGAATGAAGCAGGTCGGTAAACGTATCATGCAGGTGAACACGCACCAAAGGAGCGCCCACAGACAGGTCACCTTTTTGCATCGCGTAGTGGATTTGGTTATCAATCGTATCGCGGTAAGTCACAAGCTCAAAATCACCAAACTCCGTTGGTAGGTTACATTGTGCGACACGCTCAATCGTTGTTTCAGTGTTGTTACGGTATTCGATCAAGTCTGCAATAGTGCCTAGCTTTATGTCATGCTTTTCAGCAAACACTTCAAGATCAGGGCGACGAGCCATAGTACCGTCGTCGTTTAGGATCTCAACGATAACCGAAGCTGGTTCACAGCCCGCTAGACGAGCTAAATCACACCCCGCTTCGGTGTGGCCAGCGCGCGTTAAAACGCCGCCTTCTTGCGCCGTCAGAGGGAAGATATGACCAGGTTGAACCAAGTCAGCCGCTTTCGCATCTTTGGCTACGGCAGCTTGAACGGTAACAGCGCGATCTGATGCAGAAATCCCCGTCGTTACGCCCTCTGCCGCTTCAATCGAAACCGTAAAGTTGGTGGTATATTGTGCATTGTTGTCTTGAACCATAGGCGCTAGCCCCATGCGATTTGAACGCTCTTTTGTCAGCGTTAAACAAATTAAGCCACGGCCATACATCGCCATGAAGTTAATCGCTTCTGGCGTGACATGTTCTGCTGCCATGATCAGATCGCCTTCATTTTCGCGATCTTCATCATCCATCAGGATAACCATTTTTCCTAGGCGAATGTCTTCAATAATTTCTTGAGGAGTACTAATTGGCATTGTTCTATATCCTTTGAAATGGTTCTGCTTCCTAGAACCGACACTATTTAAACCTGATGATATTGCTCTGATTTACAAAGCGGGGTTTAGCGCGCTTTGTACAAACTTTTAAGCAAAACCATTCTGCTGTAAGAATTCCATCGTCAATCGAGATTCAGGCTCAGACTCTTGCTGTTGGCCTTGTAGTAGACGCTCCATGTAGCGCGCTAATACATCGACTTCTAGATTCACTTTACGACCAACATTGAATTGATCAATGGTGGTTTCTGAAGAGGTGTGAGGAACGATAGTCAACTTAAAGGCATTCTTGCGTAAATCATTCACAGTCAGGCTAATACCATCAACCGTGACTGAACCTTTTTGAGCTACGTACTTTGCTATTTCAGCTGGCATTTCTACCCAAAACTCAATCGCACGCCCTACTTGGTTACGCTCAACAATCTCGCCTACACCATCAACGTGACCCGATACGATGTGGCCACCGAAACGCGTCGTCGGTAACATTGCTTTCTCTAGGTTGACCTTGTCGCCAGCTTGGTAATCCACAAAACCCGTTTTTTTCAGGGTTTCAAGTGAAAGGTCTGCACTGTAGCTATGGTCATTGAACTCAACAACCGTCAAACACACACCATTGGTAGCGATACTATCGCCTAACTGAACGTCAGCCATATCAAGCTTTCCCACGTTAACCGTTACGGTGATGTCTTCTCCGCGGGGAGTGATTGCACTCAATGTACCGACGGCTTCTACAATTCCTGTAAACATTTAAAAACTCTTTTTGTTGTCAACGACATGTATGTTGTGAGCGGATTTATTTCCACTATAGTTTCGTTACTATCGGTTTCGTAATACGGGTTTCGCTACGATGCGAATATCCGCACCAACTTGTCGAACATCTTTAATTTCTAGGTCAATCACATCAGACATTGAGGTGAGCCCTAATGCGCCCATCAAACCTCGCCCGTCGCTGCCCATAAGTTTAGGTGCTAAATAGAGGATTAGCTCATCCACCAGCTGCGCTTCAATCAAGCTTTTTGCCAACGTGGCGCCCGCTTCAACCCAAATATGGTCGATATGATTCGCAGGTAATTGACGCATCAAATCGTGTAAGTCCAGCTGACCAACATCCGTTGTTCCAACGGTAATATCAGCAGAGGCTTCAGCGACTCTCAATACCGATGTTGGCGCCTGGTATAACTTGAGCTCAGGGCGCAGTTGATTTTGGCGATCAAGAATCACGCGAATCGGCTGACGCAGCTCGTCTTCAGCGTAATGAGTTTGAGCGCTGCTTGGTAATTCAGCCCAACGAACATTCAACGACGCGTTGTCTTCAATCACCGTTTGGCTGGTTGATAGCACCGCGCCTGATTTTGCTCGGTAGTTCTGAACGTCACGACGCGATTCTGGCGATGTTATCCACTGGCTCTGACCATTTGCTAGTGCCGTTTGCCCATCAAGGCTGGCCGCCATTTTTAACTGAACGAATGGCATGCCCGTTTGCATACGCTTGATAAATGCAGGGTTCAAGTCGATAGCATCTTGCTCTAACAAACCGATTTCAACCTCAATACCTGCGTCGCGTAACATGTTGATACCACGCCCTGCGACTTTAGGGTTTGGGTCCTGCATGGCGCAAATCACTTTCGAAACTTGAGCCTTAATCAAACCTTCAGCACAAGGCGGCGTTCGACCGTAATGAGAACAAGGTTCTAGCGTAACGTAAGCTGTTGCGCCTTTTGCCTTGTCACCCGCCATTCGCATGGCATGCACTTCGGCATGAGGCTCGCCCGCTTTGGCATGAAAACCTTCACCGACGATCTGGCCGTCGGTTTGCACAATGACACAACCCACATTCGGGTTTGGTGCAGTGGTGTAAATGCCGCGCTTCGCTAATTGAATAGCGCGCGACATCATTTGAAAATCTAGGGGAGTAAAAATCGGCATGATTGAAGGGTTAGTCCTCTAATTTAGCGATTTCTTCGCCAAACTCTCGGATGTCTTCAAAACTGCGATAAACAGAGGCAAAACGGATGTACGCTACTTTATCCAGTTCTTTCAATTGGCCCATCACAAGGTTACCAATCATCTCGCTTGGTACTTCACGCTCACCAGTCGCACGGAGTTGTGATTTAATCGTACTGATCGCAAGTTCAATGGCATCAGCACTCACTGGGCGCTTTTCTAGGGCACGCTGAACACCACCTACCATTTTATCTTCATTAAATGGTTCGCGGTTTCCATTCGACTTAATGACTTTTGGCATCACAAGTTCTGCCGATTCGAACGTCGTAAAACGTTCACTACACGCAAGGCATTGACGGCGACGACGAACCTGATGGCCATCGGCTACCAGTCTTGAATCGATTACTTTAGTGTCGTTCTCTGAACAAAAAGGACAATGCATATCACCTCCAAATAATTGAATATTAGTGTAACGGAATTGCCAAACGTTAGGAAAGAAAAAGGGCCTTAATTGGCCCTTTTGTGTGGTATTCATTAATTATTGCTATTCGATAGCAATTTCTAAAATCAACAGAGGAGAAAAACTAACGCGAACGTTAACCACGAACCAAATAGTTCGCTTTGCCGACCCATTTGTAGCTTGTCAGTTCTTCTAAACCCATTGGGCCACGAGCATGCAATTTCTGAGTAGAGACTGCAACTTCTGCACCCAAACCAAACTGTGCGCCATCAGTGAATCGTGTTGATGCATTCACATAGACTGCAGCAGAACCGACTGAGTTAATAAAGCGCTCTGAGCTCTCTAGACTGTTAGTCATGATCGCATCTGAGTGGCTCGCGTTGTGTACGCGCATGTGGTCAATCGCTTCTGCAACGTCCGCAACCACTTTCACGCCTAGCGTGTAGCTTAGCCATTCTGTGTCAAAGTCGCCTTCAACCGCATCACGTTGGTCTTCAAAACCCGCTATCAGAGATTTTGCGCTAGTGTCAGCAACCAAGGTAACCTTGCCCGCTAAACGCTGTGCTAGCTTAGCTAGGAAGGCTTCAGCAACCGCTTCGTGTATTAATAATGTATCTAGTGAATTACACGCAGATGGGCGTTGAACTTTAGAGTTTTCAACCACATCAACAGATTTCTCAAGGTCAGCGCTCTCATCAACAAAAATATGACTGATACCGAAACCACCGATGATCACTGGAATGGTACTATTCTCTTTACACATCTTGTGCAGGCTAGCACCACCACGAGGAATGATCATATCCACGTAATCATCTAATTTAAGCAACTGAGAGACAAGTTCACGATCGGGTTTCTCGATGTATTGTACCGATGCAGCAGGAAGTTCAGCTTTCTCTAATGCAGACTGAATAACTTTGACCAGCTCCATGTTTGAGAAGAATGTCTCTTTACCACCACGTAGGATGCTTGCGTTACCGGTTTTCAGGCACAGTGCCGCAATATCGATGGTTACGTTCGGACGCGCTTCATAGATAACACCAACCACACCAAGTGGCACGCGACGACGAGACAGTGACATACCGTTTTCCAGTACTTTGCTGTCAATCTCACTACCTACCGGATCATTCAGGCTAATCACATTACGAACATCGTTAGCAATGCCTGTTAAGCGCTCTTCGTTAAGAAGTAGACGATCAAGCAGTGCATCGGTCAGACCCGCTTCGCGACCAAGTTCGATATCTTTCGCATTCGCTTCTAAAATCGTTGCTGCGTTTGCTTCTAACTCATCAGCGATAATCGCCAATGCCTTGTTCTTCTGCGCCGTTGATGCAGTCGCTAGGTGGAAAGCAGACTCTTTTGCTGCAATCCCCATGTTAGTTAAATCCACGTTTAACTCTCCCTAAATTCTGTCTGTCTTTGGATGTAAAAAGGCGATTCGCACTACCTACTAAAACTAAATGCTAAAGCTAGAGACTAAATGCTAAAAACTAAAGCTATATGCTAGAGCTAGCTCCGCAGTTCATCGCCTTATCATCACGAGCTACTCTTGAATCACAACCAGGTCATCACGGTGAATGACCTCTGAACCATAGTCGTAACCAAGAATGTCACCAATATCTTTACTGTGCTTACCCGCTATTTTCGCTAGGTCTTGGCTCGAATAACTGGCGATACCACGCGCAATGACTTTACTTTTTCTATCTGTGACTTGAGTGACTTCACCACGAGAGAATTCGCCTTTAACTCGAACGACCCCTTTAGCCAACAAGCTACTGCCTTTAGTATGTACAGCATTGACTGCGCCATCATCTACCACGATGTGACCGACAGAAGCTGGGCCAGCTAAAATCCAACGTTTACGGTTCTCAAGTGCTTCTGCTAAAGGCAAGAAACGGGTGCCTTGTGGGCTGTCACTCAATGAGTCGAACACCACATTTTCAGCACTACCCGCCGCGATAATCACTTCAATCCCCGCACGACGAGCAATATCAGCCGCCTGCAGTTTGGTTGCCATGCCGCCAGTACCCAACGTAGTACCACTGCCGCCTGCGATCTTACGTAGTGTGTCATCAATCGTTTTTACTTCTTTGATGAGCTCTGCATTTGGATCTTTACGAGGGTCTGCCGTAAACAGACCTTTTTGATCGGTTAACAAAAGGAGCTTATCTGCGCCACAT
Source organism: Vibrio toranzoniae (assembly GCF_024347655.1). Classification (NCBI taxonomy): domain Bacteria; kingdom Pseudomonadati; phylum Pseudomonadota; class Gammaproteobacteria; order Vibrionales; family Vibrionaceae; genus Vibrio; species Vibrio toranzoniae. Next base: position 697,931 of record NZ_AP025514.1, on the reverse strand, counting down.
AAAATACCAACCAATGCTGATAAGTTATCGTTATCACCCACTTTAATTTCGCTGGTCGCTACTGCGTCATTTTCATTAACCACGGGGATAATATCGTGGTCGACTAATGCATTAATCGTGTCTCGTGCATTTAGAAAACGCTCGCGATCATTAAGATCAGCGCGAGTCAGCAGCATCTGGCCAATCTTAAGGCCATAAATAGCGAACAAAGACTCCCAAGCTTGAATCAACTGGCTTTGCCCAACGGCCGCCAGCAGCTGCTTGCTTGCCATTGAGTTGGGAAGTGCGGGGTAACCAAGGTGCTCACGCCCTGCAGCCATTGCGCCAGACGAAACCATAACCACTGAGTGGCCTTGTTTTTTTAATTCAGCACATTGACGAACCAGCTCAACCATGTGAGCACGATCTAATGCCAATGTTCCACCAGTTAAGACACTGGTACCCAGTTTAACAACGACAGTTTTACGCTGTGTTGTTGTCCCGCTTTGATGATTTATTGTCATGAAGTCTTTTATGGATAAAAACAAATAAGAGGTGATGTTTTAGCAATCAACAGGGGAATTCACAAGTAGAAAAGGTGCGAAATCGCACCTTTTTGCTTTATAGAGAAGACTAACCTTTAAAATCAGATGAATTCGACAGACTCTTCGTCGAATTGAACGCTGATTTCAAATTTAGTTTGAAGTTCATCAACCAACTTTTTATGAAAGGCTTCTTGAGTTCGAGATACTTCGGTGACCGCTTTCTTAGGCAGTGGCAAAGAATCCCAATTACCATCAGTGTTGTATTTACCGATGTTGTATTTCGCCGAATATCCCTCTTCCGACTTATCTAGCTCCAACCACCAGCCCCAGAACTCACGTTCTTCTGGTGATTTTTTATCGTTCACACACACAGACAAACAATCAAAAATATAGTGCCCCTCTTTTGATTGCGGCTCTCTTAGGTAAGGGCCAATAGCCTTTAAAACATTAAGCAAACGATAGTGAGTAGGTTGTTGTGTCACTTCTGACATATTGAATCTCCATCTTCAATGTTAAGAATGACGTTACTCAGGTTTAAAGCAAACGGCTAAATAGCCTTTGATTTTATAAATAATCACTGAGTATCAGGTACTTAATCTGTACACTTTTCATGCTTAACTAATTTCGGAGAAATGTCACCTAAATAATTCATCCTCAAGCCACTTTATCGCCAATTCGAGGGATTGCTCATAACCTTGTGTAATTGATTTAGTTTTGATTTTCTTCGCTTTACCGTAATCACTGTAAATAGCAACCAGTTGATTATCCGTATGTGGCGACACCGGGTCGCCCTCCAAAGCCAATGCCAAAATAGGGACACTCGTCTTACTGTTAGATAACAAACCTTGAACTTTGAGCGACCACGCCATCAATTGTCCAGAAAGGCTATTGATATCCACCGCACCTTTACCAAGGCGAGAAGCCAACACATCCAAATGCATTTTAGGCATCTGCTTTAACTTATCGGCATGAACGAAGATATCGTGGATTGGAGCACCTAAAGAGATACAAGCTTTAAGCTTGCGCTGTTCGATAAAAGATAACCTCACCATTGCATTGCCACCAAAACGGAAACCAAATAACCCGACCTTATGATGATCCACCCACGGAATGTTAGGCAGTTCATTCAACACGGCTTGATGCAGACAAGAAGAGTCTTCGGTTAGTGGCCAGTGTGAACTGTGCCCTATCGATGGCATATCTACGGTTAGCATCGCAATGTTCTTCGGTGCTAAGTAATCTCTAAACAAGCGCCACATATCAGTTTGCAAGCTATCCAAGCCAGCACTCACAATCACAACGGGTTGTGGCTTGTCCGTTTTGGTTAAATGCAAATTCGCTTTGATTTTCTTGTTTTGGTATGGCACCTCAATCTGTTTGACGATCAGCTTGGTATGCTTAATCGCTTCAGAATAAGCGGCGTTCGCCAATACTTGAGCCTGGACTGCAAGGCTGTCGTTCTTAAGATGTGGGTAGCCCGCAATGCTGAAGCACAAAGATGCAGAGAACAATTCTTCTGCCATCTCTTCACCACTCTTTTCGTTCGAACTATTTTGGTGCTGCATGCCTAGCTTAGTCCACTCGTAAGCCCAGTTACCGCTGCGGTAACCCATCACAGTGTCTAACCACTCATCAGTAGTTCGGGAGTTCTTTGATGACGCAATTCGAGCCAATACAGCTTCTTGCTCTATTGGATTCACCCCTTGCCATACCCACTGCAGACGTCTTAAGTTTCGGTACCATGATGAATTGTGCTGCTTACGCTTCTCGCCGAGCAACGCTTCGGAGCTGGGCATGTAACACGTTAGCATTGAGGTCTCTTTGGCCTGCTTATGCTTAACAAACAAGGTTTCCGAAAGGTTTGAGCTCGTTTCTTTTGATTCAGACATTGGAATACTTAATAAGAAATGGTTGTCACTCATCATATAAAAAAAAATGACCCTATGATGGGTCATTTCTCAAAAAATTTAGCTTGCGCTTATTTTGACTTGCGATTTACTGGCTCAACGTAGCTTAGGCTCGTATCCCAAGGTTGCTCAATCCATGTGTCTTGAGGGATATCAACAATGTATTCATCGAGTAAATGCGCACCAGATGGTTTTGCACATACTGCGATTAATTTCGCTTTAGGGTACATTTCGCTAAGCTTGCGTGCAGTGTCACCACTATCAACAAGATCTTCAACGATTAAGAAACCTTCACCGTCACCTTCAGGCGCTTTAACGACTGTCATATCACGTTGGTGATCGTGGTCGTAGCTCGAGATACAAATCGTATCTACGTGACGAATACCCAATTCACGAGCCAAGATTGCGCCAGGAACCAAACCACCACGGCTGACCGCCCAGATACCTTTCCACTGCTCTGCTGGCATTTGCTTTTCAGCTAGTTGACGGCAGTAAGTCTGCATGTTGTCCCAAGTGATAACGAATTTGTTGCTCATAGTATAAAACCTAATAATTTTGTCATGTTATTAGAGGCTATGCTAAATATAGCCTCTTCAGCGGTTAAGCAGAAATCTAGACGATTAAGCGAAAATGTATTTAAGAATAAAGATAGCCGACATTACCCACACAGCAGGTGAAACGTCGCGACCTTTACCACTTAGCAGCTTAATGACAGCGTAAGCGATGAAACCAAGTGAAATACCCTCAGCGATAGAGTACGTCAGCGGCATTAGCAGACATGTTACCACGACAGGTGCAGCTTCCGTAAGATCACGCCAATCAATGCCCACGAGGCCAGACATCATCAAAATAGCTACATAGAACAATGCGCCTGATGTTGCGTAAGCCGGAATCATACCTGCAAGTGGCGAGAAGAAAAGAGCCAGTAGGAATAAGATACCAACTACAACCGCAGTTAGACCTGTACGACCGCCTTCAGCTACGCCTGCAACACTTTCAACATAAGAAGTCGTGTTTGATGTACCTAGCAATGCACCAATAGACGTTGCTGTTGAGTCAGCAAGCAGTGCTTTGTTTAAACGAGGAAGTTTACCGTCTTCCTTGATTAAGTTTGCTTTCGTTGCAACCCCCACCAAAGTACCCGCAGTATCGAACAAATCGACGAACAAGAATGCGAATACGACTGAAATCATACCTATTTCAAATACCGCAGAGAAATCAAGCTGCATGAACGTTGGTGCTAGGCTTGGTGGTGTAGACATGATGCCACCGTATTGAACATCACCAATGACAATACCAAGAGCCGTGATAGCTAGAATAGCGATCATTACTGCGCCTTTCACACCACGATGAACAAGAGCAATCGTAAGGAAAAAGCCAAGTGCGCCTAGGGTTGGGGCAATCGCGGTAATATCACCAAGTGAAACCTTGGTTGCTGGGTTAGAAACAACGATGCCAGCATTGCTAAGAGCAATAAACGCAAGGAAAAGACCAATACCCGCAGAGATACCTACACGCAGAGACATAGGGATAGAGTTGATAATCCATTCACGGATCTTAAAGATACTTAAGAAAATGAAGATTACGCCCGATACGAAAACCGCTGCCAAAGCAACTTGCCACGTATAACCCATACCCATTACAACAGCGTAAGTAAAGAATGCATTCAGCCCCATACCTGGTGCTTGAGCAATTGGGTAGTTAGCAACAAAGCCCATGATAAAACAGCCAATAGCAGCCGCTAAACAGGTTGCTACAAATACAGCGCCATGGTCCATCCCTGCGTCAGCTAGAATCATTGGGTTTACAAAAATAATGTAAGCCATTGTTAGGAAGGTTGTTAGACCTGCGATGATTTCAGTGCGCACATTGGTGCCATTTTCACTGAGTTTGAATAGCTTTTCGAACATTATCGAATCCTATAAGAGTAAACGGTTGCGTAATCGATTGGCCGTGGATTATAAAGTTATCAAATAACAAATTCCAGATAGAATTAAGGCTCTAATCGATATTTATCAGAATACTTTATGAAACAAAGCGATTAAAAAGGAAGATGACTAGGGAAAATAATCATAATAAACAGTTAATTAATACTATTATTCATGATGGAAGTTCTTGGTTACTTTTTCGACCATCAATTATTTTGATAGAGAATCTAGCCATTAAACTCTGAATTCAAACCCACAAGAGTTATGTATTTTTCAACAAGATCAGTAATCAGGCGCAAATTGATATTTCGGCATTTAAAAAACAACCATGCAGAACAGCAGGGGAAAATGACAAGCTAAAGCGGTTTGGAAAAGTAGCAGGCAAAAAAAACGCCACTCAAAACTGAGTGGCGGTAGAATCTGTCAACCAAAAGGGTTGTAAAAGAATTCCAATATATAGGGGTGAACAAAACTGTTCGAGTTACATGCTTACGGTATTAGTAACCAAAGCTTGTAGGGTATGCAAAGTTGCTAGTGTAAACAGAGCTGTTAAGCCAGAACATTGCAGATGGTAAACCTTTCATAACTATCACCTTAATAAATCAATAAAAAACGAATTTGATTTCTCGGTTCCTTGGAGGCGATAAAACGGACTCATCCTTTGAGCATTTACTCTTCACCTTAGAAGTTGGTTATTAATATACCCTAAAGAAAAAATATTACAACTTTTTATTGCGCCACGTCACACTTTTAACTAAATAAGATCACCACTCAAACTCATAAATGTAATTAAATTACAAAAAAGACTCAGACAAACGTTTATTTGGGTTATTTATAAGCATCAAAGTGCTTAGTTATGATCGGATGGACAAAGTCGCTTTCAAAATTTGAGGTGTTTGAGGTTTAGAAGCGCTACTCGTCAAAACACTCAAGTGGTATGCTGTTACCATCAAAACAGACCCATATTTTAGATTTTTGTTCTAGGTTTTTACCCATAAGAATCCTAAATATATGGTTACCAAATAAAAAAGGAGTCATCCGTGTCTGAATTCCATTCTGAGATCAGTAAATTATCCCCTGCCCCTATTTGGCAGTTCTTCGATAAGATTTGCTCAATCCCACATCCTTCTAAGCATGAGGAAGAGCTAGCTCAATACATTATTGCTTGGGCAACAGAGCAAGGTTTAAATGTGCGTCGCGACCCAACGGGTAACGTCTTCATTACTAAACCTGCAACGCCAGGCATGGAAAACAAAAAAGGTGTGGTGCTGCAAGCGCACATCGATATGGTTCCACAAAAGAACGAAGACACGGTTCACGACTTCGCTAAAGATCCTATCCAGCCATACATTGATGGTGAGTGGGTTACAGCAAAAGGCACAACACTTGGCGCTGATAACGGCATGGGCATGGCTTCTTGCCTAGCGGTTCTTTCTTCAAACGAAATCAAGCACGGCCCTATCGAAGTTCTACTCACTGTAGATGAAGAAGCAGGAATGACAGGTGCTTTCGGTCTTGAAGCGGGTTGGTTAGAAGGCGATATCCTTCTTAATACCGATTCAGAGCAAGAAGGTGAAGTATACATGGGTTGTGCTGGCGGTATCGACGGTACAATGACTTTCGACATCACTCGAGATGCTATTCCTGCAGATTTCGTAACGCGCAAGCTAACACTTAAAGGCCTTAAAGGCGGTCACTCGGGTTGTGACATCCATACTGGTCGTGCAAACGCAAACAAACTACTTGCCCGTTTCTTAGCAAGTCACGCAAAAAAGCTAGACCTTCGCATCGTAGAGTTCAAAGGTGGTAGCCTTCGTAACGCAATTCCTCGTGAAGGTTTCGTAACGGTTGCAGTTCCTGCTGCAAACCAAGAGGAACTGGCTTCGCTATACAACTACTACACCGAGCTTCTATCAACTGAACTAGGTAAAATCGAAGACAGCATCGTAACATTCAACGAAGAAGTCGCCGTTGAAATGGGTACTCTTGCACAAGCAGAACAGACGCGCTTTATCGCTGCACTTAACGCTGCACCAAACGGCGTGATTCGTATGAGTGACGAGATTGAAGGTGTTGTGGAAACATCTCTAAACGTAGGTGTGATCACGACAGAAGAGAATTCAATCACAGTGCTTTGCCTGATCCGTTCCCTTATCGACTCAGGTCGTAGCCAAGTAGAAAGCATGCTTCACTCTATTGCTGACCTAGCAGGTGCTAACATCGCGTTCTCTGGTGCTTACCCAGGTTGGAAGCCAGATGCAGATTCAGAAATCATGCACATCTTCCGCGACATGTACGAAGGCATCTACGGTCACAAGCCAAATATCATGGTTATCCATGCTGGTCTTGAGTGTGGTCTATTCAAAGAACCTTACCCGAACATGGATATGGTTTCTTTCGGCCCAACGATCAAATTCCCTCACTCTCCAGACGAGAAAGTGAAGATTGATACCGTTGATCTATTCTGGAACCAAATGGTTGCACTGCTTGAAGCAATCCCAGAAAAAGCATAATCGATAAGCTATGTTTGTTGAGTAAATCGTGCTTTTCATTAAGCACCTTTTATTTGAGACAAAATAAAACAGGTACTCAATGAGTACCTGTTTTTGTATCTAATATTTGTTAATCGACTATTTGTGACTAAAGAAGTAATACCAATCCCAGTAAGTGTTCAGAAATAGCGCAGGAAAAAGGCTTGAGAACAAGGCGTAATTTTCTGATAAGTAGTTATTCTACAATCAAAAATCACAACGCAGTTATCGAGATTTTTAACAAGCTAGGGTGACCAGTTATTTACTACGATTAGTATAACTAAGCGCGTGTAGCCGCGTAGCTTTCTAGCTCATCCATTGAAGTTTGTGCCACAACTTCGCCATCAATAAAGTACGTCGCCATCTCGCCATCACGAACACCGATTAACGTCGCACGCTCACCAGACTGGTAAGTAATGTCCATTTGGATCGTGTTTTCATCAATCTGCTGCATTTGACCTTTCTCAATCACATCTACACTCGTAATAGGGCCTATTGGCGCTTCCGTTAGAGACGGGTCAAGTTGGTTATTGATGTCTAGGTAAGTGTCAGTCTTTGTATCAAAGATGTGCGGAGAACCCGTTAGTGGGTTGCTACCCGTCCAGAACTCTAGTGAATTGAATACCAGGTAATCGGCAGCAATCGTTAGGCCGTAAGCTGGTGCAAGTAGCATGTTCAAACCACCACGTGCGTAACGGTTATCGACAGCCTTAACATTAAACTTCATTAAGTAACCCGTTACTGCGTTACTACCAACACAACCAGATAAAGCGACAGAAACCGCCGCCAGTGCAACGACTTTTGAAATTGTTTTTTTCATTTTTATCTCGATATTTGAATTTGGCCGTAAAAAATGGCGATGAATATTACCAAGCTAGCTAACGATCAACATCAGAGTTAAATCAATGTATTGTTAGGAAATTCACAATTTGAAACGCCCTATAATTAGCGCAGTAAAAAATTGAAACCAATTCATAAGCCCCTTCATAAAAATCTTTTGTCGTGACCGTAAAGTGATTGATTCGTACTAAAAATCAACGATTGATACATTCCGTGTTAACGAATTATCACCATGTTGAGAACAACCTAAATGGCAAGACTAAAACCTAATCAACCATTCGAATTACTTGGTTATACTGTTCAGCCAGGGCAACGAATGGAAATTGAACTGCAAGCAGCTCAGCTTTATACACACTCTCCACTTTCGATCCCGATTGAAATCATTCACGGTCGCCAAGCGGGTCCAACACTGATGGTAAACGCAGCGATCCACGGCGATGAATTAAATGGTGTCGAGATTGCCCGACAGTTAACCAATGCTATCGATCCGAAGAAGTTGAAAGGTACCTTAATTGTTGTGCCGATCGTTAACGTGTTCGGCTTCATCCATAAGTCTCGTTACCTACCAGACCGTCGTGACCTAAACCGTTGTTTCCCAGGTAGTGAGAAAGGATCGCTAACATCACGTATCGCTCACACTTTCTTCGAGAACGTGGCGAAGCACTGTGATTACATCTTGGATCTACACACGGGGGCGATTCACCGTACGAACCTGCCACAGATTCGTGCAAACCTGTCGAACCCCGAAACACTGCGCATTGCCAAAGCGTTTGCAACACCAGTGATCATTGATTCCCCCCTACGTGACGGCTCACTGCGTAGCGAAGCCGAAAAGCTGGGGATTCCTGTATTGACTTACGAAGGTGGTGAAGCTCTGCGTTTTGATCCCTTAGCGATCCGTGCCGGTTACCTTGGCGCTCACCAAGTTATGAAAGAAATCGGTATGTTGCGCCCGAACCGTAAGAAGTTGCCAGAGCCAGTATTGAGTAAATCGACCAGTTGGATCCGCGCTGAATCAGACGGCATCTTGCGTAATATGGTAGGGCTTGGTGAACAAGTTGAAGCCGGGCAAACTCTGGCTTACATTAGTTCTCCATTGGGTCACCAAGAAGGTCAAGTGATCACGACCAAAGGCGGTATCGTGATTGGTCAGCAAACTCTGCCTTTAGTGAACGAAGGTGATGCTGTGTTCCACATCGCTTACTTCAAGCAAGACGATGAAGAAGTGGGACAATCTGTAGAGAGCTACATTGAAGAAGTAGCAGAAGACGATTGGCTAACTGCGCTCAACAACTGATCGGGTTGTTGTATTCGCAATTAAAATCTAGCAGCGACCAGTCAAAAACAATCGCCCTAGACAAAATTGAAAACGGACTCCACACACGAAAAAGCCCCAATATAGTCACCTATATTGGGGCTTTTGTTTATATAGGTCCCTTATCTTAAAATTAAGGGATCTATAAATTAATCGTGCACCGAATTACTCAGCGTCTTCTTGCTCTTCTGCACGAGCTTTAGCGCGTGCTTCACGTGCTTGCTCAGCTTTAAGCTCTTTAGTGTGACGCAGTTCGTCACGCTCTTTACGCTGTTCTGATTTACGCTCGTTACGTTCAGCTTGGTTTGCGATGAAAGAGGTTAGCTCTTTCTCTGCCCACTCTTGTGCAAGAGCTTCAGTTTCGAAACCAGACTCACGCTTAGATACTGTTGTGCTGCGAGACGTTACTTGACGAGTAATCTCTGCACACCAACCGTTGCGTTTTTCTGTAATGCGGATATCAAATTTTTTGTTCTTAGACATGTTCTATTTTTTCCTAAGGGAGATCATTAAGGGATCGGTCAACTTTGATAACTCCATCTAAGTGAGCATCTTTTAACACCATCCCTTGGTAAGCGCGATATTAGAGCACAAATCAATGAATATTGCTGCAAATATTTGCAGCGGATCACACTCCAATGCTGTATAGACTGAAATTAACTTAGCCCGGATGACCATCCACTCGCGGTGTTAGTAGCATCATGCCAAATTTCCAAATAAACAGACCGAAAGCCAACGTCCATAAGCCTGCACTGAGGTTAACCATCTCAAACAGATAAGCCGGGAAGAAAGTCACGCCTAAGCCACGTACGAGCGCTGCTACAAAAATAGCCGAGAACGCCAAAGCCATGCTTGGCCCTTTATAGATAGCACGACCGGTGTGCCCCATGGTCACGCGCGTAATCATCGCAAGAATCAAACCGCTCAAGCCACCAATAGCAAACAGGTGCAGCATGTTATGACTGGCAAATGGGTTGTCTAATAAACCTCTGAGCAGCAAGCTTAAAGGGATACACAAGTAAGCCGCATGCAGTGACCACACTAAAGGCTCAGATAATGTTGTCCAAGGCTTCCAACGAATAAAGCGGACTAACTGAGTTACGCCAGCAAAAACCATCAGCTCATTGCCTACTTGAGCAAAGGTTAATGGGAAGAAGCTCAGAACAAACAGCCCTACCAAAGGCAAGTTTGCCAACCATTCCAACCAAACCAATGGCTGCGCTTTCTCAAAGTCGAAGCGACGAGCGGTGAAGAATGGAATCACTCGTCCGCCCATTACAGATAATAGCAAAGTAAACCACCACAACATCGCTTGCCATACTGCAGACGACGGGAATGGAGGCATGCCCTTAATGGTCGCGTAGCTCGCAAAGTTAGCCACGATAGCCAGTATAAAGAGCGGAATAAAGAACAGGTTCTTCCATCCTTTCGATTTTACAACTCGAAAGCCAATCTCGTAAGCGGCGAAGATTAAGAACAGCGCCTCAACCGATGAGATCAGCCATAACGGCGCTGGTGTCCAAAACAGAATACGAGGCGCCAACCACAATCCGACTAGCACAGCTAATCGATAATGCTTGGTACCATTGACCCCCGTCCAAGTTTGCACGGCAGTAAGTACAAAGCCGACAACAATCGCCATCGAAAAACCAAACAGCATCTCATGCACGTGCCACCACAGTGCCGGTACTTTTAGCATTTCTGGCTGACCGTTTTGGAACATGATGACCCAAGCCACAATCGCAATCACGGCATAGAGGCTGCCTAAAAAGAAGAATGGTCGAAAGCCTAAACGCAGGTAGACTGGAATCGCGTCTTCTACACTTTTATCTGTGATATTTAACAAACTCGCTCCTAATTCTCAGATAGTGGCTAAGGTATTACCTAAACCCAATTTGGTTTGCATCAAATTCGATGCAATCTGCTGATCACACTGCATTAAACGCGCCAATTCGATAAAGCCCGTAAAACAGCTACTCACAAGATTCACTAGCCAATAAATAAGTCAAAAAAACACAACAAAAAGAGTCATAAAGACATATAGATGTATAAATAAAAACTTACTGACTTTTGCGATTGCGACACATATAGTAAGGTTAGACTTAAATGAAAAAACTCAGACAGGGAACGCGATGTATATTTTTGGTTATGGCAGTTTGATCAACTCATCCTCACGTCAACTTACTGGTCAAACTGGGCAAGCGATCCCTGCGATTGTTCATGGCTTAGTGCGTCACTGGAGTAAGATCGACGACAGCTATGTGTTATCACCTTTGATCGTCAATCTTGGTGAAGGGCAAGTGAATGGTGTTTTGCTTGAAGTCGATGATGTAGCCTTGGCTGAGTTTGATCGCCGTGAACGTGGTTATCACCGAATCGAGTTAAAAGCCGATCAGATAGAGAGCCAAACTGACTTCAAACAGGATCAATCGATCTGGGTATACATTAAAGACGATATTACAGCGCCTTGTGAAAATAGTCCTATCGTTCAAACCTACGTCGATACCGTTATGGCCGGGTGTTTAGAAGTGTCTGAAAGCTTTGCCGCGCACTTTGTGGAACATACACAAGGTTGGCACCACCCATTAGAAAATGATCGCCACCAGCCTAAATACGGCAACCTTGCTGGCGTTTCCGATCACCACCACAGTGTGATTGATGGTTTGATACTGACCGTGCGCAGCTAGTTGATTTAGGTTGGTGAACACATTGACTCACCAACCTAAAGCGAGCTTAAACGACACGAATACCTGCAGGCATCGCACGTTCTGGTGTTAGCAATACACTTTCAGATTCATCTTCCGTTTCTGCACACAGCAACATGCACTCAGAAGTGTGGCCTCTCATCTTCGCCTTTGCTAGATTGCACAAAACAACAACCTGCTTACCCATTAACTCTTCTTCTGTGTAGTAAGGGACTAGGCTGGTCACCGTTTGCAGCGTCTTGTCCCCCACATCCACTTGCACGATGTAAAGCTTGTCGGCGTTTTCATGACGCACAACCTCAATGATCTTACCCACACGCATTTCTAACTTAGCAAAGTCGCCATAAGAGACAATATCCATTTCTCACTTCCTATATTGATTGATTTATTACTTACCAATTAAGTTTACTAAAATTAAGTAAATGACAAACGTTTACACTAGCATTAAGCCTAATAATTACAAGTGGTAAAGATCTCATTGCTGGAAGTAAAATGAGAGTTTCGTTGCCTTGCTCTCATTGTCGGTGTTAAATAGATGCAGCAATGTATAGAGGTTAAAAATGGCAACAATTAAAGATGTCGCAAAAGAATCCGGTGTATCAGTCGCAACCGTATCTCGGGTGATCAACAAATCTCCGAAGGCCAGTGCGAGCTCTATTGAATCGGTAACGAAAGCCATGGCAAAGCTCGGCTATCGCCCGAATGCCAATGCCCGTGCGCTCGTAAGCCAAAGCACCAATACCGTCGGTGTATTGGTTGGTGATATTTCCGATCCTTTCTTCGGCACGCTAGTTAAGTCGGTCGACAACGTTGCAAGAGAGAACGGCAAACACATCTTGGTGGGCAATGGTTCTCACAATCGTGAAGAAGAGCAACAAGCGATTGAACTGCTGTTCAACAGCCGTTGTGATGCGCTAATCATTCACTCGAAAGGCCTAACTGACGAGGAGCTAATTGCTTACTCTAAAGAAGTAAAAGGCTTAGTGCTGATCAACCGTTACATCGAAGAAATCGCCAATCGCTGTATCTTCCTAGATAACAAAAAAGGCGCCTTCCTCGCGACTGAATACTTAATCCGACATGGTCATAAAAACATTGCGTGTATCGCCTCCTCTTCAAGTATTGAAGATGCCAACGAGCGTGTTGAAGGCTACCAAGCCGCGCTAAAAGAGTATGGTATTGAGTTATCAGAAAGCTATGTTGAACAGGCTCTTCCAACCAGTGATGGTGGCGAATATGCGATGACGAACCTGCTGACTAAGTCATTGCCAATCACTGGCATTGTGGCTTACAACGACTACATGGCGGCGGGGGCTTTGTCGGTACTCGATGAGAACGGAATCCAAGCGCCAGAGAAGATGTCGATCATCGGATTCGATGATGGCTTAATTGCTCGCTATGTTCATCCAAAGCTGACTACGATTCGTTACCCAATTCAAATGATGGCTGAGAAAGCAACACGACTTGCCTTGAACCTAGCCAAAGGTGAAGACACTTCGGCAGAGCCAATGATGTTCTCGCCAACTTTGGTGCGCCGTAATTCGGTAGAAAAAATCTAAGTTCTGGTCACTGACCAAACAGCAAACAAAAAAAGCCCTAACAGAATCGCTTCTGTTAGGGCTTTCCTACCTTACTCTCGTACCCAACAATCATTCCCTATGAGGTAGTAGATTACTAGGCGCCACTTTTGTTCATCCCCCAAGAGCAGCGTAATCAATCACACCGCTCTATTCATAAATTAACAAAAGAAGTTGGCATCACCGCTTTGAGCTAGAGCGTACTAGTTTGAAGAATCCCCCGAAAATTCAAACTGGTAGCAGGTACGGTAGTGGTATTCTTGTTCAGGCTGGAGAATACAACTGTCCTGCTTCCACTCTGGGTGATTAGGAGAGTCAGGTAAGAACTGGGTTTCTAATGCCAAACCTGCGTAATCTTCATAGCTGCCACCACTTCGGTTTGGTGTGCCACCAAGCCAGTTTCCGGTGTATAGCTGCATCGCAGGTTTGGTTGAAAATACTTTTAAGGTGACGAGCGCATCTGGCGAGGTCACGGTCGCAGCACATTGAGTGCGTTTACAGCCGTCAGCCAATAAGAAAGAGTGATCGTACCCCTTGGCGGCTTTCTGTTGTTCATCACCCAATAAACGCTCTGAGATCATCATAGGCTGAGTGAAGTCGAAGCTGGTCGATTTCACCGATTTCAAGTTGCCTAATGGAATGCCGACAGAGTTGGTTGGTAAGAACTGAGACGCGTTGATACTCACAATGTGAGACAAGCAATCGTGCCCTGCTTCTGCACCGAGCAGATTGAAGTAGGCATGATTAGTTAGGTTAACTACGGTTGGTTTATCAGTGTTGGCTGTGTAATCGATAGAGACTCGATTATCTTCGGTGATTTCATAACGAACCGACACGTTCAAATTACCCGGAAAACCTTGGTCTCCATCCGCTGACACCAAACTAAACACAACCGATGTTTCAGTTTGCTCAGCAATATTCCAGCGACGTTTATCAAAACCATTCGGGCCACCGTGTAAGGTATTTCCCGCTTGGTTCGTTTCTAGCTTGTAATTCTTACCATCAATTTTGAAACGACCATTGGCAATGCGGTTAGCATAACGACCAACTGTCGCCCCCATATAACTGGCTTGCTTCTCGAAGTTCTCCATTGAATTCACACCCAATAGCACTTCTCGTCTGTTTCCTTTTACTGGCAAGATACAGCTCAACCACGTTGCGCCAATATCCATGAATGTCACTTCCATGCCCTGTGCATTCGACAGCGTGACAAGCTGAGCAGGTTGGCCATCATAGTCTGCAGTTTCTGTCATGGATTGATGCAGGTTCTGCGCTTGTGTCATTCTAAATTCCTTCTACTGCCAGTAAAAAGCCTCTACGTTGAGGTAAAGGCTTTAGTATTTGGCCTACCATGAACTTTTTACTCGGTAAGCACTATCTTAAGTCTCGAAGCAGTTAGATTACTTCAATTAGGCCAGCGCCGTCTTTCGCTTGGCACACATAAATTGATTCTTTTAGACCCGTCGCTGCTTGATATTTCTGCTCAACGGTTGTTTTAATTTCATCAACTAAAGCTGGCGGAACCAATGCCACGATACAACCACCAAAGCCACCGCCCGTCATACGCACGCCGCCTTGATCGCCAATCACTTCTTTAACCATATCCACTAGCGTATCGATCTCTTTAACTGTGATTTCAAAATCATCACGCATTGATGCATGCGATTCTGCCATCAACTCACCCATGCGCTTCATGTCATGAGTACGCAGAGCTTGAGCCGCTTCAACTGTACGGTCATTTTCGGTAATCACGTGACGAGCGCGCTTAGCAACCATCTCATCCAATTCAGACTCTTTCGCTTTGAATTGCTCAATCGTTACATCACGCAGTGCAGGCACACCGAACAAGCGAGCCGCTTCTTCACACTGCTCGCGGCGTGTGTTGTATTCACTGTCGACCAAGCCACGTTTCTTGTTTGAATTGATGATCACCACCGCCATGTCTTCTGGCATCGAAACCGCTTGAGTTTCTAGGCTACGACAATCCAAAAGCATCGCGTGATTCGCTAGGCCTTCAGCCGAGATCATTTGATCCATGATGCCGCAGTTACAGCCCACAAATTCGTTCTCTGCTTGCTGACCATTCAACGCCACTTCCGCTTGAGTGATCTCTAGGTTGTAAAGCACCTTGAATGTCTGACCAATCACCACTTCTAGTGCCGCTGATGAACTCAAACCCGCACCTTGAGGCACGTTGCCAGAGACAGAAAGATCCGCACCTTTAAACTGGTAGCCACGACCAATTAAACACTTCACCACACCACGAATGTAGTTCGCCCACATCTTGTCTTGTTGGAAGGTAATCTCTTGCGTGATATCGAATTCGTCTACCGCATTATCGTAGTCGACAGACACAACACGCACCATGTTGTCATCGCGCTTTGCTGCTGCGACAACGGTTTGGTAGTTAATGGCACACGGCAGAACAAAACCATCATTGTAGTCAGTGTGTTCACCAATCAGGTTCACACGACCTGGCGCTTGAACGATGTGAGTCGCTTGGTAACCAAGGACTTGCTCAAAAGATGCTTTCACGTTTTGGATTAGATCAGACATAAGTAAACTCTCTGCTTAAACTCTTTGTTCAATTGGTTATGGCCCCTTCATGGCACCACTTTAATTCTTTGAAATTCCCTATCCTGTCCGTTCATCTCGGTAGAAAATGACAACATCAGCGGCTAAGTTTCTAAGCTAATGAGCTTCTAAAGTCCTAGGTATTTAAGCTCCTAGGTTTCTCAGCTGTCGTCATTCCAGAATCGAGGGACGAGATATCAGGAATCTCGTTTGTTACTTAAGAAGCTTCGTATTACTGCTCTTTGTAGTGAACGTCACTCAAATCGCGAAGACGTTGCGCTGCTTGTTCTGCGGTCAAATCACGTTGCGATTCCGCCAACATTTCGTAGCCCACCATGAACTTACGAACCGATGCGCTACGTAGTAGTGGCGGGTAGAAAAGCGCGTGCAGTTGCCAATGGTCGATGTCGGTGCCTTCTTCAAAAAACGGCGCATAGTGCCAACCCATCGAGTATGGGAATGAACATTGGAACAAGTTGTCGTAGCGGCTAGTCAGTTTCTTGATCGCAAGTGCCAAGTCATCACGTTGTTCGTCAGTCAGTTCACTCATACGGCGAATGTGCGTTTTTGGCAGCAACATAGTTTCGAATGGCCACGCCGCCCAGTAAGGCACTACGGCAATCCAATGTTCCGTTTCAACCACAGTGCGTGAGCCGTCTTTCATTTCAGCTTCAACGTAATCCACTAATAGGTTTGAGCCTTGTTGTTCGAAGTATTCTTTTAGCAGCTTTTCTTTACGTTCAATCTCGTTTGGCAAAAAGCTGTTCGCCCAAATTTGACCGTGTGGGTGAGGCTGAGAACAGCCCATGGTCTCGCCTTTGTTTTCAAACGCTTGAACCCATAGGTAGTCTTTACCAAGCTCTTCAATCTGTTCATTCCAGGTTTCAATCACACCACGGATTTTGTTCACCGGTAACTCTGGCAACGTTTTGCTGTGGTCTGGAGAGAAACAGATAACGCGGCTCAACCCACGAACACCTTGAGTCTTAAATAGAGGGTTGTCAGACTCTGGAGCGTCAGGCGAATCAGGCATCAACGCCGCGAAATCATTACTGAACACATAAGTACCTTCGTAATCTGGGTTTTCGTCACCCGAGATACGTGTGTTGGTCGGGCACAAGAAACACTCTTTCTCGTACTCAGGAAGTTGTTCAGTCGATGGCTTCTCGTCTTGACCACTCCACGGGCGTTTAGCGCGGTGCGGTGATACTAAGATCCACTGACCCGTTAGTGGGTTATAACGACGATGCGGGTGGTCTACTGGGTTAAATTCAACTTTTGACATACTTACATTGCTCTTAATTTTTGTGTCTTGGTCAATTCACCAAGACGAATAATTCTTCTACAAGGAGATTCAAAATATCTCTTCATCTGCATTCACCAATAAAATTGGAATTACATCCAACAACGCTGCGACTTCAATTACGAAGGGGAATAACCGTTTGGGTTATTCGACTGCCATTTCCACGTATCCGCCGTCATTTCCATCACGCTGCGTGTCGCTTTCCAACCCAGTTCACGCTCTGCTTTTTCAGTGCTTGCCCAACATTCGGCAATATCACCAGCACGGCGCGGGCAAAGTTCATAAGGAACTGGCTTGCCCGATGCTTGTGCAAAGGCTTCAACCATCTCAAGTACGCTCGAGCCTTTACCTGTACCTAGGTTGTAAATGTGCAAACCCGACTTCTCGGCCACGGCTTTTAATGCTGCTACGTGGCCATCAGCCAGATCCATCACGTGGATGTAATCACGAACGCCCGTACCATCAACGGTTGAGTAATCGTTTCCAAAGATAGAAAGTTTCTCTCTACGGCCAACGGCAACCTGTGCGATGAACGGTACTAGGTTGTTTGGAATGCCTTGCGGGTCTTCACCCATGGTGCCTGACGGATGTGCGCCAACAGGGTTAAAGTAGCGCAGTAAAGTGACGCTCCAGTCGTTTTCAGCGTTGAACAAATCACTCAAGCACTCTTCGACCATGTACTTACTGCGGCCATAAGGGTTCGTGGTTTCGCCCGTTGGTGAGCTTTCGGTGATCGGCACAATATCAGGGTCGCCATACACGGTTGCCGAAGAGCTAAACACGATGCTTTTCACGCCTGCTTTCTTCATGCTGCGCGCTAGAACCAGAGACCCATTTACGTTGTTATCGTAGTACTCCAAAGGCTTAGCGACTGATTCGCCTACCGCTTTTAGGCCAGCGAAATGAATGACGGCTTGAATGTCATGCTTGGAAAAAACACCATCTAAGAAGGATTCATCACGAATATCGCCAAGGTAAAATGTTGGTGTTTGACCGGCTAGTGCATTGATTCGCTCCAGTACTAGCTCTTTGCTGTTGCAAAGGTTGTCTACAATTATGGGCTCCATGCCCTCTTGCATCATTTGAATACATGTGTGACTTCCGATGTAACCCATGCCGCCCGTTACCAGTACTTTCACAATCAACCTCTCTTCACTGTCATTCACGATGAAATCTGAACCGATACTCTGTGTATTAGTTCGTTGTTACAGAAATAGTAGCAGCCAATTTGACTATAATTCTGTGATCACAACCACGAAGTGTAAACGTTTACACAAGGTTGCACGAGACATATTCATACCAACATAGAGTTGATGAATCGATAGATAGTGCTAATCCATTGAAATTAAATGAGATCTTTATAGATAGTTAGATTTGCGACATCACAGAGGAGTTGAGCATTTATTTTACTAAAAGTTAATGCATTGGCTTTCAGTTTGATTACAATAGGTCTGTAGAATAAAGAGGTGCATTGCTTTTTTTACTAAAGACAAATTTCAAAGCAGCGCAATGTTCCAAGAACAGGAAGTGAGTATGGCAACGTTAAAAGATATCGCGACGGAAGCAAATGTTTCATTAGCTACCGTTTCTCGGGTTCTCAATGAAGATCCTACATTAAGCGTCAAGGAAGAGACCAAAAGGCGTATCTTTGAAATTGCCGAGAAGTTGGAATACAAAACCAGCAGCTCACGTAAATCGGTTAGCGGTAAAAAGCAGAACCACCACTTCCTTGCTCTGTACAACTACAAGCAAGAAACGGAAGTTAACGACCCTTATTATCTATCGATTCGCCACGGTATTGAGACACAGTGCGAGAAGATTGAAGTTAACCTAACCAACTGTTACGAAAGTAAAATACAGACAAACTCTAGCCAGATAACCGGTATTTTACTGGTTGGTAGAATGACCCAAAAAGTTATCGCACAAGCGAAAAATCTCACCGATAATATCTGTTATGTCGACTTTACCGATCACTCTGAACCTTATGACTCAGTTGATATTGATCTGGCTCGCATCAGCAAAGAGATCACCAACTTCTTCATCAACCAAGGCTACGAACGCATTGGTTTCATCGGTGGCCAAGACGACATTAACACCTCTGATATTCGCGAAGTCGCCTTTGCGGAATACGGTGGTTTGAAGAACGTAGTCAGCGAACAAGATATCTACCGTGGTGACTTCTCTAGCTCATCTGGCTACAAACTGGCGAAGAAAATGCTAGAGAGCGGCGATTACCCGAAAGCGATGTTTATTGCATCAGATTCGATTGCAATTGGTGTTTTACGCGCCGTTCATGAACACGGATTAAGCATTCCAGAAGACATTGCGCTGATCAGTGTCAATGACATCCCAACCGCTAAATTTACCTTCCCAAGTTTATCAACCGTTCGTATTCACTCTGAACTGATGGGAATTCAAGGTGTTAACCTTCTGATCGAGAAGGTACGCGATGGCCGAACTATCCCACTAAGAGTTTACGTACCAAGTAAACTTAAGCTACGCGATACAACAAAATAGCAATATATTTCAAATAGATAACAAAAGGCCATCTCTACTATAGGTGGCCTTTTTTATGTCTTTCATATACACCAACATATGCATATCTCCCTTCTAAAATACTCACCTAAATCACCAAATGGCATTCTTTTAAGTGGATCACACAGCACCGTCAAAAGCCCATAAAAAACGTGATGGAGTTAAAGTAAAACGTTTTCACCAATTTCATTTAGTAAAACTTTTACTAATAATTACCTCAGTCCAAAAATACTCGTATTCACTACGACCCAATTACGCATAAGAACGTCGGTCAGCATTCAAACAGGCCGAGAGAGAGGCAACGTGAATTACTCACCTCTAATACCGCCTTCAGATTTGGGTCTTAGCGTTAAGCTGAGGCCCATTTTTATATCCGCAGAAATAGTTTTTGGCCTACTATGATCCTTTTACTTCATTTTCTGTACTTAACCATTTTCAACACAACAAAAACACACCTAATAACGGCAATGCCCTTTCAATAGCTTGATATAGATCTGTTGCGTTAGCTCGATTTTTAACTTAGAGCTTGTGTCTGATCGGCATAGTCAGAAACAAAAAACCGAAAGTAGAAACTTTCGGCTTTTGAATAATGTTGGGTAATCAGGTCAATAGATTTAATATATCAACTTATTAAAGTCGTCGCCTATTAATCGCAATTTATTTCATCCCAGAACCAGTTCGATTGAACAGGGCTTTCCCATACGCCAGGGCCATTTTTAGCCACGAAGCACTTGCCGTTATGTGTCACCTTGTCGCCATTACTCACTTGGCTCACGCCCGCTTCCCATGTGATAAACACCGATGGATCTACGACAATTGGTGGCTCAGTCACTGGCGGTTCAACAGGGCTTGGGTCTACCGGATCAGGATCGACAGGTGTAGGCTCACCGGCAACTAATTTCCAAGGGCCGCCATTGGCAGGGTCATCACCTTGTGTCCACCATTTCGCTTCGTAGGTTACGCCATTTTGAGTCACTTGATCACCAGCGTTGTATACCTTAGTCGCGCTCCAACCGTTGCCACCGGGATCTGTCCCTGGGTCTACCGGATCAAGCTTGTCGACCACTTTCACTTCAGGCCAGCTCGCGTGAGAACCGTAGAAGTTGGTCACACACTTCTCGTAATCTCCAGCAACCAACGCTGAATATGCCGTTTGGAAACCAACAAGCTCACATTCAAATGAGTAGCCTTCTGGGCGGTCTGCGTAGTATTTCCAGTTACCATCCCAGTTAGTGTATAGCACGTCAGTGGCACCGTTGAGGTTTAAGCTTCCGTAAAGCGTTTGCTGCCAACACGTGTTCTGCTCGTCCACTTCTACAGGAATTTCATAGTGCGCCGCTAGGCCTTCCCAGTAACGAATTCGGTTAACGGGTTGACCTTTGTCTTTATTCTGCTCACCACACTCAATTCCACCATTGATCACGTTGATAGTAGTACCAAAGCCATAACCAATACCGGCATCCAATTCACGTTGCGAGGGTGTCCATGTACGGTCGATCACGTGCAACATTGCAGGTTTAGGAGCTTGAGGAGTAAGGAAGAACCAAATAGCAGAAGCTAGGTTTAACCAAGAGTCTGCCACTAAGGCCGGATTATTCAATAGAACCGTCGCATCACCATCGAACATCACTTCCGAGAACGCACCGTAGTTAAAATGGTAAGAAAGCTGTTTAGCACCACGTCCGAAATAGCCCTGCCCTACGGCACAAGGCCAACGTGCATTTTGCCAATCGTTCTGGCCACAACCTGTGGTGTAGCCTTCTTGCCCTTCAGACCACCCCATTTCACGAACATGTACCAGCGCTTGCTGCCACTCTTCTAGAGCTAATGGGTTATCAGAAGTATTGTCGATTGCGATGTGACCGCCCGTCTCTTGAGAGAAGTGAGCAAAAGCGGTGATGATGGATTTCTTACAGATGGCATCAGAATCTCGCCCATCAGTGTACTCTCCACAGAAGGCTGGGAATTTACCAATCGCACGCAAGAAACGAGTATAAGTGTATTCTGGAGCAGCCATCTGAGTAAGGAAGTCCCATTCAGATTGAGGGAATACACGCTCAACCCGCTTTACGTTTTCAGGATTGAAAGGTGAACCGGGTTCAATCGCTTCAACGATAGTGTTCGAACGAGTTTGTAGGGCCTGTGACCAGATAGCATACATAGGGTCGGAGGTTTTCGCCTGTTCAGCAGCTTGTAATGCCGACTTCTCAACAAGGTAACCATTCGGGTTTTGCGGATCAGGTTGAATGTTCAAAGACGCATGGCTTTGTGCTGCTAATGTACAGCCAAATATTGCCGCCAAATATTTAATTTTTAACATGGTGGATTCTCTTATCTGTCCTTAATAAGTCCATCAAAGAGTATGCGTCACATGTGAAATGGCCTAGCTGGTGTGGTATGAATTTATAAAAAGTGCGAGTGATATTTTTATGTATAGTCCAACACAACAAAGCGTCTCATTGCTTCTTGAGGCGATGTCTAATTTTCAACTAGTTTGGCTCCTAACCGTTCGATATGACTCTTTAATAACTGAATCAGAAAGAAAAAAGCCCCGAACTGAGTTCGAGGCTTTTAAGGTTTCAATCAACGTAAGCTAATTCTCTAAGAGATTATTCCCACTCGATAGTTGCTGGTGGCTTACCAGAAATATCGTAAACAACACGTGAAATGCCGTTAACTTCGTTGATAATACGGTTAGAGACTTTACCTAGGAAATCGTATGGCAGGTGTGCCCAGTGAGCAGTCATGAAGTCGATAGTTTCTACAGCTCGTAGAGATACAACCCAATCGTACTTACGGCCATCGCCCATTACGCCAACAGAACGCACTGGTAGGAATACCGTGAATGCTTGAGATACTTTGTGGTAAAGGTCAGCAGCGTGAAGCTCTTCAATGAAGATAGCATCAGCACGACGCAGCAGATCACAGTACTCTTTCTTGATTTCACCAAGAACACGAACACCTAGACCTGGACCTGGGAATGGGTGGCGGTAAAGCATGTTGTATGGAAGACCAAGTTCTAGGCCGATCTTACGTACTTCATCTTTAAACAGCTCACGTAGAGGCTCAACAAGGCCCATTTCCATATCATCAGGAAGACCACCAACGTTGTGGTGAGATTTGATTACGTGTGCTTTACCCGTCTTAGAAGCAGCAGACTCGATTACGTCTGGGTAGATAGTACCCTGAGCAAGCCATTTAGCATTCTTCAGTTTCTTAGACTCTTCATCGAAGATATCTACGAATACGTGACCGATGATCTTACGCTTAGCTTCCGGTTCAGCTTCACCTTCTAACGCATTAAGGAAACGATCTTCAGCATCTACTTTGATGATGTTTAGGCCAAACTTGTTACCAAACATATCCATAACTTGCTCTGCTTCGTTCAAACGAAGAAGGCCGTTATCTACAAATACACAAGTTAGTTTGTCACCAATAGCACGGTGAGCAAGCATTGCGACTACAGATGAATCAACGCCACCAGAAAGACCAAGGATAACTTCGTCATCACCTACTTGCTCTTTAATACGAGCAACCGCATCTTCGATGATGGATTCAGAGGTCCATAAACGCTCACAGCCACAAACGTCAAGAACAAAGTTCTCAAGCATTTTAAGACCATTCTTAGTGTGCGTTACTTCGGGGTGGAATTGCACACCGTAGTACTTCTTCTCTTCATTTGCCATTGCAGCGTATGGGCAAGTGTCTGTTGCTGCGATTTTTATGAAATCAGCAGGAATCTCAACCACTTTGTCGCCGTGGCTCATCCAAACATCTTGCGTCGCTTCAAGGTTAGCAAATAATGCTGAATCACCCGTAACCTGAACCGCGGCGTAGCCGAATTCACGCTCGTTAGAACCTGCAACTTTACCACCAAGCTGCTCTGCCATGGTTTGCATGCCGTAGCACACACCAAATACAGGAACACCTGAATCAAATACGTACTGAGGTGCGCGCGGAGAGTTCTCTTCCGTTACACTTTCAGGTCCACCAGATAGGATGATACCGTCTGGATTGAATTCACGAATATCCGCTTCTTCTACGTCCCAGCTCCAAAGTTCACAGTAAACACCGATCTCACGAATACGACGAGCAACTAGCTGTGTGTATTGAGAACCGAAGTCCAGAATTAGAATACGTTGGTCATGAATATTTTTAGTCATTGTAAGCAGTCTTATTGGCTATGTGATAAAACGGAGGCGAGTTTACTCACCTCTGATTAACTCTTCAAGAAATAAAGCAAACGTTTTCGTTGGTTATCTGTAGGGCGATATTTTGTGAGAATCACTCTCTAAACAAAACAGGCCTCAAATAAAATAATGTGCCGACTAAATCAGCACATTATTCAAACGTTTGGACGTATTATTAACCTAAACGGTAGTTAGGTGCTTCTTCCGTGATTTGAACATCGTGTACGTGAGATTCTTTCATGCCCGCACCAGAGATACGAACAAACTCAGCTTTAGTACGCATGTCTTCAACAGTTGCAGAACCTGTTAGGCCCATGCTTGAGCGTAGACCGCCCATCTGTTGGTGAACGATCTCTTTTAGACGACCTTTGTATGCGATACGACCTTCAATACCTTCTGGAACAAGCTTGTCTGCAGCGTTGTCAGATTGGAAATAACGATCAGAAGAACCTTGAGACATGGCGCCAAGAGAACCCATACCACGGTAAGACTTGTAAGAACGACCGTTGTAAAGGATAACTTCACCCGGTGCTTCTTCAGTACCAGCGAACATTGAACCGACCATCACACAAGATGCGCCAGCAACGATAGCTTTACAGATATCACCAGAGAAGCGGATACCGCCATCTGCGATTACTGGAATACCGTATTCGTTTGCAACTTCAGCAGCGTCTGCGATTGCTGTTACTTGAGGAACACCAACACCAGTAACGATACGAGTCGTACAGATTGAACCCGGGCCGATACCTACTTTAACCGCACTAACACCGGCTTCGATAAGAGCACGAGCGCCAGCCCCCGTTGCTACGTTACCACCAATGATTTGTAGATCAGGGTAGGCAGCGCGAGTTTCGCGGATACGGTTAAGTACGCCTTCAGAGTGACCGTGTGAAGAGTCGATTAGTAGAACGTCTACGCCAGCTTCCACTAGAGCAGCTACGCGCTCTTCGTTACCAGCACCAGCACCAACAGCAGCACCTACACGTAGGCTGCCGCGCTCATCTTTACAAGCGTTTGGTTTACGTTCTGCTTTGTGGAAATCTTTTGCAGTGATCATTCCAGTAAGTTGGAAGTCATCATTTACGACAAGAACTTTCTCAACACGCGCTTCGTGCATTTTCTCTTGAACTTCTTCACGAGTTGCACCTTCTTTAACAGCAGCAAGGCGAGCTTTAGGCGTCATTACTACTTCAACTTTCTTAGAAAGGTCAGTAACAAAGCGAACATCACGGCCAGTAATAATACCAACAAGTTCGTTTGTTTCAGTAACAACAGGGAAACCGGCAAAGCCGTGTTTTTGAGTAAGAGCTACAACATCAGCGATTGTCGCGTCAGGGTTTACAGTAACAGGATGAGAAACTACACCTGCTTCGTAAATTTTAACCTGGCGAACCATTTCAGCTTGTTGTTCAATAGACATGTTCTTATGAATGAAGCCTATTCCGCCTTCTTGTGCCAGTGCAATCGCTAGGCGAGCTTCTGTCACAGTATCCATCGATGCAGAGATCATTGGGATGTTTAGGGAAATATTCTTCGTCAGCTGAGTGCGAAGATCAGCTGTATTAGGGAGAACGGTGGAGTGTGCTGGCACTAGCAGTACGTCGTCGAATGTCAGCGCTTCTTTGGCAATTCTTAGCATTTGCAATATCTCACAATAATAGGAGTAAAAAGAAACAATCCAATCTCATCGTTTCGCCTAATGAGGGCAGCCAATTAAGGAAAATTAAACTGCATTTGGATTAGATATTGCGGACGGATTATACGGCTAACGAAATCGCTTGGCTACACATTTTTGTATTTTTAATTTGCATCCCCCCCCTTGCTATGTATTATATTGCCGCTATCTTCCATACTCACGCCCTGTGAGATTCCAAGAAAGACCTTCCTTCAAGGAAAGATAGTGCTTCTATGACTAATCCAAACATCTTTACTGTTTCTCGCCTCAACTCCGAGGTTCGTCTCCTATTAGAAAATGAAATGGGAATAGTCTGGCTCGTTGGTGAAATCTCAAACTTCTCAGCACCTGTCTCTGGTCACTGGTACCTCACACTTAAAGACTCTCGCGCTCAAGTTAAGTGCGCCATGTTTCGTGGCAATAACCGCCGAGTCACTTTTAAGCCTCAGAATGGTAATCAAGTTCTAGTCAAAGCTCGCCTCTCTCTTTATGAGCCACGTGGTGACTATCAGCTGATCATCGAAAGCATGCAGCCAGAGGGTGACGGTAAGCTTCAGCAAGAGTTCGAAAAACTGAAGATAGATTTGGCATCTGAAGGCTTATTTGCTCAATCGAGTAAACAGACTTTGCCAGAGCATCCTAAATGTGTAGGTATCATTACTTCCAAAACGGGCGCAGCACTGTTTGATATTCTCGATGTATTGAAAAGACGCGATCCTTCATTGCCTGTTGTGATTTACCCAACCATGGTTCAAGGTGAAGAAGCAGCGATTCAAATCGCCCAAGCGATTGGACGAGCTAACGAACGCAATGAATGTGATGTGTTGATCGTGGGTCGTGGCGGTGGCTCGTTAGAAGACTTATGGTGTTTCAATAACGAGATAGTAGCTCGCACTATTAAGGCAAGTCAGATCCCAATCATCAGTGCTATTGGTCACGAAATCGATGTCACTATCGCCGATTTCGTCGCAGATATGCGCGCTCCAACACCATCAGCAGCTGCAGAATTGGTGAGCCGTGATAACAGTCATAAAGAACAAATTTTCGCGTCTAAACGAGCTCGCTTGGTCAGTGCGATTCGACATGTGTTAATCAAGCAAGTGCAATCAACTCAAACGTTGACATACCGCTTAGAGAAACAGCACCCGAGCTACCAGCTACAAAAGCAGAGTCAGCAACTTGATGACTTAGACATGCGTTTGCGTCGTGGTATGACTCAATACTTAAAGCAGCATGCACAAGATATTGAACGTAAACAGCATCTGCTTCAGTTGAACTCACCAGTGAAACGCCTTGGTGTACAGAAGTTACATTTACAGCGTTCTGAGCAAAAGCTGCTGGATGCGATGGATAAGACGTTACTAACAACTCGCCACCAGCTAGCTATGGCTGCCGAGAAGTTAGAGACCGTCAGCCCACTGGCAACCCTAAAGCGTGGCTACAGCATTACCCATTCAGCGTCGAGCAAGACGGTGTCATCCATTAACGATGTTGAAGTAGGCGAAGTGATCACCACGCAGGTCGAAGATGGTGTGATTGAATCACAAGTCACAACAAGAGTCGCTAAGAGCGAGCTCTAGATTCAACTCTAACGCTGAAAACCATTGAAAACAAAAAGCCCTATCGATAATCGACAGGGCTTTTTTGTATCTACCAGCTTCACAAACGAACGGATTCCAATCCTACTCAGTCGTAGAATGCTCTTTCATGGTCAGCATCCCTTCCGTCACAATAAAGTTGATGATGAAGTCTAACCCTTGGCTCTCTTTGAGGTTGGTGAACACGTATGGCTTGGTAGGGCGCATACGTTGTGTGTCTTGCTCCATCACCTCAAGTGACGCCCCAACGTATGGCGCTAAATCGATCTTGTTGATGACCAGCAGATCAGAACGTGTAATACCCGGGCCACCTTTACGTGGGATCTTCTCCCCTTCCGCTACGTCAATCACATAGATAGTCAGGTCGGCTAACTCAGGGCTGAACGTCGCACTGAGGTTGTCACCACCACTCTCTACAAACACCACATCGAGGTTCTTATGTAGCTTAGCCAGCTCTTCGACTGCCGCGAGGTTCATCGACGCATCTTCACGAATCGCAGTATGTGGGCAACCGCCTGTTTCCACACCGATGATGCGGTCAGGATCTAAAGCTTCAGCTCGTGTCAGTATCTTTGCATCTTCTTGGGTGTAGATGTCGTTGGTTACTACTGCAATATTGATCTTGTCGCGAATCGCCTTACACAGCACTTCTAACAACGCTGTTTTACCCGACCCAACCGGGCCACCGATACCAATTCGAAGGGGTTGCTTATAACTTTCCATTGTCTACTTCCTTATATTCTTTTTGCTACCTCGTCCGTGCTTAGCGCTACGAACGAAATAGTCGCGTGTATTGTGTTTCGTGCAGTGAACTCGCTAATGTCATTGATGGCGAAAAACTGCCTATCATCCAATCTTCTATAGCGCGTGCTTTCTCAATCACCTCGGGGAACGTGTTGGTGATATTAATCAGTGCCAACTGCCCATCGGTCTGTCCTAAAGGCACCAACTTAACCCCTGCGGTGACAATATTCTCAAGCCAGCTCCATAGATAACCCTGCTTGAGGCTTTCTAAATCAATGTTCCAATGTTGAGCAGCAATACACATGCCCAACAATTGGTTTGGGTGACTATCAACGGAATCCACCAGCGAAATATCGATATCTAAGCGCTTCAACAAGGTATTCAAGGCATGTCCACGTTGCTTCTCTTCCGCTCGCAATTCACTGGTTTCACGGCTTGAGTATAAGTAGTTACACCAATGCTCAATCTCATCGAGTTCACCTTTTTCTAGCGCGTGATAAAGACGATCTAAGATAGGTAACTCCAAGGTCGCGACACTAGAGCTGACAATGGTATTAAGCCACTGTTCCATGCTATTGCGATCCGTTACCCACCCCGCCTCAACCGCCATCTCTAAACCTTGCGAGTAAGTGAACCCACCAATTGGCAACGACGGACTGATCAATTGGAACAGACGATAAATCGCGACATTTTCTGTTGTGGTCATACTCTTGTTCTTTGTCCTCTAGAATCGAAAAGTTCGAGAGCTTACGCACCTAACAGTAATAGTGCGCTTGCTGAAGCCACGCCGACCGACATCCATTTAGAGTAAATCGCGCGGCCGACAAACGTACCGATAACCATTAATGCCAAAGCACTGATGCTCATACCGGTTGCAAATTGAGTTAAGTTACTCGCCGCTTCAACGCCGTGCGCGTAACCATGGAAAAACAGCATTGCAATCGAAGCGACCAATACGCTGTTTACACGCTTGGTTGATGGTGAGAATACGTGCCATAAACATAGGCTGACGACGAACAGAGAAGCGATAATAGCTGGCTCAACAATTACAGAAAAACCTAAGGCTTGGCCTGCGATAAGCCCTACCACTAAAGATGCCAATCCGCCGCCAATCAACGCAGCTTTTATCTTGGTTGAAAACGACAGTGCGCCAATTAACAAACCAAAGGCGATCAACATGATCAGATGATCCATGCCAGTCACTGGGTGAGTTAAGCCAGACATAAATGAGTGAGACTCATAAACCGAATGCGAACCGTTCCCTGGGTGAGCAAAAGCCAATTTTGATGTTGTTAGAGAAGCTATTGTGAAAGTGCATAAGCCTGCTGCTGTTTTAAAGTTCATCGCATAATCCTTGCGTTATTGTTATTAATCTCGTTGTTATATAAATCGTTTAGTGAGTCTCAAATGACTCGATTAATGATGGTGATGATGACCACCTGAGCGACCGCCGTAAGCGCCACCTTCTGGTTCAAACGGTTGTTTTTCGGTCGTCACTGTCGCGCCCAAACCTTCAACCATTTCATCCAAAACATGGTCGTGTTGATAGCGAACCCAGCCCGCTTCCACTTGCAGCGGCACATGTCGGTTACCAAGGTGGTAAGCAACACGAGTTAATAGATGCGAATCTTCACAGTAAACGGTCGACACGGTTTCCGGTGCGGCTTTTACTTCCACCACTAAACCACATTCACTTGAAAGCTGTTCACCGCCACGCAAGATGTGACCTCGTGGTAGAAACAGCCCTGCATTGCGTCCGTCATCGAGCATCACCTTAAGGCGGCTCTTAATACGGCTATCGATTGGTAGGCTTAGAAAGCCATCAGGAGCCGTGCTCAACTCCGTTTGAATTTGAGTTAGTTCAATCATGCTATTACCTCAATCTCCTTGTGAGATTTATAACGTTCAAAATAAGAGCCCTCAGCCAAGATCCAAAATAGGAGCTTCAGCTAAAGGTCTAAAATATGGGTCTTCAGCTAAGCCTTAAAACAATAGCCTTCAGCCGAGCGATTAAAATAGAAAGTATCTCTGAGCCATTGGCAATACTTCAGCTGGCTCACACGTCAACAGTTCGCCATCAGCGCGCACTTGATACGTCTGAGAATCGACTTCGATCTTCGGCATCCAATCGTTAAGCTTCATGTCCGCTTTGCTGATGTTTCGGCAATTGCTGACTACGCCAATCAAACTCTGTAACCCCAACTGCTTATCGATATTCTGTGCTTTGGCTTCCTTGGAAACGAACAGCATCGATGTGTTCTGACATGCCTTGCCATAGCTACCAAACATTGAGCGATAGTGAACTGGCTGAGGGGTTGGGATTGAAGCGTTAGGATCACCCATTGGTGCCATCGCGATCATGCCGCCTTTCAAAATGACACTCGGTTTCACACCAAAGAAAGCGGGCTTCCACAGCACTAGGTCAGCTAATTTCCCTGCTTCGATAGAGCCGATCTCATGGGCCATGCCGTGCGTGATCGCAGGATTAATGGTGTACTTAGCGACATAACGTCTTAGGCGGAAGTTATCGCTGTAGTCGGAATCTTCTTTTAGGCTGCCACGCTGAACTTTCATCTTGTGTGCGGTTTGCCAAGTACGGGTTACCACCTCGCCTACGCGCCCCATCGCTTGTGAATCAGAAGCGATCATCGAGAACGCACCTAAATCATGAAGAATGTCTTCAGCGGCAATGGTTTCACGACGAATACGCGACTCGGCGAACGCCACATCTTCAGAAATCGACGGTGAAAGGTGATGACACACCATCAGCATATCTAAGTGCTCATCGACCGTATTGACGGTATAAGGTCGTGTCGGGTTGGTAGAAGAAGGCAGAACGTTCGGCTCACCTGCAGCCCGAATAATATCGGGAGCATGACCACCACCGGCACCTTCCGTGTGGTAGGTATGAATCACGCGATCACCGATGGCGCCAAGTGTCGATTCAACAAAACCCGATTCATTTAGCGTATCGGTGTGAATCGCAACTTGTACGTCCATCTCATCGGCGACGCTCAAGCAAGTATCAATTGACGCGGGTGTTGTTCCCCAGTCTTCATGCAACTTCAAACCCACTGCGCCCGCTGCCACTTGCTCACGCAATGCTTCCGGTTGGCTAGCATTGCCTTTCCCGAGTAAACCAAAGTTCATTGGGAACTGATCGAGCGATTCCAACATACGGTGCATGTTCCACGGACCCGGTGTACATGTGGTTGCGTTAGTACCGGTGTTTGGCCCCGTGCCACCGCCTATCATGGTTGTCACACCCGATGCCAATGCTTCTTCAATCTGCTGCGGACAGATAAAGTGGATGTGTGAGTCGATGCCACCCGCAGTGAGGATCGAACCTTCGCCGGCTAAAATTTCCGTACCCGGGCCAATCACAATATCGACACCCGGTTGAACGTCTGGGTTGCCCGCTTTACCCAACGCTTGAACTCGGCCGTCTTTGATAGCGACATCCGCTTTTACAATGCCCCAGTAGTCCAAAACAATCGCGTTGGTGATCACCAAGTCTGGTGTTTCGGCACTTGGACGTTGGCTTTGCCCTTGCCCATCACGAATCACTTTACCGCCGCCGAACTTCACTTCGTCGCCGTACACGGTGTAATCCTTTTCAACTTCTAGCCATAAATCGGTGTCAGCAAGACGCACTCGGTCTCCGATTGTTGGCCCAAACATTTCGGCGTAAGCCTGTTTGGATATCTTCGCCATGATCAATCCTTTGTTGTTTTCATTATTTCCGTGAGAGCGCTTAGAGCTTACCCATCACTTTCCCTTGGAAGCCGTAGATCTCTAACTTACCGGCGTAACGTACTAACTCGACACTGCGCGACTGACCCGGTTCAAAACGGGTGGCGGTGCCTGCAGGGATATTAAGTCGAAAACCTTTAGTCGCTTCTCGGTCAAAGATCAGCGAAGGGTTTGCTTCATAGAAGTGGTAATGGGAGCCAATTTGAACAGGACGATCGCCAATGTTTTGCACCTTAATGGACGTCGTGTCTCGGCCTTCATTTAAGGTGATGTCACCAGGAGCCGTTTCTACTTTTCCGGGAACGAAGCCTGAGTATTGTTTGGTGGAACCAGCCATATGTCTTCTCCCTACACGATAGGTTCATGAACGGTCACCAACTTGGTGCCATCAGGAAAAGTCGCTTCGACTTGTACATCAGGGATCATCGAAGGGATCCCCTCCATAACGTCATCGACAGTAAGCAGTGTGCGCCCAAAATCCATCAATTCCGAAACGGTTTTCCCCTCGCGGGCACCTTCAAGAATCGCACTGCTGATCAGTGCAATAGATTCTGGATAGTTGAGTTTTAAGCCTTTTTGTTTACGCTGCTGTGCCAGCATTCCTGCGCAGAAGATAAGTAGCTTATCTTTTTCTCTTGGTGTTAATTCCATTTAGCCGCCCGCTGTTAGTGTTGTTTTCTTAGTGCTCAAAAACGTATGAGCAGTAAGTGGGATTCAAACACAGCAAGCTTGAAAAAATGTACCTAGAGCCGGAAGTCACCCTAGGTACAAAAAGGGCTAATCGCTAAGTTGCCCAAATCCTTGGTAAGTCAGGAGTCGTACCACATAAATGAGAGCGAGTTGCTTGCCATATCTGACCAAAGGCTTGGAGGATGTCTTCACTCCAATAACCCAAGGCTCGCACCACAATCAATCCTTCTATCTGAGTCGCTCCCATTATTAATGTGGGTTCACTCGATGTTTTTGATGTAACTGATTGCTGTGAAGCTTGCTGTGTAATAGATAAGAGCAAACTCTGTACCAACTCTAAATCTTGCTTCTCATTTGAAGTGATATAAAAAGTTCCCATCATTGAATAATCAAGTAACCCCATATTTATCATCAACTTATCACCGCCATGAAAATTAAAACCTTCCGTAAGAAGCCTTTGATTATCAAGATAGATTTCCGTTTTCCCTACAAGGTGACCACGCTCAAATCCCTCATTCTGTGCAGGTCGTCCAAAACAGTGCATCTCCCAACCCCAAAACTGTGCACCCTTTTCTAGGCGAACTTCAGTGTCTAGGCGAACGTGTGCATTAGGAAAAAAGATATTCTCTTGTGGCATCCACTCTAAACGTGCGCCTTTCTTCACTCGAAGGGTTTGCTTCTGCTTGGCGTATTTGTTATTTGAGCGGTAAAACTTGGTCGCACCGGGTGTGGTGATCAACGTATGAGCACCGCTTTCTACGGTTACCTCAATATTGAGAGTGTCACCACCTACCACTCCGCCGGGGGGATGAAGTAAGTAGGTGTGACACGTTTCCCCATCAGGATACAGGGGGCGTTGCACCGCAAGCGGACCAGACTGCTGACGATTCTTTAAAACGGTTTTATCACCACGGTCGACAAAAGTGAGGTTTAAGCTCGCTTGCCAACCGTCTCGAATATCTTGTTCAATGGTGTCATTCAGAGACAAGGCTTCTACTAAAGAAGCGTTCCTTACTTCATTCGGAGAAAAGAGAGAATTCATACGGTTAGGTACTCCTTAATCAAGGACTCATCGAGCCCTGTCATTTCACCTTCTGCCACTTGGCGCCCACGGTCGAGAATACAGAAGCGGTCACCGACCTTTCTCGCAAATGGCAGCTTCTGCTCAACCAACAGAACCGTAAGCCCCATCTTCTCGTTGAGCATGCGAATAATGTCACCAATTTCTTGCACAATATTAGGCTGAATACCTTCTGTCGGTTCATCCAAGATCAATAGCTTGGGATTAACCACCAGCGCACGCCCAATCGCCAATTGTTGTTGTTGGCCACCGGACAAGTCACCACCGCGGCGATGCAGCATCTCTTTTAACACTGGGAAGATATCGAAGATGAATTCGGGGATCTTACGGTCGCCCTTTTCTCTAATCGGCAAGCCAACTTCTAGGTTTTCTTGAACCGTAAGCATTGGGAATATCTGGCGACCTTGTGGCACATAGCCTATCCCTTGGCGTGAGCGATCTTCGGCATCGGTTTTCAGCAGCGATTCACCCGATAACGAAATGTCACCACTTTTGACTGTAACTAGCCCCATAATGCATTGCAGAAGAGTCGTTTTACCGACGCCATTGCGCCCCATTAACACCGTGCATTTACCCTCTGGGATCTGCATGTCCAAATCCCACAAGGTGTGGCTCTCACCGTAATATTGATTGACTGATTTAACCTCTAACATCCTATTCTCCGAGATAAACTTGTTTAACTTCAGGGTGAACCTGCACTTGGTCCATGGTGCCTTCTGCCAACACGTGACCTTGATGAAGCACGGTGACATGGCTAGCAATCGAACGAACGAAATCCATATCGTGCTCAACCACAACCACCGAGTGCTTACCTGCCAGTGAGTTGAGTAACTCAGAAGTGCGATCCATCTCTTGGTGAGTCATACCTGCAACGGGTTCATCCACCAGCAACAGCTTAGGGTTTTGCATCAGCAACATACCGATCTCTAACCACTGCTTTTGCCCATGTGACAGGTTGCCCGACAAATTCGCGGCTTCGTCTTTGAGGTGAATCAACTCAAGTACCGAGGTCAGTTTGTCTTTCTGCTCACCAGACATCACCGCAGTGAAAGTCGCCCATACTGAGCGATCACCGGCCATCGCCAACTCAAGGTTTTGCCACACGGTTAAGCATTCAATCACCGTCGGCTTTTGGAATTTACGCCCAACGCCTGCATTGGCAATTTCAGCTTCATTCATCTTGAGTAGATTGATGTTCGAACCTAGCCACACTTCACCTGTATCCGGCTTAGTTTTCCCGGTGATGATATCCATCATGGTGGTTTTACCTGCGCCATTAGGACCGATGATGCAGCGCAATTCGCCCTCTTTGATATAAAGGTTGAGGTCGTTTATCGCTTGAAAACCATCGAAGCTTTTGTTGACGCCTTCGACATACAACAGCACGTTATGGCGAGTATCGATGGCAGGATGAATATCGGGTTTGAGGTAATCAAACACTTCGTCTCGACGAGTGAACGCCTGAACCGATTCCTTTACGCTATTAAATGTGGTCATGCGATTACCTCCTTGGCCTTGTGCTGATCATCCTTATCTTTACCTTGGTTTTTCCCATTTGATACCTTGCGCAGCTGCTGCCATTTTTCACTGACAAAGCCAATCACACCTTGTGGGAAGTACATGGTTGAGAGTACGAATAGACCACCGAGAGCGAATAACCACACTTCTGGAAATTCAACGGTAAACCAGCTCTTGGCGTAGTTGATGATCAGAGCCCCAACGATGGCACCAAACAGAGTGGCACGACCGCCCAAGGCAACCCAAACTACAATCTCAATCGAGTTAAGCGGCGCAAACTCTCCAGGGTTGATGATGCCGACTTGAGGCACATATAACGCACCAGCAATACCCGCGATAACCGCAGACAAAACGAAGACCCACAACTTGATGCCATCAACGTCGTAACCCATAAAGCGAGTGCGAGACTCGGTATCACGTATCGCCAGTGCCACACGACCTAATCGACTCGTCACTACCATGCGACACGCGATGTAACTGAGAATGAGTGAGATGCCCGTCGCGACAAACAGGCCAATCTTAACGGCATCACTCTGCAAGCTCAGACCGATGATGTCTTTAAAGTCCGTCAGTCCGTTATTGCCACCAAAACCCATCTCGTTGCGAAAAAATGCCAGCATCAATGCGTAAGTTAACGCTTGAGTCATGATAGAAAGATAAACTCCAGACACTCGGGAACGGAAAGCAAGATGACCAAACAGGTAAGCCAAAGCACCCGGCACTAACATGACCATTAAACAGGCGAACCAAAACTGATCGAAGCCCTGCCAAAACCATGGCAACACAGACCAATCAAGAAACACCATGAAGTCAGGCAAGATTAGATCACCATAAACCCCACGGTCACCAATCTGACGCATTAAGTACATGCCCATCGCATAACCGCCAAGCGCAAAGAAAGCGCCGTGGCCTAGGCTCAATATGCCGAGATAGCCCCATACAAGATCGAGCGCCAGCGCCAACATTGCGTAGCTCAGGTATTTGCCCATCAGTGAGATAGTGAAAGTCTCAACATGAAGTGGGTGCCCACTTGGTAACATGGTGTTAGCCAGTGGGATAAGAATCACGGCCGCAAGAATGGCAAAGATGGTCAGTTGGCCACCTTTGTCACCACGCATTGCCGAAAGTACAAATGATTTTGACTGCATGATGTTGTCCTTAACCTTCAGCCGCACGGCCACGTTGCGGGAACAATCCGCGTGGGCGTTTTTGAATAAATAGAATGATGAAAACCAGTACTAGAATCTTGGCAAGTACTGCGCCAGCCCAAGGCTCTAAGATCTTATTGAACAAACCAAGACTCAGACCTGCGACGAGTGTGCCCCACAAGTTGCCGACTCCACCGAATACCACCACCATGAAAGAATCGATGATGTACGCTTGCCCCATATTCGGGCCAACGTTAGTCAATTGAGACAGTGCCACACCCGCGACACCCGCGACACCTGAGCCTAAACCAAAGGTCATCGCATCAACTCGCTCAGAACGAATCCCCATCGCACGCGCCATGCCACGGTTTTGAGAAACCGCACGAACTTGCAAACCTAGTGGTGTCTTTTTCAGAACCATCAATAGCCCCATAAACACCAAGCCACAGAAAAGGATGATATATAAGCGGTTGTAGGTCAGGGACAACATTGGGTTTAATTGAAGTGCGCCAGACATCCATTCAGGCGTGCTCACTGAGCGGTTAAGTGGAGAGAAAATAGAGCGAACGGCTTGCTGTAAGATCAAGCTGATACCGAAGGTCGCAAGTAAGGTTTCTAATGGGCGTCCGTAAAGATGGCGAATCACACTCCGCTCAATCACAATACCCACTAAGCCAGACACAATAAACGCTGCAGGAATAGAGAGAATGAGCGCTAAACCGATGTGATTCGGCATTAGCAGTTGCAATACATAGGTGGTGTAAGCACCAATCATGATCAGTTCACCATGAGCCATGTTAATCACGCCCATCACACCAAAGGTGATCGCTAAACCTATACCCGCCAGCACCAAGACTGAACCTAAGCTCAAACCGAAGAATACGGTTTCGACACCAGAATACAGCGCTTGGCTCTGTTGATAATCGTCCATTGCACGCTCAGCTGCAGCCAAGACCTTTGGATCTTGTTCGCTGTTGAGCAGTTTATTCAAGGTTTTGAGTACCACTGAATGTTTGAAGTCGCCAACTCGGTCAATCGAAGCCACACGATCGTCAACCGTGGCACTCTTATCAAGAGAGGTAAATATGGCTAACGACAAGTCCATTAACTCAGCGACTTTCCCCTCTGATTCACTGGTTCTGAGTACAGCTAAACGATCGATAATGTCAGAATCTTTGGTACCGAGCAGATCCAAAACCGCTTTGTAACGCACGTCTGATTTACTGCTATTCAGTCCAATCGAGGCGATTTCCCCACGCAAGATCCCGCGAAGCTTGTTGTTCACGCGAACTTTTTTGAACTGTCTAGCATTCTCGATATTGAGGCTTGAATCATCCCATGCCGACTGAGCTACCATCGCTGTTTTGATGCTCTGAATAAGGTAGAGCTTTTTGTACTGCTCGCTCTGTTTGTCATTGAAGTAATAGAGATTACCATTTAACCAGCCATCCAAAATAGGTTTCGACACGTCTCCCGTTTGCGCCTCAATAACCCAATCGATAGCCAATTCTTTATCCGATGTTTTCTTACCAACTAGCGCCTTGGTAAAGCTAGCTTCATCCGTTATTCCAGCAAAAGCCAACTGAGCGCTGACTGCCATAAGCAATAGCACCTTAAATACGTTCAATACGTTTTTCATCCCTGCTTCCTTAATCCACCTAGCTAGATATTGTTATTTTTGCTCAGTGGACATGTGGAGAATTATTGTTAGTTGAAACGATGAGCCTTCCGCTTGCTTCACCTCTTAAACAGAGGCGCTCTTCCCAAACAAGAAGGCTCAATATTCCTAAATTAACGCTCTAGTTACCGCCAGAACACTTCTTGGTTTCGACGTTAAACGCACCACATGAGAATGGCTTCGACCAACTAGAGAACAGCTTCGCTGATTCAGGTAAGTAGCTCGACCAAGCATCGCCCGCAACAAGACCAGTGGTTTCC
This sequence comes from Vibrio toranzoniae, assembly GCF_024347655.1. Classification (NCBI taxonomy): domain Bacteria; kingdom Pseudomonadati; phylum Pseudomonadota; class Gammaproteobacteria; order Vibrionales; family Vibrionaceae; genus Vibrio; species Vibrio toranzoniae. Next base: position 659,857 of record NZ_AP025514.1, on the reverse strand, counting down.
CAAACGATATCGAATTGACCATCGTCTTGGATCTCACCGATCAGGACGGGTTTCGTGATGTGGTGGTTTGGCAGCATGGTTGAGTAGCCGCCAGAAAGGTTAGGAACCGACACGCCAATTAAGGCATCTTGTACAGATTCAGGATCGGTTGTGCCCGCGTTGGTTACCGCTTGCGTCCACATGTTGAAGCCAACATAGTGCGCTTCCATTGGATCGTTGGTGACACGCTTTTCACTCTTGATGAATGACTGCCACGTTTCAACGAACTCTTCATTGGCTTCGGTATCAACACTCATGAAGTAGTTCCAAGCCGCTAGGTGACCAACCAGTGGTTCAGTGTCCATGCCTGACAGCTCTTCTTCACCAACAGAGAATGCAATTACCGGGATGTCTTCAGATGAAATGCCTTGAGCGCCAAGCTCTTTATAGAAAGGAACGTTCGCATCGCCGTTCACAGTAGAAACCACAGCGGTTTTCTTGCCCGCTTCACCGAACTTTTTGATGTCTGAAACGATAGATTGCCAATCAGAGTGACCAAATGGCGTGTAGTTGATCATAATGTCTTCTTCTGCGACACCTTTATCTTTTAGGTAAGCCTCTAAGATCTTATTGGTGGTACGTGGATAAACGTAATCGGTGCCTGCTAGTACCCAACGTTCAACTTCAAGCTCTTCCATCAAGTAATCGACGGCTGGAATCGCCTGTTGGTTTGGCGCAGCGCCAGTGTAGAAAACATTTTTCGAAGACTCTTCACCTTCATACTGAACTGGGTAGAAAAGGATGCTGTTGAGCTCTTCAAATACTGGCAACATAGATTTACGCGATACCGATGTCCAACCACCGAAAACCACATCGACTTTCTCTTTTTCGATAAGCTCACGCGCTTTTTCAGCAAATAGCGGCCAGTTTGACGCGGGGTCAACGACTACAGGCTCTAGCTTCTTGCCAAGCAAACCGCCTTTTTTGTTCTGCTCTTCAATAAGCATTAGCACGGTATCTTTTAGCGTGGTCTCACTGATCGCCATAGTGCCAGAGAGTGAGTGTAGAACACCGACCTTGATGGTCTCGTCAGCCGCAAGTACTGATGCAGAAGAAAATGAAAGTGTTGTACACAGTGCAGCTAGCGATAAATTGAACACCTTGTTCATGATTGTAACTCCATAATTGTATTTTTGTTATTCAATTACAGAGTTACAAGAAGAGTGCCAAACTTAAAAATTAACCGATAAGTTTATAAGTCATTGTATTAATGAAACTAAAAATTCATTCACACCAATAGCGTGCATAGCAATCATGTAACTATGTTTCATACTGGTGCAGCGACGATAAGAATGAACCAAGATGAAACATAACCGTACAATGGATACAAAAAAGGCCCAATACATAAGTATTAGGCCTCAATTAAATATTATGGATTACGATACTTAACCTTCTCGCTTTCAAGCTAATCCGCAGCTTGAAACTCGAACTTTACTCTCGACTTCGATTTAAGCTCGTTGCAATCGCCATTACAGAAATAGCTCGCAGCCCCACAAGCTTGAAGCTTCTCAAGTTGGCTGCTGCACTCTGGGCAAAGCCCCACTTTAGTAAAGTGAGCCTGACAACTTTCACAGTGGTACTTACCATCCCAGCCTAGCTCTGACTGGCACTTAGGGCAGATATTTTCACTCATTAGCACTTCCTAATTCACTACTATTTTTATAATCTACTACCGATGAAACTTATGTAGCTTTCGAAACAAGCTCTTTAACTCTCGATAAGCTTCTAAGACAGATTGTTGCGTCATTCGTTAGTGCTTTCAATTATATATTTTGGCGCAGATCGTTGTTGTGCAAGATCGTATTAGTTGCTATCAGCAGACTAAATGAGTACGACACAAAACCGAAGATCATAGGTTGATCTTTTGCTTTATCTGTTTTGATCAGCGATCTACCCTAAAAAGAATATTTATATCACCACACACCGAAAGCATAAGTTACATGTGCTGCATTTCAATTTTATATAGTCATTTATATTAAAATAAACACAATAAAACAAAACAAACAGCATAAGTGATTTCGATCTGTAATCTGAATCATCGAATTACATGCGTCAGCATTTCAATGTGCTGTTCATCCAGTTGCGTTAACTTAACGGATAACCTCTTGAGTTCTGACGTGCTCTCAATATGAGTTCCGCCACACGGAATAGAGACAAGTGTCTCTGCATCAAGTTGCCATTCCCAGTAACGAGAATCTGTTAATGCCTCGCCTTCCAATCTCATTGCTACTGGAGTTGACTCAGCAAGCCAGCCAGAAATCATCTGATTGATATCAGCTTCAATACTCTCAAGGTTTGCTAGCATGTCTGCAACGTTCAAGCCGCGTTTCTTCAGAGTTTTACCCAAGCGATACTTGTCGGTACACAACTCTTGAGTCACAAAGCTGGTCACTTGCGCGTAACTATTAAAGTCATAGCTGCCGAGCGGATCTTTTCTGTCGGCATCTTTGCGCCAGTAACTCTCTGCTAATACTTTATTCAACGCTAAGGAAGCAATGTGACCTGCGCTGTGACCTCGGCTAAGGCTGGCTTGGTACTCTTTATCAACCGACAACACGATTTCGTCGTGAATATTAATCATAGAAGCTGATGCCGATAACTGATGAACAACCACAAATGCCCAGCCTTCCGCATCACGCTTAACAGGAATATCTGCTGCGATAAAAAGTTTTCCAGTAGATTGTTCTATTGCTCCCACAAGGCAATCTTCAACTGGATATTGCACGTCGCCAACAGTGACAAAGCCTTGGTCTGCCGGGTGATCGGGCCAAATATGACTCACAGGGTGAAAAGGAGTCACATCAGTGATCAGATAAGTTTTATTCTCATCACTTTCAATATTCAACACCTTAGCCTTGAGCTGCCAAATCTGATGGCAAAATTGAGTGATGGTTGGTGTGATTACTTCAGCTTGTGTGATCAAGTTGCTAGTGGTCATATCGTTCTTCTTCTGGAATCTAGTCTGGTTCGTTAATCCATAGCGATAAAGAGGAACTTATTATGGATTAACGTAAATTTTGCTTAAAAAAATACCCGAGACAGGCTCGGGTATCAAATCTATTGGAAAGAGCTACTTACGGCCTTTCATCATGCTCATCATACGCTTACGCTTACGTTTACGTTCTTGAGAGATTGTTAGCTTGTTAGTCTTAGCTTCAAATGGGTTCTCGCTGTTCTGGAATTGAATGCGAATTGGTGTACCCATAATCTCTAGTGAACGACGGTAGTAGTTCATCAGGAATCGCTTGTATGAATCTGGCAAGTTACGTACTTGGTTACCGTGGATAACGATAATCGGTGGGTTATAGCCACCAGCGTGCGCGTATTTTAGTTTAACACGACGGCCACGAACCATAGGCGGTTGGTGATCATCAGTTGCCATCTTCATGATACGAGTTAGAACAGAAGTACCAACACGAGTCGTCGCTGACTTGTAAGCTTCTTGAACAGACTCAAACAAGTGACCCACACCTGTACCGTGAAGTGCAGAGATAAAGTGAATACGTGCAAAATCGACGAAACCTAAACGACGGTCTAGCTCTTTCTTAACGCGATCTTTAACGTCGCTATCTAGGCCATCCCATTTGTTTACTGCAATCACGATTGAACGACCCGCGTTCAACGCAAAGCCTAACAAGCTTAGATCTTGATCAGAGATGTTTTCACGGGCATCAATAAGCAGCAATACAACGTTAGCATCTTCAATCGCTTTCAATGTTTTTACTACAGAGAACTTTTCTACGGTTTCATTGATGTTTTTACGACGACGAACACCCGCAGTATCAATTAGAACGTATTCACGCTCATCACGCTGCATTGGGATATAAATAGAATCGCGAGTTGTACCTGGCATATCGTAAACAACCACACGCTCTTCACCAAGAATACGGTTAGTGAGTGTTGATTTGCCTACGTTAGGACGACCAATGATCGCTAACTTAATCGGTTGATCTTGAAGACGCTGGAATTCTTCTTCAGCCTCTTCTTCAGTGAAATCAACTTGCTCTTCTTCTTCGTCTTCAAACTCAGTTAAATCGCTAACTTCGCCATTCTCAGCTTTTAAAGCTTCGGCGAACGGATTAAGAGCCAGATCAATCAGCGCTGTTACACCACGACCGTGTGCCGCGGCGATTTGATACATGTCTTCTACACCTAGCTGCCAGAAGTCAGCACTTGCAGCATCAGGGTCAATACCATCAACCTTGTTAACTACTAGCATTGAAGGCTTCTCTAGCTGACGAAGGTGCTTAGCAATTGCCACATCTGAAGGTGTTAGGCCCGCACGGCCATCTACCATAAATAGGACAACATCAGCCTCGTCAATCGCTGCTAGCGACTGTTCAGCCATTTTAGTTTCAACACCATCTTCAGTACCATCGATACCACCAGTGTCGATAACAATAAACTCATGCTCACTAAAATGAGCATGGCCATATTTACGGTCACGCGTTAAGCCAGGAAAATCCGCAACCAATGCATCACGAGTTCGAGTCAATCGGTTAAATAACGTAGATTTACCTACGTTCGGACGCCCTACTAGAGCAACAACAGGTACCATAACAACCTCTACAATTTCTTCTCTAAATGTAGTTATAGGTAAACTCTTGTTCGCAAGTTTAAACTCTTACCTATAACCACATGGTTTATTAATTTATAACAACAAAACGGCTCCTAGCTGTTACCAACCAGGAGCCGATTGTGAATTATATCACGCTTTTATTTGCTAATCGTTAGTTTCTTTACATCGCCATTGCGAGTCGTCACTAAGTAGCCTTCAGGCATTTCAATGGGTGCAACCGCAAAGCCGCTATCATCGACTAGCTGTTGAGCAACAAACTCACCAGATGAACGATCTAACCAGTGTAGGTAACCTTCCGTATCACCGACAACTACATAACCGTTAATAATAGCAGGGGCCGTTAGTAGACGGTTTTCTAACAATGGAGTGCTCCAAAGTTCAGTACCACTACGAGCATCAACCGCAACCACATGATCTTTGTCTGTGACCACAAACAAACGACTGCCATCACTCGCTAAATCTATCGCTGACGAGTAGTTACGCTTCCAAACTGGCTTGCCAGAGCGAAGATCGATAGCGATTAACTGACCATTGATACCCACGGTATACAGGGTGCCACCAAGAACAACCGGAGATGCATCAACATCGACTAAGCGATCGATTTCCGTTGCGCCTTTTGGCGTGCCGACTGGCTGTTGCCAAATAAGCTGGCCACGGTCCACGATAGCAGCTGCTAGACGACCATTTGCTGTACCCCAGAATACACCACCAGAAACCGCAACTGGTGTACTATCACCACGTAGTGTTAGGCTTGGAACTTCAGTACTGATGGCCCACTTTTGCTCACCGTTGTCTTGATCTAACGCGATCAACATGCCACGGCTGGTATGAACAATAACCATGTTACTATCAGTTACTGGGGATGCAAGCACCTCACCATTCACTGATACACGCCACAGCTGTTCACCAGTTGATTCTTCCAGTGCGATCACTTCGCCATTTTCAGAGCCTAAGAACACTTTGCCGTAAGCTGCTGTTAGGCCACCAGATAAGCGTGCGATCACTTCTTTTTCAAGATCGTTTTCCCACAACTTTTTACCCGTTTCAGGGTCTAGCGCTTTAACAATACCGTCACGGCTCGCGACAAACACTTTGTCGTAAGCAAGCTCTGGCGTTAATTTGGAAAAGTAGTGACCAACACCATCACCAACCGACGTAGACCACTCTTGTTTGGGAGTGAACTCACTGTTTACTGTTGGTACTGGCGCCATGATTACGGTGTCTTCTTCACCTGCACAGCCAGCTAGTAGGCCAAGAGCAATCGCACATAACGCCGCTTTTGGAAACATCTTCTTCATTCAAAGCGCCTTATTTAGCTAGGTCGTCAAGTTTGATTTGAAGCGTTTGGCTCGCATCAACAGCTTGCTGTGCTTCTGTATAGGCACTGTATGCTGCGTCAGTGTCGCCTTTACGAAGTGAGATATCACCACGCAGTTCCGCAACACGGCCTTTCCAAGATTCATCAGTCATTGCAGCAAGGTCAGTCAATGCTGCGTCAAATTCACCTTGCTCAGCTTTAATACGTGCAACACGGTAAGTAAGCAGAGGCTCAAGTGCCACATCTTTCGTTGCCGATTTTGCCCATTCAAGTTGTTCAAGTGCCGCCGTTAGCTCACCCGCTTGTACTTGTGCTTTTGCAAGTTGCATTGCAGCAAGTACTGAGTACTCAGCGTCTTTGTTTGCATCGATGAAAGCTTGAATGTCAGATTGAGCCGCAACGCCTTTAGCATCAAGCGCTGAAATTACAGAAGTGTAGCTTTCCGAAGCAGCTTCACGTGCTTCGACGACTGAATCTTGATAATAGCGCCAACCAAATAGACCACCTAAACCAATAACTGCACCAAAGATTACGGCTTTACCGTTCTCTTTCCACCAATCTTTAATGGCTTCAACTTGTTGCTCTTCGCTATCGTAAAGTTCCACTTCCTGTCCTCTTTAATTCTTTAAACGCCAGCATAGTGCTGACGTTAGTATTCATTATGAGCGTTTGCTCAATGGTTTAGATTAGAGCAGCCACTTTATCTGCGACTTCCGTTTGAGACACGGTTTCTTGCTCGCCGCCAACCAAATCTTTTAGCACTACTGTATTGTCAGCAACTTCGTTCTCACCAAGTACAAGCGCTACAACAGCACCTACTTTGTCAGCACGTTTGAATTGCTTCTTGAAGTTACCACCACCGAAGTGGTTCATTACACGCACGCCTTCAACGGTGTCGCGTAATTGATTCGCTAACTTCATGCCCGCGATCATTGTACCTTCACCAGCAGCAACCATATATACGTCAACGCTACGGCGAACTTCTGTTAGTTCTAGTGTTTCCATCATCAGAACCAGACGCTCTAGACCCATTGCAAAACCAACCGCATTAGTTGCTTTGCCGCCTAGTTGCTCAACAAGACCATCGTAACGGCCACCGCCACACACTGTACCTTGTGCACCAAGGCTGTCGGTGATCCACTCAAATACGGTACGGTTGTAGTAATCTAAACCACGTACTAGACGTTCATTAACTTGGTATTCGATACCAACAGCGTCAAGAAGTTCACACAAACCAGCAAAATGTTGCTTCGATTCTTCACCTAAATATTCAGATAGTCGAGGTGCGTCACCTAAGATAGCTTGAACATCAGGGTTTTTAGTATCAAGTACACGTAAAGGGTTGGTGTGCATGCGACGTTTACAGTCTTCATCTAGCACATCAATGTGTTGCTCTAGGAAGGCCACTAACGCAGTGCGGTAGCTTACACGATCTTCTTGAGAACCAATTGAGTTCAGCTCTAATCGAACATGCTTATCGATGCCTAGTTCACGCCATAGACGCGCTGTCATCATAATCAGTTCTGCGTCTACATCTGGACCGTCTAGCCCAAACACCTCAACACCACATTGGTGGAATTGACGGTAACGGCCTTTTTGAGGGCGCTCGTGACGAAACATAGGCCCCATGTACCATAGGCGCTGTTCATCACGATTGATAAGGCTGTTTTGAATACATGAACGTACACAACCAGCAGTGCCTTCTGGACGCAGCGTTAGGCTATCGCCATTACGGTCATCAAAGGTGTACATTTCTTTAGAAACAACATCAGTCTCTTCACCAACCGCACGGCTAAATAGGGTCGTTTCTTCCACGATAGGCATACGTACTTCGTTGTAACCGTATGCGCTCACCACGTTTTTAACTGCGTTTTCTACTTTCTGCCACAGTGGTGATTGAGTTGGAAGGCAGTCGTTCATGCCTCGAATTGCTTGAATATTTTTAGCCACAGTATTTATTCCGTAATTTCTCACGACCAGATGTTAGTGCGAATAGACAATCACACCCCATCGTGTTGTATTAATCTTCTAAATTTTCTACATCAATGCGATTTGCTTTATCAAGCACCGATGCTTTTGCGCGGATCTTCGCTTCAAGCTTGTCGACAAGGTCATCGTTGTCAAAACGCTCTTTCTGACGCTTACCGTCTTCATAGAAGGCACTCTTACGTGCACTACCCGCTAGACCTAAGTGAGACACTTCAGCTTCACCAGGGCCGTTAACCACACAACCGATGATTGACACATCCATTGGGGTAATAACGTCTTCTAAGCGCTCTTCAAGAGCATTAACGGTGTTAATAACATCGAACTCTTGACGAGAACAACTCGGGCACGCAATGAAGTTGATGCCACGCGAACGAATGCGCAAAGATTTAAGAATATCAAAGCCGACTTTGATCTCTTCAACAGGATCCGCCGCGAGTGAGATACGCAGCGTATCGCCGATACCTTCAGATAATAACATGCCTAAACCGACGGCTGACTTCACAGAACCAGCACGAGCACCGCCCGCTTCGGTAATACCAAGATGAAGTGGTTGGTCAATCTGCTTGGCAAGCAAACGATAAGAACCGACGGCTAAGAATACATCCGAGGCCTTAACGCTGACTTTAAACTGATCAAAGTTCAGACGGTCTAGGATATCTACATGACGCATCGCGGATTCAACAAGCGCTTCTGCTGTAGGCTCTGTGTATTTCTCTTGGATCTCTTTTTCAAGAGAGCCGCCGTTAACACCAATACGAATCGGAATATTCATATCGCGAGCGCAATCCACAACAGAGCGGATACGGCTTTCGTTACCGATATTACCAGGGTTGATACGCAGACAATCTACGCCATATTCTGCCACTTTAAGGGCAATACGATAATCAAAATGGATATCAGCAACCAAAGGAATAGAAACTTGCTGCTTGATTAGCTTAAACGCATCAGCGGCATCCATAGTTGGTACAGATACGCGAACGATATCAGCGCCCACTTTTTCCAAAGCTCGAATTTGAGCAACGGTCGCGGCTACATCGGTTGTTCTTGTGTTGGTCATGGATTGCACAGCAATTGGCGCACCATCACCGATCGGCACATCACCCACATAAATACGGGTTGATTTGCGACGAATAATAGGAGATTCGTGTTGCATATTAACTCTAAGGTAAGGTTATTCTAGCGACTTTGCCTGAAGTATACCCAGAAAGGTCGACAGGTTCACTTGCAAATGTCATCGATACGCCCTCAGGTGCACCTAGAATCACTTTGTATGGCGCCGTTCCTGAAAGATTGAGTGTCTGACCTGCTTTTTTGATACCGGTAGACAAAGTATTGCCTGCCGCATCTTTTACTTGAATCCAACAATCAGCAGAAAATTGCATAACGAGCTGATTAGCTACAGGTTCAGGAGTTACAACTTCTGGTTCAGCAACAGCAGAGTCAACCTCTGCAGCTGCTTGGGTTTCTTCAACTTGCGTGAGTGTATCTGAAGATTCAGCAGCACTAACCACGGTAAGAGCATCAACACTTTCGATAACGGCTAATGAATCTAACTCAGGAGTAAGCGGTTCTTCAGCCACCAACTCTTCTGGCCTCTCAGCATTGACCAGAGATTGAGATAAAGTGTCTTGTTGTTGATTCTGCCACCACCACAATGAAGAGATACCAGCAATAACAGCGAAGATACTCCAAGTCAGCAACATAATGCGACTGTTGTGCTTCTCGGTTTTTGTTTTACGAGAAAAGCTCAACATTTCTTGTTCTTGATGTTGAGCATCACCTGCATGGTGAAGTGCGCTCAGTACCACTTTTTCATCAAGATTGACGTATTTCGCGTATGAGCGAATGTAACCACGCATGAAAGTCGCCACTTGATCTGACTCAAATTGGTTTTCTTCGATTTGTTGTATCAAAGTAACGCGAAGCTTTAAGCGATCAGAGATCTGTTTTTGTGTAAGACCAAGAGACTCGCGTTTATTTTTGAGAAGCGTTCCCGCCTCCAAAGCTGGAGCAACGGTTTCTTGTGTTTTTGTATCGTGTTCTGTGTTCATAAAAAGTGAACTTCTAAAGATTATCGCAGGTTGATGAGAGCATTTTTATTATCGTTTAAGCTCAATCTAGCAACCCACTTTATGTGAAATTTTTCCTGTTACCTAAATCATCAACCCTTAAAAGCGAACATCACTCATATTGTTATGAATGATCCTCTCAGGAAGCTAGTTTATCAAGTAGCCAACCTAAATAGACATATTGATGATTAGTAGCAAGCGAGCACTTAAATTAATTTAAGGTTATTTAATCATAAGCTAATGCCATTGCAAGGCAAAAACACTTTAAACAAAATTTACCGTCAGCTCATGCTTTTGTCCAAAATTTGACGAAAAATGTAAGAAAGCACGGAGAAGAAGCTCAAAATGACAAAACTTCTTCCCTGAAAAGCAACAAGCCAGAAGTAATGCTTCTGGCTTGTTTAGGTTCAACTATCTTTTATACCGCTTTTACTTCAATCACACCGCCTGCAATCAAATTCGCTTCTGATGCGGCTTTGATCATTTTAGTGCGCTTGGTTCTATCAATCACATCACCCACTAACTGCCCACATGCGGCATCAATGTCATCACCACGAGTTTTACGAACAGTTACGGTATAATTGTATTCCATTAACGTTTTTTGGAAGCGGTCAATACGAGAATTGCTTGGCTTCTTATAAGGCGATCCCGGGTAAGGATTAAATGGAATTAAGTTAACCTTACACGGCGTGTCTTTCATTAACTCTGCAAGCTCACGAGCGTGGTCCATATCATCATTCACATGATCCAGTAAAACATACTCAACCGTTACTTTACCGCGGTTAGCATTTGAAGAAGCAATGTAACGACGAACAGACGCTAGGAAATCTTGAATATCCCAACGATCATTAATCGGCATGATCTGGCTACGTAGTGCATCGTTTGGCGCGTGTAGAGAGATAGCCAACGCAACATCAATGTTGTCTGTCATTTGGTCAAGGCCAGAAACAACACCAGAAGTTGATACCGTAACACGACGCTTAGACAGTGCGAAACCTAGGTCATCAAGCATGATTTCTAATGACGGCATTAGGTTCTTCATGTTTAGCAGCGGCTCACCCATCCCCATCATTACGACGTTAGTAATTGGGCGACGACCCGTTTCTTTCTCTAGGCCTATTTCACGAGATGCACGCCAGATTTGGCCAACGATCTCTGAAACTTTTAAGTTACGGTTAAAACCTTGTTGAGCAGTAGAGCAGAATTTACATTCGAGTGCACAACCAACTTGAGACGATACACATAACGTCGCACGGTCACCATCTGGGATGTATACGGTTTCAACATCTTGATCGCCAACGCTCATTGCCCATTTAATTGTGCCGTCTGAAGAGTGTTGAGCTTCTGAAACAACTGGTGCAACAATCTCACAACGACGCTCAAGTTTTTCACGTAACTTTTTGTTGATGTTGTTCATTTTTTCGAAGTCATCAACACCGAAATGATAAATCCACTTCATCACCTGCTCTGCTCGAAACGCTTTCTCATTCAGTTCTTCTGCGAAAAATTGACGAAGACCTTTACGATCAAAATCGAGTAGATTGACTTTAGCTGTGGTCATGATGCCTCTCAATGACGGAACAATAATTAAGGGCGCGAATTGTACAGGCTTTACGCAACTTCAACAAGCATTGTAAAACCCTGTGTTTATTAAGACATTCAAACTTAAGCGATTAAAACTTGAACAATTTTGTTTATTGGCCTGAGATTGCCTAATTTAAACAAAATATTCCCGACAGCACTCCTTCGTCGTTTCGGGAGTGACGACTAAATTGATTATCGAGAGCGTAAAATCTACTTACAAAAAAGGCCTCACCGAAGTGAAGCCTTTAAAACTTACTCGCAGTGCCGATTATTGAGCTGGGCGTGGGCAAATTTCAGATTCTGGGAAGAAGAATTCGATTTCGCGAGCTGCAGACTCGGGGCTGTCGCTGCCATGTACTGAGTTGTAACGCATGCTGATTGCGTAGTCAGCACGAATAGTACCGCAAGCCGCTTGTTCTGGGTTAGTTTTGCCCATAAGTTCACGGTAACGAGCGATCGCGTTTTCGCCTTCAAGCACTTGAACCATGATAGGACCAGAAGTCATGAACTCTTTAAGTGGTCCAAAGAACTCTTTACCTTCATGTTCTGCGTAGAAGCCACTCGCTTGCTCTTCAGTTAGACGAACCATTTTAGCAGCAATAATTTCTAGACCTGCTTTCTCGATACGGTGGTAGATTTCACCAACAAGGTTACGCTTAACTGCATCCGGCTTAACAATTGAGAACGTTCTTTCTAGAGCCATAGGGATTCCTTCACTTCATTTTTGTTATTAAATACTGAAAGTACTGAGATCATTCGATCTTAGTGTTATGAATAAGCGGCATTAAATACCGCGCACTCTTATTATTTTGCTTGGTCGATAAGAAGGCGAGCCAGAGTACGGACACCCATACCAGTCGCACCTGCCGACCATTTATCACTTGCTGACTTACGGTAAGTACCCGCGCAGTCCATATGAATCCAACCTTTTTTGTAATCATCAACAAAGTAAGAAAGGAACGCAGCCGCTGTACTTGCACCCGGAGAGTAATCCCCAGAGCTTATGTTTGAGAGATCAGCAAAGTTAGAAGGCAGCATACCACGGTGGAAGTCAGCAAGAGGCAGTGGCCAAAGACCCTCTTTTTCTTGATTTGCCGCCGTTAATGCTTGGTGAGACAGCTCATCGTCGAAGCTTAATAATGCGTGGTAGTCGTTACCTAGTGCATTTTTAGCCGCACCGGTTAACGTTGCGCAGTCGATGATCAGATCTGGGTTTTGTGCACTGGCGTACATCAAACCATCAGCAAGAACCAAGCGACCTTCCGCATCGGTATTCATGATCTCAACCGTCTTACCATTTTTGTAAGTAATGATGTCACCAAGCTTCAACGCACGGCCAGAGATCATGTTCTCTGCACAGCATAAGATAAGTTTAATGCGCTTGTTTAAGCCACGCTCAATCGCAAGGCCTAAGCCACCCGTAATGGTTGCCGCACCGCCCATGTCAGCCTTCATCGCTGTCATGAATTGACCTGGCTTAATGCTATAGCCGCCTGAATCGAAAGTGATGCCTTTACCGACTAGGCAAGCAAATACCGGTGCGTTTTCATCGCCGGTTGGGTTGAAGTCCAGTTGAAGCATCGCAGATGTGCGTTCAGAGCCGCGGCCTACCGCATAGATGCCTTCCCACCCTTCGGTAAGTAGGTCTTTGTCTTTAACGATTTTCGCTTTAACTGTGCCCGCAGGAGCCACTGATTTGATGTATTCGGCTGCCATCGTCGCTAATTGACGAGGCGCCACTTCTTCAGCGGTTTTATTGATAATGTCACGAGTCCAATCAGTAGAACGAATGCGAGCCTCTAGTTCAGCTTGGTCGGCTTCTGAAAGTGCATCCCACTCCAATGCATTCTTTTTCTTTGGTCCACGGTAGCCTTGATAAAAAGCCCAAACACTTTCGAGATCCCAACCTTCACCACGAAGTGATACGAATGCAATACCTTGTCCATCAAGTGTACGACCAGCACGTTGAACCGCGCCTAAATCGTGGCCCTCGCCAATATGAATTGTCGATCCCGCTTCAGAGAACGATAAAATAGCTCTTTCTCCCCACTGAGGCTGGGCAGCTTCTTGACTTAAAAATACAGACATCTGTGTAGACATGATTTCTCCTTGTCATGAACCACCTTGCTTGAGTGGCTCGGTTATTTTTTATTAGCGCACTGATGTTAGCATTATGTAGAAGTAAAATGTCATTTTGATAAAAAACGGACCATAAGGTCCGCTTTTTTAGTAAGAATTGTTAACTTGGCTGCGTTTTATATTGGACAGATCCCAACCCACGACCAAATCATCAGACAAGAGGCTTAGTCCATCTCATCCATCCAGCACAAAATAATCGCCTCTAAGATTTTCTCATTCGAGTGATTAGGCTCGTCATCAAACTCTTCAAGGTCTAGCACCCACTGATGCAAATCGGTAAAACGTACCGTTTTAGGATCAGTATCTGGGTACAAATCACATAGTTCAATTGCGATATCTCGCGAATCAATCCACTTCAAGCTCATAACACTTCCTTATATTTATCAGCGACGCTCTGTCACCTTTATGATCTATACTTTAGGTCAGTTTTGTTAAACCGTTATCTCAGTCATGGCGAAACCACCATAACTGTAGAGAAGTTCTTAGTGATCTTCAGACGCTAGGTTCAATGTGTACTTTGGAATCTCAACAACTAGGTCTGTATCAGCCATTTTAGCTTGGCAACCAAGGCGAGATTCCATTTCTAAGCCCCATGCTTTATCTAGCATGTCGTCTTCTAGGTCATCACTCTCTTCTAAAGAATCGAAGCCTTCGCGAATCACAACATGACATGTAGTGCAGGCGCATGACTTTTCACACGCGTGTTCAATACCAATACCGGCCTTCAATGCAACATCAAGAACCGTTTCGCCAGTTTTTGCTTCTAAAACAGCGCCCTCTGGACATAGATCTTCGTGAGGTAAAACAATAATCTTTGGCATGCTTATCTATTCTCTAACTATTAAATATTATCGACTGACTGACCTGACAGTGCAGCACGAATTGATTTATCCATACGACGAGAAGCAAAGTCTTGGCTCGCTTTGTCGATATTCTTAATTTCTAGTTCAATGGCATCAGCATTGTCGCCATTACGCACTTCAATCAACACTTCAATCGCTTGAACAAGTTGCTGTTTCCCTTGTTCATCTAGGAGCTCGTCACCATCAGCTTGCATTGCAGCAATCAAGCCTTCGATAACACGATCAGCTTCTACGCGTTGTTCCGCAAGAGCACGTGCTTGCATGTCTTCTTTGGCAAACGTCATCGAGTCTTTCAGCATGTTAGACACTTCGTCGTCGCTTAGGCCGTAAGAAGGTTTAACCTGGATTTCTGCTTGAACGCCAGTGCTCTTCTCCATAGCGGTAACCGATAATAGACCATCAGCATCCACTTGGTAAGTCACACGAATATGCGCCGCTCCCGCTGTCATTGGGGGAATGCCTTTTAGAGCAAAACGAGCCAGTGAACGACAGTCGTCAACCATTTCACGTTCGCCTTGCACGGTATGCACTGTCATTGCAGTTTGACCGTCTTTGAACGTGGTAAACTCTTGTGCGCGAGCCACAGGGATCGTGGTATTACGAGGGATGATCTTTTCGACCAAACCGCCCATGGTTTCAATACCTAAGGAAAGCGGGATAACATCCAGTAGTAACATTTCAGAATCTGGCTTATTGCCGACTAAGATATCCGCTTGAATCGATGCGCCAATCGCAACCACTTCATCAGGGTTAATGCTGGTTAGTGGTGTACGACCAAAGAAGTCACCGACCATTTCACGTACAAGCAATGTGCGAGTTGAACCACCCACCATGACCACTTCGAGAACTTCGTCCGCATCAACGTCTGCATCTTTCAGTGCACGGCGGCACGAAAGCAATGTTTTCTTAACCAGCGGCTTGATGATCTCTTCAAACTCTTCACGAGTTAATGAACCAGACCAACCAAGCACTTCAACATCAACACTTTCAGCTTCAGATAAGCCAATCTTCGCTTCTGTTGCTGCATCTAGCAGAATACGATTCTGTTCTGCTGTTAGTACTGATAAGCCCATTTTCTCTTGAAAGTGCTCCGCGACTAAATGGTCAAAATCATCACCACCTAATGCAGAGTCGCCACCCGTTGCAAGTACTTCAAAAACGCCTTTAGATAGGCGTAAGATAGAGATATCAAACGTACCACCACCTAAGTCATAAACGGCAATGATCCCTTCCCTACCTGAATCTAATCCGTATGCAATGGCTGCAGCCGTTGGTTCATTCAAAAGACGTAAAACATGGAGACCGGCAAGCTGTGCTGCGTCTTTAGTACCTGCACGTTGTGCATCATCAAAATACGCAGGAACGGTAATCACAGCACCAGAGAGCTCCCCACCCAACGTGGACTCAGCACGTTGGCCTAGCGCTCGCAGAATATCTGCTGATACTTGGATTGGGTTCTTGTTGCCTTGCTCAGTGCGAATCACAGGTAGACCATTATCACTTTCTTCAAACTGATATGGCAGAGATGGGTATCGCTGTTGAATATCTGACAGTGAACGACCGATTAATCGCTTTACTGAGATAATGGTATTTTTAGGATCAGTCTGTGCACTTGCACGCGCTTCATCACCCGTTGTGTATGACTCTGACTGATAGTGAACAACGGAAGGCAAAATACTGCGGCCTTGTTGGTCCACGAGAGTGCTCGCCTCACCACTGCGCACTGCGGCAACCAATGAGTTTGTTGTACCTAAATCAATACCCACAGCAAGCTTGTGCTGGTGAGGAGCGGCGCTTTGCCCTGGTTCTGCTATCTGAAGTAGTGCCATGGATGTGTCCTTGTTATACAAACTAGCCGATCAGACGATCTTCAACTAGCTCAATTTCATTCTTTAATTTTGCAATAAACTTAAGCTTTCTTACTCGGTCTGCTGCCTCTAGCCAAGCTTCGCTGTCGAGTTCTTGTTGGATAGCACTTAATTGTTGTTTATACATTTTGCTAACCTTTCCTTCAAATGCAAGTAATGCATCTTCAGGGTTAGAACTGTCGGCAATATCTTCAAGCTCTTCACGCAAGTCCATCTGCTCCATCAGGAACATTGGATCTTGCATGGTTTGCTGCTCGCCGCGAATATCCTCACCGTGTTGAATCAACAGGTATTCAGCACGGCTGATTGGATTCTTCAACACCTGATACGCATCATTGATTTGTGCCGCTTTTTGCACGGCCAATAAGCGATCACGCTCAGAAGCTGTAGCAAATTTATCAGGGTGGAATTGGCGTTGTAGATCTCTAAACTGAGAAGAAAGAAGGCTACCATCCAGTTGAAACTGAAGTGGTAGCCCAAATAATTCGAAATGATTCATTTAACGGTGGTCCTAAGTTTAGGCTTTTTAAACAAAGCCTAATTTTATTCTTCGCTCACAATAAACGCTTAACGATTGAAGTGTTTATACGTTGAAGCTCTCACCACAACCACATTCGCCTTTGGCATTAGGGTTGTTGAATTCAAAACCTTCGTTTAGGCCTTCTTTGACATAATCAAGCTCAGTACCGTCTAGGTAGACTAGGCTCTTTGGATCAATGATAACCTTCACACCTGAATGCTCGAACACTTCGTCTTCTTCGTTAAGCTCGTCAACGAATTCTAGTACATACGCCATACCCGAACAGCCAGTCGTTTTTACCGCTAAGCGTAACCCGATACCTTTACCTCGGTTATCTAGGAAAGCTTGAACTCGGCTTGCTGCCGTATCTGTCATGGTGATGGCCATACTACAACCTTGTGTTTTATATAAATTGAGAACTCAGGGGGAGCACAAAGGATGCTCCCAAATATTGCTTATTTTACGTAATTACTTAATGAAACGATTAACGTTTCTTTTTGTAATCCGCAACGGCTGCTTTGATTGCGTCTTCAGCAAGAATTGAACAGTGAACTTTCACTGGTGGCAACTCTAGCTCTTCGGCAATTTCAGAGTTTTTGATAGCCGCCGCTTCATCAATACTTTTACCTTTAACCCACTCAGTGACTAGTGAGCTAGAAGCGATTGCGCTACCGCAACCATAAGTTTTGAATTTTGCGTCTTCAATAATACCTTCTGCAGATACTTTGATTTGCAGTTTCATTACGTCACCACAAGCTGGTGCGCCAACCATGCCGCTACCAATACTTGGATCTTCTTTATCAAACGAACCTACGTTACGTGGGCTTTCGTAGTGATCAATTACTTTTTCGCTATATGCCATGATAGTTACCTCGAATCCTCTAGTTCCGTGAGATTAGTGATGAGCCCACTCAACAGTGTTCAAATCAATCCCTTCTTTATACATATCCCATAGAGGAGACATGTCGCGTAATTTGTTTACCGCTACACGAATTTGTGCAATCGCGTAGTCGATTTCTTCTTCCGTAGTAAAACGGCCGAATGAGAAACGTACAGAACTGTGTGCGAGTTCGTCGTTTAGACCAAGAGCACGTAGAACGTATGAAGGTTCTAAGCTTGCTGATGTACACGCTGAACCTGATGATACCGCTAGGTCTTTTAGAGACATCAGCAGAGACTCACCCTCAACGAAAGCAAAGCTCACGTTTAGGTTGTGTGGTACACGTTGGTCTAGGTCACCGTTTACCGTTACCGCTTCTAGATCTTGAACCCCTTTCAATAGGCGCTCACGAAGTACTAATGCGTGATCGTAATCTTTCTGCATGTCTTGCTTAGCAACAGCACAAGCTTCGCCCATACCCACGATTTGGTGAGTAGCAAGCGTACCTGAACGGAAACCACGCTCATGACCGCCGCCGTGCATTTGCGCTTCAAGACGAATACGTGGCTTACGACGAACGTAAAGTGCACCGATACCTTTAGGGCCATACATTTTGTGAGCTGAAAGTGAGATTAAGTCAACTTTCATCTCTTGTACGTCTAGTGGAATTTTACCCGCAGACTGAGCCGCATCAACGTGGAAGACGATCTTACGTGAGCGACATAGTTCACCGATTGCAGAGATATCTTGGATGACACCAATCTCGTTATTTACATGCATGATAGAAACTAAAACAGTATCTTCGCGCATTGCAGCTTGTAGCTTGTCTAGATCGATGATGCCGTTTGCTTCAGGTTCAAGGTAAGTTACCTCAAAACCTTCACGTTCTAGTTGGCGACATGGATCAAGAACCGCTTTGTGTTCTGTTTTGCACGTGATTACGTGCTTACCTTTCTTCTCGTAAAAGTGCGCAGCACCTTTGATAGCAAGGTTATCTGACTCTGTAGCACCCGATGTGAAAACAATTTCACGTGGATCTGCATTCAGTAAATCGGCAATTTGCTCACGAGCATTATCTACTGATTCTTCTGCCTGCCAGCCGTAACGGTGTGAACGAGATGCAGGGTTACCGAAGTTACCGTCAATCGTCATACACTGAACCATTTTTTCAGCAACACGTGGATCGACTGGGCATGTAGCTGAATAGTCAAAATAAATAGGCAGTTTCATTTTCTACTCCAATGTAAAAACTGACCGCTAAGAGCGGGCATTGACACCGTGAGGTGCTGCACTAATCGTTGTAGTGCTCGTATTCTTATGTGCAAAACCATTATTAACCGCAAGATCGATATCTTGACGGTCAGAAGTTTCTAAAACTTCGTTATCTTTCATTAGCTCACCGAGCGTAATGTCATTTAAGAAGCTACTGATTCGGGAGCTTAAATCACGCCATAGGGTATGAGTTAAACAACGACTACCACCTTGGCAATCTGCTCGACCGTGACATTTAGTTGCATCAACGGATTCGTCCACTGCGGCAATCACAGTTCCGACAGCGATGTCGCTTGCTTCAGCACCTAAACGGTAACCGCCGCCAGGACCACGAACACTAGCAACTAAACCAGCTTTACGTAACTTAGAAAACAGTTGTTCTAAGTAAGATAACGATATGCCTTGTCGCTCTGAAATATCAGCCAGAGGAACCGGGCTTTTTTGCGAATGCAGTGCTACATCTAGCATAGCTGTTACCGCATATCTTCCTTTAGATGTAAGTTTCATATCACACCGTATCCACATTGTTTATGTGGTTGGAATTTTCCCATACTTGACTAAATTGGTCAAGTATTTAACCAACTAAATTAGTCAAGTATTCACCCATGAATATTATATGGGATTTATTTGTCGCTTTTACTCTTCTCTATTGAAGTCAAAATACCACGTAGAGTGTTGATTTCTTGCAATTCTGGTCGTGCTCGGCTGAACATACGACGTAGCTTATTCATCACCTGACCAGGCTTATCCTTAGAGATAAATTGGGTCTCAATGATCACTTTTTCAAGGTGCTCATAGAACATTTCTAGCTCTTCGTGACGAGGGTATTCATCTTGTTGTTGTGGCTGATATTGGCTAGCCACCATATCAAGGTGTGCAACACGAACCTCGTAGCTCAGAGTCTGTACCGCCATCGCTAGATTTAATGAGCTGTACTCTGGGTTAGCAGGGATACATACGTGATAGTGACATTTCTGCAGTTCATCATTCGTTAAGCCAGTACGTTCACGACCGAACACTAATGCGACTGGATGTTTTTGACCTTCAACAGCAAATTTTTGTCCACACTCACGAGGTTCAAGCATTGGCCACTCAAGCGTACGTGAACGCGCACTTGAACCGACCACCAAGCCACAGTCTTTTACTGCTTCATCAAGCGTAGAAACAATGGCCGCATTTTCTGCGATGTCACCAGCTCCAGCAGCCAGTGCTAAGGTCTGCTCGTCAACTTCACATTGAGGGTCTACAAGAACTAATTGACTCAAACCCATCACTTTCATTGCGCGAGCTGCTGAGCCGATATTTCCCGAATGAGACGTACCGACCAGAACGACTTTTACATTGTCTAACATGCTATATGACACCACTTTAAAATTAATCGCGAGATATTAACACATAGCAAAGTAAAATGGTCAGACCCTTCGCGGAATGTGAATTCAAGAGTTCAAAAAACAACCACTTCCTTTTTACGGAAACTTTGGTATACTCGCCGCCGCTTTAAATTGTTCTTTAACATCTTGTGGGAAAAACCATATGCATCCAATGCTAAACATTGCGATACGCGCTGCGCGTAAAGCTGGCAACCATATTGCAAAATCTCTAGAAACAACAGATAAGATCGAAACGTCTTTGAAAGGTAACAACGATTACGTTACTAACATTGCTGAAGAAGCTGAGTACATGATCATCGAGACAATCAAAGCATCTTACCCAGAGCACAGCATTATTTCTGAAGAGAAAGGCCTAACTGAAGGTAAAGACTCTGACGTACAATGGATCGTTGACCCACTCGATGGCACCAACAACTTTGTAAAAGGTTTCCCTCACTTCTCTGTATCTATCGCAGTTCGCATGAACGGCCGTACAGAAGTAGCTTGTGTTTATGACCCAATGCTAAACGAGCTATTCACCGCTCAACGTGGCGCTGGCGCACAGCTTAACAACGCTCGTATGCGTGTTACTCAACTAAAAGACCTTCAAGGTACTGTTCTAGCGACTGGTTTCCCATTCAAGCAAAAACAACACTCTGAATCTTTCATGAAGATCATCTCTGGTCTATTCATCGACTGTGCTGATTTCCGTCGTACAGGCTCTCCTGCTCTTGACCTATGTTACCTAGCAGCTGGCCGTGTTGATGGTTACCTAGAACTAGGCCTTAAGCCATGGGACCTAGCTGCTGGCGATCTAATCGCTCGTGAAGCTGGTGCTATCATGACTGACTTTGCTGGCGGTACTGATTACATGGCTTCTGGTAACGTTGTTGCTTCAAGCGCACGTGGTGTTAAGTCTATTCTTAAGCACGTTCGTGAGAACGCTAACGAAGGTATGCTGAAGTAATTCAGACCTTACGTTAACGCTCCCTGTTTCAAGGGCGCACAGAAATTCCAAAGCCTCGCTACTGCGAGGCTTTTTTGTACCTGCGATTCAAAGATACGAGATACGAGATACGAGATACGAGATACGAGATACGAGATACGAGATACGAGCAGGGTGGCTCTTAGTTACATTAAGTACAACTCACTTCGCCGATAAATTGCTTGAGCTTTCCCACAAAATGCAGACGTAAAAAAACCGCTAGTTGCCTAGCGGTTTTTTGGTTTACCGAAACTTGTTAAGCCAAGGCCTAAGGCATTTCTTCAAACTCTTCACCTTCTTTTTCCACTTGTGGTGGCATTAGGTGCTCACGTGTAATACCCAACTTCATAGCCAGTGCTGATGCAACGTAGATAGAAGAGTAAGTACCAACCGTAATACCTAACAGAAGTGCGGTTGCGAAACCGTGAATCATAGCACCGCCCTGTACAAACAGTGCGATAACTACGAATAGCGTGGTACCAGAAGTGATCAATGTACGGCTCAATGTTTGTGTGATTGAGTTGTTCAGTACTTCAGGCGCTTCACCTTTACGCATCTTACGGAAGTTCTCACGAATACGGTCGAATACAACGATGGTATCGTTGAGGGAGTAACCGACTACCGTTAGCAAGGCTGCTACGATGGTTAGATCCACCTCAATTTGCATTAGAGAGAACACACCAAGTGTGATGATAACATCGTGCGCCAGTGCTAATACCGCACCCGCAGCCAAACGCCATTCAAATCGGACTGATACGTAGATCAATATACAGATAAGAGAAACGATGATAGCAAGGCCACCAGCTTCTGTTAGTTCATCACCCACGTTAGGGCCTACGAACTCGATACGGCGCATTTCAACTTGCTCACCAGTACCGTCTTTAATAGCAGCCAGAATCTGGTTACCAAGCGTTTCGCCTGCAACACCGTCACGCGGGCGTAAACGAACCATAACCTCACGTGCCGACCCAAAGTTCTGTACCGTTGCATCTCCGAAGCCTTCAGCTTCTAGTGAGCTACGGATATCGGGTAGGTTTGCTGGTTGCTCAAAACCGACTTCAATCAGAGTACCGCCTGTAAAATCTAACCCCCAGTTCAACGATTTCGTTGTTAAGGTAAAGATGGCAGTACCAATCATCAAGATAGAAAACACAAAGGCAAATTTTGACCAACGCATAAAGTCGATCATTTTTTCTGCTTTTAGAATCTGAAACATATTAATTCCTAGCCTTAGATCGACAGTTTCTTAACGCGTTTACCACCATACATCAGGTTCACGATGCAACGTGTTCCGATAATAGCTGTAAACATTGAAGTCAAGATACCAATTGATAACGTTACCGCGAAACCTTTAATCGCACCGGTACCGACAGCAAATAGAATAATTGCTGTTAGTAGTGTGGTGATATTGGCATCGGCGATAGTGCTGAATGCGTTCGCGTAACCTTGGTGAATCGCTTGCTGCGGACTACGTCCATCTCGAAGCTCTTCACGTATACGCTCAAAGATCAGAACGTTGGCATCAACCGCCATACCGACCGTCAATACGATACCAGCAATACCTGGCAGGGTCATAGTCGCCCCCGGAATCATCGACATTACACCGATAATCAACACCAAGTTAGCCATTAGCGCAATGTTCGCAATAAGACCAAAGCTACGGTAGTAAAGCAGCGTGAATAGCATAACTGCAGCCATACCCCAAACCATCGCCATGATACCCATATCGATGTTTTGTTGACCCATAGATGGACCAATCGTACGTTCTTCTACAATCGAGATAGGCGCAATCAAAGCACCCGCACGCAGTAGAAGTGCCAAGTTATGAGCTTCAGCCGTTGAGTCGATACCAGTAATACGGAAGTTACGACCAAGCGCTGATTGAATTGTCGCTTGGTTAATGACTTCTTCGTGCTTACTTAGGATCACTCGGCCTTCAGGTGTTTTACGACCACTGTCTTTGTACTCTGCAAATACGGTTGCCATTAGCTTACCGATGTTCTTTTTAGAGAAAGCCGACATCTTGCTACCACCTTCGCTGTCTAACGAGATGTTAACTTGTGGACGACCATACTCATCAACACTAGAGCTTGCATCAGTAATACTTGAACCGCCTAAGATAACGCGCTTCTCAAGTACCACAGGACGACCATCACGATCTTGCTTGATCTCACTCCCCGCAGGAGCACGACCAGAAGCGGCTGCAGCTAAATCTGCACTGCTATCGACTTCACGGAATTCAAGAGTCGCGGTTGCGCCTAAAATTTCTTTAGCGCGAGCCGTGTCTTGAACACCTGGCAATTCCACTACGATACGGCTAGCACCTTGACGTTGAACCAAAGGCTCAGCGACACCAAGTTCGTTAACACGGTTACGTAGAATAGTAATGTTTTGCTCTACCGCGTAGTTGCGGATTTCTTGAAGGCGAGTTTCCGTGAAGTTAGCTACCAAAGAGAAACGACCGTTAGATGCAGAATCTACGAACGTCATATCTTGGTGTTGAGATTGCAGTAACGATTTCGCTTCAGCAAGCTGCTCTTCATTACGCAGAAGCACTTCAACGGCATCTTTACCCGATGGGCGAATTGCACGGTAACGAATCTTTTCTTCACGAAGTTCGCTGCGGAACGCTTCTTCTTGTTGGCCAACGAGCTTTTCCATTGCAGCGTCCATATCCACTTCCATTAAGAAGTGAACACCACCACGTAGGTCAAGACCCAGTTTCATTGGTGCAGCACCAATAGATTCAAGCCAATCAGGGGTTGAAGCTGCTAAGTTTAAAGCAACGATAACGTCATCGCCTAGTGCCTCTGTGATGATATCACGGGCGCTAATTTGCGTATCTGTATCGTTAAAGCGAACAAGAATGGAACCGTTTTCTAAAGCAACGGATTTAGTAGAAAGGCTCTCTGCTTCAAGAGCATTGGTGACAACATCCAGCGTAGACAGATCTACAGAGGCGCCACGCGCCCCTGTAACTTGAACTGCCGGATCTTCACCGTATATATTTGGAAGTGCGTATAGCGCAGTGATAGCAATGGCAAACACCACCATCAAATACTTCCATAACGGATAACGGTTTAGCACAGCGAGGATCCTCTAGCTGTTTATAGAGATTTCAGAGTACCTTTTGGTAGCACTGCTGTAACGAAGTCTTTTTTGATAACGACTTCGTTGTTTGCATTCAGTTCGATAGCAACGTAGTCGCTGTCTTCAGCAATCTTAGTGATCTTGCCAATTAGGCCGCCGCTTGTAAGAACTTCGTCGCCTTTGCCCATAGAAGACATAAGGTTCTTGTGCTCTTTAACACGCTTCGCTTGTGGACGGTAGATCATGAAGTAGAAGATCACAGCGAACATACCTAGCATGATAAGCATTTCGAAACCGCCGCCTGCTGGTGCACCTTCTGCTGCTGCGTGAGCTTGAGAAATAAACATTAAAAACATCCTCTATTATATTTTGGTAATTGTTTGTCTAATTGGGTTATATCCCTTTATTTTCAAGCCCCACCTCTTGGAAGAGAGATAGGGCTCGCAAAAAAGAAATACTAAGATTCTTTGCCTAGTGGTGGCACTTCACGCCCCATTCTTGCGTAGAACTCTGCAACGAACTCTTCAAAGCGGTCTTCATCGATAGACTGACGAATGTCTGACATTACTCGTTGGTAGAAACGCAGGTTATGAATCGTGTTCAGTCGAGCACCTAGGATTTCGTTACAACGATCCAAATGGTGTAAGTACGACTTGCTGTAGTTCTTACAAGTGTAACAGTCACACTCTGAATCTAGTGGTGTTGTATCGGTTTTATGCTTCGCATTACGGATCTTGATCACACCTTCAGTCACAAATAGGTGGCCGTTACGTGCATTTCGCGTTGGCATTACGCAGTCAAACATGTCGATACCACGACGAACACCTTCAACCAAGTCTTCAGGTTTGCCTACGCCCATTAGGTAACGTGGCTTATCTTCCGGCAGTTGAGGACATGTGTGCTCAAGAATGCGGTGCATATCTTCTTTTGGTTCGCCTACTGCTAGGCCACCAACTGCGTAACCGTCAAAACCAATTTCAGTTAGGCCTTTAACAGATACATCACGGAGGTCTTCGTACACACCACCTTGAACGATGCCGAATAGTGAGTTCGGGTTTTCAAGCTTGTCGAAGTGGTTGCGTGAACGCTCAGCCCAACGAAGAGACATCTCCATTGAGTCTTTTGCTTCTTTGTGTGTCGCTGGGTAAGGCGTACACTCGTCAAAGATCATGACGATATCTGAACCTAAATCTTTTTGGATTTCCATCGACTTCTCAGCGTCCATGAAGATCTTGTCACCGTTGACAGGGTTACGGAAATGAACACCCTCTTCAGTGATTTTACGCATTGCACCTAGGCTGAATACTTGGAAGCCACCTGAATCTGTCAGGATAGGACCGTGCCAGTTCATGAAATCGTGCAGGTCACCGTGCA